>NZ_JBVHVF010000020.1:0-147552 GCF_055564955.1 Streptomyces sp. NPDC028910 | reverse complement strand
GGACACTTACCCGCAGGTCCTTCGCGATCACCGCACTGGCCTCACCCCGAGCGAACCGCTCCGCCGCCTGAAGCCGTAATCCCTCGCGAAACTGCTGACGTTCGGCGGTCAGCCCGCCCCCTTGTGGATACCGCATGCCCCGGTGATACCGCAGCCAACGATCCGCCATCAGCCCCTACGACACCACGAGTTCAATCTCAGTAAGCGAGCGTGCGCCGGGGAACTCGGCCACTGCAGCGATGGTGTGGCGGAGGAAGAGCGTGAAGCGGGTCGACCGGGGTCTCACTCCGGTGGTCGCAGGAGGTTCGGGGTGTCGGAGTGTGGAGTGATTATCTGATTGGTTCAGGTTTGCCCCGATATTCGGTTCCGGCGTTCCAGGAGGACACTCATGGCGATCGATCTGGACCAGGTGCTCGACAAGGCGTTGGTCGACAAGTCCCTCTCCGAGGTGCTCGCGGCTCCTGTGGCCGCGCTCAAGGGCGTCAGTGACAAGGACGGCGAGCTGTTGCGGGAGGCGTTCAGGGTCAGGACCGTCGCCGACTTCGGGCAGCTGAAGTACGTGCGGTGGGCGAAGGCGCTCGTCGGGCTGAACCAGATCGCCAAGGTCTAGGGAGGATCAGGCGGCGACCGGCGACCGGCGCGCGGTCCGGGTGGGACGTGCGGTCGCCGGGCGGTCTCGTTCGCGTACTCGGGGTTCGCGGACTCGGCTGTGGAAAAGGCCGGCCTCCTCGCCCTGGGAGGGTGAGGAGGACGGCCTTCGTCGCGGAGGCCCGGGGAGTTACTCCGCTTCGCCCTCCAGGTTGCCCTCCGTGTCCAGGTAGACCTGGCGGAGGGCTTCGAGGATCTGCGGGTCCGGCTTTTCCCACATGCCGCGCGATTCGGCTTCGAGCAGGCGCTCCGCGATGCCGTGCAGGGCCCAGGGGTTGGCCTCCTCCAGGAAGGCGCGGTTCTCCGGGTCCAGGACGTAGGTTTCCGTGAGTTTGTCGTACATCCAGTCCGCTACCACGCCCGTCGTGGCGTCGTAGCCGAAGAGGTAGTCGACGGTGGCCGCGAGTTCGAAGGCGCCCTTGTAGCCGTGGCGGCGCATCGCCTCGATCCACTTGGGGTTCACGACGCGGGCACGGAAGACCCGGCTGGTCTCTTCCACCAGGGTGCGGGTCTTGACCGTTTCGGGGCGCGTGGAGTCGCCGATGTACGCCTCCGGGGCCGTGCCGCGCAGGGCGCGGACCGTGGCCACCATGCCGCCGTGGTACTGGAAGTAGTCGTCCGAGTCCGCGATGTCGTGCTCGCGGGTGTCGGTGTTCTTCGCGGCCACCGTGATGCGCTTGTAGGCCGTTTCCATCTCGTCGCGCGCGGGGCGGCCCTCCAGGCCGCGGCCGTACGCGTACCCGCCCCACACCGTGTAGACCTCCGCGAGGTCGGCGTCCGTACGCCAGTCGCGGGAGTCGATCAGCTGGAGGATGCCGGCGCCGTACGTACCCGGGCGCGAGCCGAAGATACGGGTCGTCGCGCGGCGTTCGTCGCCGTGGAGCGCCAGATCCGCCTGGGCGTGGGCGCGGACGTAGTTCTCCGAGGCGGGCTCGTCGAGGGACGCCGCCAGGCGGACCGCGTCGTCCAGGAGGCCGATCACGTGCGGGAACGCGTCGCGGAAGAAGCCCGAGATGCGCAGCGTCACATCGATGCGCGGGCGGCCGAGCTCGGCGAGCGGGATCGCTTCGAGGCCGGTGACGCGGCGCGAGGCCTCGTCCCAGACCGGGCGGACGCCGAGCAGCGACAGCGCCTCCGCCACGTCGTCGCCCGAGGTGCGCATCGCGCTCGTGCCCCACAGGGACAGACCGACGGAGGCGGGCCATGCGCCGTTGTCCGTGCGGTAGCGGGTGAGGAGGGAGTCGGCCAGGGCCTGGCCGGTTTCCCACGCGAGGCGGGAGGGGACGGCCTTGGGGTCGACCGAGTAGAAGTTGCGGCCCGTCGGAAGGACGTTGACCAGGCCGCGCAGGGGCGAGCCCGAGGGGCCGGCGGGCACGAACCGGCCGTCCAGGGCGGCGACCACGTGGGCGATCTCGTCCACCGTGCCGGCCAGGCGGGGGACCACCTCCCGGGCGGCGAAGTCCAGTACCGCGGTGACGTCCGCGGAGTACGCCGACGCGACCGAAGCGACGGCCGACGGGTCCCAGTTCGCGTCCTCCATCGCCTGGACCAGGGCGCGGGCCGTCTCCTCGACGGCGTCCGCCGAGGTACGGGTGGCCGCGGACTCGTCGAGGCCGAGCGCCTCGCGCAGGCCGGGCAGGGCCGTCGTACCGCCCCAGATCTGACGGGCGCGCAGGATGGCGAGGACCAGGTTGACCCGGGCCGGGCCGGTCGGCGCGCCGCCCAGGACGTGCAGGCCGTCGCGGATCTGGGCGTCCTTGACCTCGCACAGCCAGCCGTCGACGTGGAGGAGGAAGTCGTCGAAGCCCTCGTCGTCCGGGCGCTCTTCGAGGCCCAGGTCGTGGTCGAGCTTCGCCGCCTGGATCAGGGTCCAGATCTGCGCGCGGATGGCCGGCAGCTTCGCCGGGTCCATGGCGGAGATCTGGGCGTACTCGTCCAGGTGCTGCTCCAGGCGCGCGATGTCCCCGTACGACTCCGCGCGGGCCATGGGCGGCACCAGGTGGTCGACGAGGGTGGCGTGCACGCGGCGCTTGGCCTGGGTGCCCTCGCCCGGGTCGTTGACCAGGAAGGGGTAGATGAGGGGGAGGTCGCCCAGGGCGGCGTCCGGGGCGCAGGAGGCGGACAGGCCCGCGTTCTTGCCCGGCAGCCACTCCAGGTTCCCGTGCTTGCCCAGGTGGATCATCGCGTCGGCGCCGAAGCCGCCGTCCTCCGCGCGGGCCTGGATCCAGCGGTACGCGGCCAGGTAGTGGTGCGAGGGCGGCAGATCGGGGTCGTGGTAGATCGCGATCGGGTTCTCGCCGAAGCCGCGCGGCGGCTGGATGAGGATCAGGAGGTTCCCGCGGCGCAGGGCCGCCAGGACGATGTCGCCCTCGGGGTTGGCCGACGTGTCGACGAACATGGTGCCGGGGGCTTCGCCCCAGTGCTCCTCGACGCTCGCGCGGAGGTCGGCGGGGAGTTCGGCGAACCAGCGCTTGTAGTCGGCGGCCGGGATGCGGACCGGGTTGCGGGCCAGCTGCTCCTCGGTCAGCCAGTCCTGGTCGTGGCCGCCGGCCTCGATCAGGGCGCGGATCAGCTCGTCGCCGTCACCGGAGACGAGGCCGGGGATCTCCGGGACGGGGCCGAAGTCGTAGCCCTCGGCGATGAGGGTGCGCAGGAGTTCCACCGCGCTGGCCGGGGTGTCCAGGCCGACCGCGTTGCCGATGCGGGAGTGCTTCGTGGGGTACGCGGAGAGGACGAGGGCGATCCTCTTGTCGCGGCGCTCGATGTGGCGCAGGCGGGCGTGGCGTACGGCGATCCCCGCGACCCGGGCGGCCCGCTCGGGGTCGGCCACGTAGGCGGGCAGGCCGTCCTCGTCGAGCTCCTTGAAGGAGAACGGGACGGTGATCAGGCGGCCGTCGAACTCGGGCACGGCGACCTGGGTGGCGGCGTCGAGGGGGGACAGACCCTCGTCGTTCTCCTCCCAGTTGCTGCGGGAGCCGGTCAGGCACAGGGCCTGGAGGATCGGCACGCCGAGCGCGGCGAGCGCGCCCGCGTCCCAGGACTCGTCGTCACCGCCCGCCGAGGCGGTGGCGGGGCGGGTGCCGCCGGCGGCGAGGACGGTGGTGACGATCGCGTCCGCGGACTCCAGTGCCTGGAGGAGCCCCGGTTCCGGGGTGCGGAGGGAGGAGACGTAGAGGGGGAGCGGTTGGGCGCCGTGGGCCTCGATGGCCTCGCAGAGGGTGTGCACGAAGGCGGTGTTGCCGCTCATCTGGTGGGCGCGGTAGTAGAGCACGGCGACCTTGGGGCCGGTGGTCCGCGGCGGCGTGGTCTCTGGCGCGGTGCGCTCCAGGGGGCCCCAGGTGGGGGCGGCGGCGGGCGGCTCGAAGCCGTGGCCGGTGAGCAGCACGGTGTCCGACAGGAAGCGGGCCAGCTGGTCGAGGTTGGCCGGGCCGCCGTGCGCGAGGTAGCCGTGCGCCTCGGCCGCGATGCCGATCGGGACCGTGGAGGCCTCCATCAGCTGGGCGTCCGGGGCCTGTTCGCCGGTCAGGACGACGACCGGGCGGGTCTGGGCGGGGGCCAGGAGCAGGTCGAGGCCGTCCTGCCAGGCGCGCAGGCCGCCGAGGAGCCGTACGACGACCAGGTCGACTCCGTCGAGGAGGCCGGGGAGGTCGTCGAGGGGAAGGCGGGAGGGGTTCGCGAACCGGTACGGGACGGGGCCGTCCGCCGTGTTCGCGGCGCGGGCGCTGAGCAGATCGGTGTCGGACGTCGACAGCAGCAGGATCATGCGGCGGCAGGCCTTCCTCGGGGTTTCCGCGCCCCGGGCAGTGAGGACAGCGGGAGTTCCTGACTCACCCCGGTCGCGGGATCGCTCCGCGGGGTTCACAGTGGCGGGACCGCGCCGGAATCGCACCGGGCTTCCTCCCATGTCGCCGTCCTCGGCGACGGCGGGCCGTGTGGTCCGCCGGGGGTCATCTTAGGGGCGGGGGCGCTGCGCTGGCTCGGGCGGGGTGGGGTCGGGGCGCTGCGCCGGCCTGGGCTTGGGCTTGGGCGGGGTGGGTGCCGGGGCTGCGCCGGCCTGGGCTTGGGCTTGGGCTTGGGCGGGGTGGGTGCCGGGGCTGGCGCGTTGTCGGGTGCGGCGCCGCTGCCGGGGCTCTGCCCCGGGCCCCGCGCCTCAAACGCCGGCGGGGCTGGATTTGGCCGGGGTGAGTTGGATGAGCTCGGGCTGGGCTGGGTGGGCTCGGGCTGGGCTGGATGGGCTCGGGCTGGGTTGGGTGGGGTCGGGTTGAGCTGGGTGGGCGGGGCTCTGCCCCGGGGCCCGCGCCTCGAACGCCGGCGGGGCTGGATTGGCAGGGGCCCGGGCCTCGAGTGCTGGTGGGGGTGGCGACGGACACAGGTCGGGGGAGGGGAATCGTGGGTATGCTCGCCGCCATGCCCCAGCCCCCTTCCGCCGCATCGCGGGACGAACCCGTCATACGGGAGCGCGGTGACGCCTGCCCCGGTGCGCTGCGGTTGCACGCGGCGGACGACGGGTTCCTGGCGCGGGTCCGGATACCGGGTGGGCTGCTCGGCGGCGCCGCGGCCCGGGTGGTGGCCGATGTCGCCGACCGGCTCGGCGACGGCCATGTCGACCTCACCTCGCGCGGCAACGTGCAGCTGCGCGGCCTCGGCGAGAGCTGCGGCGGGGAACTGGCCGAGCTGTTGGCGGGCGCTGGACTGCTGCCCGCGCCCACGCACGAGCGGGTCCGCAACATCGTTGCCTCGCCGCTGACCGGCCTCGACCGGCGGGGGCTGCCCGATGTGTCGCCCTGGGTGCCGGAGCTGGACCGGCTGCTGTGCGCGAGCGAGGCGGCGGCCGGGCTCTCCGGGCGTTTCCTCTTCGCCCTCGACGACGGCCGCGGTGACGTGACCTCGCTCGCGGCGGACGTGAACCTCACCGCACACGGCGCCGACCGGGCCCTGCTGTGGGCGGGGGACCCGCGGGAAGCGGTTCTCGTCTCCGCGCAGGACGCTCCCCGGGCCGCCCTGACGGCCGCCGAGTGCTTTCTCGACGCCGTACGGGACGCCGGGACCAAGGCCTGGCGGGTGGCCGAGTTGCCCCCCCAACACGCCCTCCTGGGTGTGGGGTTGGCCGCTCGGCTGGCCGCTGCGGGGATCGGTGCGACCCCCGCGACCGCACCGCCACCGCGGCCCGGACAGCCGCCCGAGCCCGGCATCGTGCCCGGCACCGCCGACACCTCCGCGCTCTGCGTGCTCGCGCCCCTCGGGCGGCTGACCACCGCGCAGTGGCGTCAGCTGGCCGACCTCACGGGCCGGGTCCGCCTGACTCCCTGGCGGGGCGTCGTCGTCCCCGGCCTGCCGGCCGATGCGGCCGCGGGCGCGCTCGCCGCGCTCGCCGAAGCAGGGCTGGTCGCCGCGCCCGACAGTCCCTGGCGGTCCGTCACCGCCTGTACCGGCAAGCCCGGTTGCGCCAAGGCACTCGCCGACGTACGCGCCGACGCGCAAGCCGTCATGGAACGGGCCCGGGGGCCGCTGGCCGTCCACTGGTCCGGATGCGAGCGGCGGTGCGGGCACCCGCGCGGCGCCGCCTGGGTGGACCTGGTCGCCACCCCCGCCGGATACGCCCTGCACGTCGAAGGCCGCGACGCGCGACACGGCGTACCCGACCATTCGCTCGCCCGTGCCCTTGCCGACGCACGCAACGCACCGCACGCACGGAGCACACCGCACGCAGATCACGTAACTGACAACCTCCCGGTTCTTGAAGACGCACAGCCCGAAGACGCAGTGCAGAAATGAGCGAGTACACCGTGTTCGAGTACGAGAAGGACGGCGCCGCGATCTACCGCCAGTCCTTTGCCACGATCCGCGCCGAGGCGGACCTCTCCGGGCTGCCCGCCTCGGTCGCCCAGGTCGCGGTGCGCATGATCCACGCCTGCGGAATGACCGACCTGCCGCAGGACCTCGGTTACACGCCCGAGGTGGTGCTGCGGGCCCGCGCCGCGCTGGAGGCGGGTGCGCCGATCCTGTGCGACGTACAGATGGTCGCCAGCGGGGTCACCCGCAAGCGGCTGCCCGCCGGCAACGACGTGATCTGCACCCTCTCCGACCCGGCCGTGCCCGACCTCGCCGCGAAGATGGGCACCACGCGCAGCGCCGCCGCCCTCGAAGTCTGGCGCGACCGCGGGCTGTTGGAGGGCTCGGTGATCGCCGTCGGCAACGCGCCCACCGCGCTGTTCCGCCTGCTGGAGATGATCGATGAGGGCGCCCCGCGCCCGGCCGCCGTCATCGGCGTCCCCGTCGGCTTCATCGGCGCCGCCGAGTCCAAGGACGCCCTCGCCGCCCACCCCTCGGGGCTCGACCACCTGATCGTGCGCGGCCGGCGGGGCGGCAGCGCCATCGCCGCGGCCGCCGTCAACGCCATTGCGAGCGTGGCCGAATGAGCACCGCCACCACCCGGGCCAAGGGCCGCCTCTACGGGGTCGGGCTCGGGCCCGGCGACCCGAACCTGATGACCCTGCGGGCCGTCGAGGTGATAGGCGAGGCGGACGTCGTCGCTTACCACAGCGCCCGGCACGGGCGGTCCATCGCCCGCTCGATCGCCGCGAAGCACCTGCGCGCGGACCACGTGGAGGAACCGCTGGTCTACCCGGTCACCACCGAGACCACCGACCATCCCGGGGGCTACCAGGGCGCGATGGAGGAGTTCTACGAGTCCGCCGCCGCCCGCCTGGCCGCCCACCTGGACGCCGGCCGGACCGTCGCGGTGCTGGCGGAGGGCGACCCGCTCTTCTACAGCTCGTACATGCACATGCACAAGCGGCTCGCGCACCGGTACGAGACCGAGGTCATCCCCGGCGTCACCTCGGTGAGCGCCGCCGCCGCCCGGCTCGGCACGCCGCTCGTGGAGGGTGAGGAGGTCCTGACCATCCTCCCCGGCACCCTGCCCGAAGAGGAACTCACCGCCCGCCTCGCCGCCACCGACTCGGCGGTCGTGATGAAGCTCGGCCGGACCTTCCCCGCCGTACGGGGCGCGATGGAGAACAGCGGCCGGCTCGCCGAGGCCCGCTACGTCGAGCGCGCCACCATGGCCGGCGAGCGCACCGGATCGCTGGCCGATACCGACCCGGAGAGCGTGCCCTACTTCGCCGTCGCCGTGGTCCCCAGCCGGATCGGCAACCCGGGCAGCGTGCCGTCCGGCCCCGGCGAGGTCGTGGTCGTCGGCACCGGCCCGGCGGGCCCGCTGTGGCTCACCCCGCAGACCCGGCGCGCGCTGGCCGACGCCGAGGTGCTGGTCGGCTACACGACGTACCTGGACCGGGTTCCCGTGAAGCCTGGCCAGATCCGGCACGGCTCCGACAACAAGGTGGAGTCGGAGCGCGCCGAGTTCGCCCTCGACCTCGCCCGGCGCGGGAAGCGGGTGGCCGTCGTCTCCGGGGGCGACCCGGGCGTCTTCGCCATGGCCACGGCGGTCCTCGAAGTGGCCGGGCAGGCGGAGTACAAGGACGTGCCCGTACGGGTCCTGCCGGGCGTGACCGCGGCCAACGCGGCGGCCGCCGCCGCCGGCGCCCCGCTCGGCCACGACTACGCCACCATCTCCCTCTCGGACCGGCTCAAGCCGTGGGAGGTCATCGCGGAGCGGCTGCGCGCGGCCGCCTCGGCCGACCTGGTGCTCGCCCTCTACAACCCCGGCTCGCGCAGCCGGACATGGCAGGTGGCGCAGGCCCGCGAGCTGCTGCTGGAGCTGCGCGCGCCCGGGACCCCGGTGGTCGTCGCGCGCGACGTGGGCGGCCCGGAGCAGTCGGTGCGGATCGTCACGCTCGCCGAACTGGAGCCGTCCGAGGTGGACATGCGGACCATCCTGCTGATCGGCTCCTCGCAGACCCAGGTCACCGAGCGGGCCGACGGGTCGAGGATCACGTGGACGCCGCGCCGGTACCCGTAACCCGGCTCCGCCGGGCACCGGGCTCCGCCCGGACCCTCCCCCAGCTACCGCTGGGAGGTGCCCCCTGCCTCAAACGCCGGCGGGGCTGAGGTGGGCCGGCGGAGCTGAGGTGGGCCGGCGGGGCTGAGGGGCTACGAAGTTGCCGTGCTGTCGAGCCAGTTCAGGGCCCCGGCCACCGAGTCCGCCTCCGGTACGCCCTCCGGGACCGCCGGGCGGCGGACGACGAGGACCGGGACGCCCGCCTCGCGGGCGGCGGTCAGTTTGGGGGAGGTCGCCGAGCCCCCGCTGTCCTTGGTGACCAGGACGTCGATCCGGTGACGGGCGAGCAGCTCCCGCTCGTCGGTCAGGGTGAACGGCCCCCGGGCCAGCAGGACTTCGAGCTGTGGCGGCGTCGGCGCGGCCGGAGGATCCACCGAACGCACCAGGAACCAGGTGTCGGTGAGGTGTGCGAAGGCGTGCAGGCCCATCCGGCCGGTGGTCAGGAAGACCCGGCGGCCGAGGCCCGGCAGCAGGGCGGCCGCCTCGGCGAGGGAGTCCGCGAACGCCCACGCGTCGCCCGGGCCGGGCGACCAGCCGGGGCGGCGCAGCGCCAGCAGCGGGACGCCCGAAAGCGCCGCCGCCCCGGCCGCGTTGAAGCTCATGCGCTCCGCGAAGGGGTGGGTGGCGTCGACCAGGTGGCTGACCCGGTGGGCGGCGATCCAGGCCGCCAGCCCGCCCGGCCCGCCGAAGCCGCCGATCCGGGTCTCGCCCGGCGGGAGCACGGGCGAGCTGACCCGGCCCGCCAGCGAGGTGGTCACCCGGTACGAGGTGTCGTGCGCCAGCGCCTCCGCCAGGCGGCGGGCCTCCGTGGTGCCGCCCAGGATCAGGACGTGCCGTTCCGGGCCGCGGCCCGGACCCGGGCCCGGAGCCGGTTCAGCAGGCATGCCGGTCGCGCTCGGGGGAGTACAGGTGGCTGTCGCGGAACTGCTCCGCGCCCAGCGTGCGGCCCACCACGATGACGGCGGTGCGGACGAGGCCCGCCTCCTTCACCTGGGCGGCGATGTCGGCCAGGGTGCCGCGCAGGATCAGCTCGTCGGGGCGGCTGGCCATCGCCACCACCGCCACCGGGCACTCGGCCCCGTAGTGCGGCAGCAGCTCGTCGACGACCCGGTCCACGTAGCGGGTGGCCAGGTGCAGCACGAGCAGCGCGCCGCTGCGGCCCAGGGTGGCGAGGTCCTCGCCGGGCGGCATCGGCGTGGCCTGCTGGGCGATCCGGGTCAGGATCACCGTCTGGCCGACCGTCGGGACCGTCAGCTCCCGCTTGAGGGCGGCCGCCGCCGCGGCGAAGGCCGGTACGCCCGGGACGACCTCGTAGGGGATGCCGGCCGCGTCGAGCCGCCGCATCTGCTCCGCGACCGCGCTGAAGATCGACGGGTCGCCGGAGTGCAGCCGCGCCACGTCCTGGCCCGCCGCGTGGGCCCGTACGCACTCGGCGATGATCTCGTCCAGGTTCAGCTGCGAGGTGTCCACCAGCCGGGCGTCCGCCGGGCACTCGGCCAGCAGCTCGCGCGGCACGAGGCTGCCCGCGTACAGGCAGACCGGGGCGGCGGCCAGGGTCCGGGCACCGCGCACCGTGATCAGGTCGGCGGCGCCGGGGCCCGCACCGATGAAGTACACGGTCATGTTCGATCCTTCTCCGTAGATGCCGTAGATGCCGTAGATGTGGGTGCCCCCGGCGCCTTGGGTGACTTCGTCACCGACCACTGGGTGACCGGCATCGCCTGCCGCCAGCCCGTGAAACCGCCCACCGGCACGGCGTGCGCGACGGCGAGCTTCACCAGTTCGCCGCCGTGACGGCGGTAGCGGTCGGTGAGGACCGCCTCCGACTCCAGGGTGACGGTGTTGACCACCAGCCGGCCGCCGGGGGCCAGCGCCGCCCACGCCGCGTCCAGCAGGCCCGGTGTGGTCAGCCCGCCGCCGATGAACACCGCGTCCGGGGCGGGGAGTCCGGCGAGTGCCTCCGGAGCGGAGCCGATGACCACGCGCAGGCCGGGTACGCCGAGGGCCGCCGCGTTACGGGTGATCCGCGCGGCCCTCTCCGGTACGCGCTCCACCGCCACCGCCCGGCACGAGGGGTGCGTCCGCATCCACTCGATGCCGATGGAGCCGGAGCCGCCGCCGATGTCCCACAGCAGCTCGCCGGGGGCGGGGGCCAGCGCGCACAGGGTCGCGGCCCGGACGTGGCGCTTGGTGAGCTGCCCGTCGTGTTCGTACGCGGGATCCGGCAGGCCGGGGGTCGCGCCGAGCCGCGGCGCGGCGTGGGCCGGATCCCGGCGGCAGTCGAGGGCCACCACGTTCAGGGGATCGCCGGGCGCGTGGTCCCAGCTGTCGGCCAGGCCCTCGTACGCGTCCTCGCGCTCGGACCCGAGCTGCTCCAGCACCCGCATTCGGCTCGGGCCGAAGCCCCGCTCTCGAAGCAGAGCGGCGATCTCGTTCGGGGACGCCGCTCCGGCGCTGAGGACCAGCACCCGGCGCCCCTCGTAGAGCGCGGCCGCGAGGCGGGCCACGGGGCGGCCGACCACCGTGATCACCTCGGTGTCCTCCACCGGCCAGCCGAGGCGGGCACAGGCGTAGGAGACGGACGAAGGGTGCGGGTGGACCAGCAGGGACCGCGGCCCGAGCTCCTCGGCAAGGGCGCGGCCGATCCCGTAGAACATCGGGTCCCCGCTGGCCAGCACCGCGATCCGGCGGCCGGCGTGCTCGGCCATCAGCTTCGGCACGGCGGGGCGCAGCGGGCTCGGCCACGCCACCCGGTCACCGGCGCACTCGGTGGACGGCAGCAGGTCCAGCTGGCGCGGGCCGCCGATCAGCACCTCGGCCGAGGACAGCGCGGACCGCGCGGCGGCGATGAGCCCGGCCCAGCCGTCGGCGCCGAGGCCGACGACCGTCACGGGTATGGGGGGCGGTGCGGAGCTCACGGCGCGGTACCTCGGGGACGGGATGGGAAAGACGGCGGACCCGCAGCCTACTGGCCTGCGGATCCGGGGCCGCGGCCGGGTTTCCTGGGGCTCCGCCCCAGACCCCGCGCCTCAAACGCCGGCGAGGCTGGAAGTGGGCGCCCCGATGTGAGTCCGTCCGCCCCCGGGTGCCTCCGGGCGCCCCGGCTTGGGCCTGACCCGAACACCACCGGCGCAGGAGACTCTGCGGCATGAACGACGACGATACGGACAACCACCCAGAGGCCAGCGCCCGCGACCACGCGGTGGTCCGGTCCCCGCGGGGCCGGTCCGGCGTCAGGACGGGTCGGGGTCGGGGCGCAGCGAGCGCCAGATGTGGTCCGGGAGGTAGCGGGCGGCCTCGGTGAGGTCGATCTCGTAGGTGCTGGAGAGCCAGCGCCGGGCGGCCTCCGCGAGGGGGCCCATGACCAGGACCTCGATGACGGGGGCCGGGAGGGGGGCGATCTCGCCGCGCCGCATGCGCACTTCCAGCCACCGCATGATGGCCGCGAACTTCTCCGCCTTGGCGGCGCCGATCTCCTCGGCGTGGGCCACGAGGTAGCCGGAGTAGGCGGAGGCGTGCAGGAACAGGGCCACGTCCCGGTGTTCCTGGGTGAACGTCAGGTAGGCCGTCACCCACGCGCGCACACCGGTGCGGGCGGTGCGGCACCGGGTGAGGGCGGTGACCATGTCGTCGCACAGCTGGTCCATGCACCGGATGTAGAGCGCGGCGGCGAGACCGTCGAAACTGCCGAAGTGGTGGTAGAGGCTGCCGAGGCTGACCCC
This sequence comes from Streptomyces sp. NPDC028910, assembly GCF_055564955.1. Classification (NCBI taxonomy): domain Bacteria; kingdom Bacillati; phylum Actinomycetota; class Actinomycetes; order Kitasatosporales; family Streptomycetaceae; genus Streptomyces; species Streptomyces sp. NPDC028910. The sequence continues at coordinate 135,222 of NZ_JBVHVF010000020.1, read as the reverse complement.
ACTGGCCGAGACGACCGCGTTCACCGTGAACCCCTGCTGGCCGGACTCGGCGAACACCCGCAGCGCGGTGGTGAGGAGGAGGTCGACGGTGGCCTCGCCGCGCTGTTGCTTAGGAGACATGGTGCGGTCCCGTCGGTGTGCGTGCGGTGTGCCTGTCCCGAATCTGCGCGACCGAGCCTAGCAACTCCTGATACTGGAAGACCTTTCTAGAAAAACACTCCGCGCGGCGGTGTCGTGGCGAGGCGCACCCGGTGCCGGGGTGCTCAGGACGTGGTGGAGCGCTCGTACAGGGCCCGGATGCTGTCGCCGAAGTAGATGCTGTACGAGGTCTCGTCGTCGCCGCCCCCGTCGCGGCCGCCGATCACCCCGATCAGGATGCGGCCGTCGGTCAGCACCGGGCCGCCGCTGGTGCCGTGGGGTACGTCCGCGCAGTCCAGCCGCAGCTGCGTCGGCCCGGCCGGGCGGGCGGTGTTGCGGCACTCCAGCGGCTGCTCGGAGGTGTTCGGGTAGCCCACGAGCCGGGCGGGCGCGGGTAGTTCGGGCCCGAAGGCGATGGTCTGTGCCCCGGTGACGTCCTCCAGTCGCTGGCCGGGATAACCGGGGCGGCGCAGCCGGACGAAGGCGATGTCGTGGTCGGGGTCCTGGTCCTCGGTCCAGCGCGGGTCCACGTCGATCCGGGTGGGCACCCAGATGCCGTACGGTGCCACGCCGTCCCGGTAGCCGGGGGCGAAGGCGAGGTTGGTGCGGAAGCCGCCGCCGTGGACGCAGTGCGCGGCGGTGGCGATGAGGTCGCCGCCGGGGGAGTGGACCACCACGGCCGAGCAGTGGTGGTCGGGGTCCCCGTCGGAGCCGGGGGAGAACAGTGCGCCGATCGCGGGCTCGGCGGCGGCGGGCCGGGCCACCAGGGGGTCGGAGGGCTGCCACCCGGCGGAACGCCAGTTCACCGGGGCGCCGCCGGCGGCGAAGGCCTTGCCGTCCGTGGGCGGCTCCGGGTCCTCCCGGACGATCCCGTCCAGCACCGCGGCCGCCGTCCGGTCGGCACGTTCGGGGTCCTGCTGGTAGATGCCCTGCGCCGGATCCCCGTCCGCGCGGTTGGCGGCGATGCCGCGCAGCTCCCAGGCGGCGTACCCGAGGCCCGCGAGGGCCAGGGTGCAGAGGAGACCGACGAGCACGGAGCCCCGTGCGACCCGGCTCCGTCCCTGCCCCCGCCCCCGTCCCTGCCCCCGCCCGTGAACCGTGCTGAACATGTGGTGCTCCCGCCCCGCTGACCTGTCCGACTCTCCGTTCGATGGGGGAGCGGCGGCCCCGGTTCCGAACGGGGGACGTGTCCGTGCTCACAGCCGGTCCCGCCGCCGTGTGCGCGTCACTCTCCGGCCTTCCGCATGTCACCCAACTGCCCTACGCTCCACGCGACTTGAGCCGCCAACGATCGACAGGAGCCGAGAGCATGAGATTGCGGAACCGGATGGCGGGTGCGGTGACGGCCGGGCTGGCGGCCGTGGCCCTCGCCCTGGGCACGGCGGCGCCGGCCGGCGCGGCGGCAGGCTCCTCCTCGGCCGGCGCCTCCTCGGCAGGGGCCGCCGACGCCCTCCCGTACGCGGGATCGACCGGCGTCGGCGTGCACAACGCCTACGAGAAGGCCAAGTACCCCTACTTCGCGGACGCGTTGGACTCCGGTGCCGCCATGCTCGAACTCGACGTGTGGACCAACTTCTTCGGCAGCTCGTGGCGGGTCTCCCACAACAACCCCTTCGGCAACGACAACAACTGCGAGAACGCCACCACCCCGGCCCAGCTGCGCACGAAGTCCCGCAACCAGAACCTCGCCGGCTGCCTCGCCGACATCCGCAGCTGGCACGACGCCCACCCCGGCCACCGGCCGGTCGTCCTCAAGCTGGAGCTCAAGGACGGCTTCGCCGCCAACCTCGGGCGCGGCCCCGCCGACCTCGACGCGCTGCTGACCGCGAAGCTCGGCGACGCCGTCTACCGCCCCGGCCAGCTGGCGGCCGCACACCCCGACCTCGACACCGCCGCCCGCGCCGGGGCCTGGCCCAGCCGCGCCGGCCTGGCGGGGAAGTTCATCGTGGAGCTGATCCCCGGCACCGTGGAGGAGGGCAACGGCTCCGACACCCTGTGGACCGACCGCGAGTACGCCATCCACCTGCGCTCCCTCGCCGCCCAGGGCCGGCTCGGCCAGGCCGCCGCCTTCCCCGCCGTGCACCGGGCCGAGCCGGGCGACCCGCGCACCCGCTACGCCGACGCCTCCCTGCGCCCCTGGTTCGTGATCTTCGACGGGGACGCGAGCGCGTACGCGGCGGGCTCCATCGACACCGGCTGGTACGACCGCAACTACTACCTGCTGATCGCCACCGACGCCCACAGCGTCGCCCCCGCCATCGACTCCACCCGCCCCACCGAGGCCCAGGCCCGCGACCGCCTCACACTCCTCGCGGGACGCCACGCCTCCGTGATCTCCGCCGACTGGTACCCCCTGCCCCAGGTCCTGGCGACGGTCGTACCGCGCGGCTGAGGCGTCCCGGCGTCCCGGCGTCCCGCTCCCGCCAGGGGGTCGCCGAGCCGAACTCCGCGTTCCGGGGCCGTTGTTGGCCGGGCGGCGCTATGGTGCCGGGCGGGGCGACTGCGTGAGGGGGCGGGGCAGCGGTGCGATTTCTCTTTGTCCACGGTACGGGGGTGCGGCGCGAGCGGCACGACACGCTGTTCGCACTGGTCCGGGAGCGGCTGGCGGCCAGGTTCCCCGGCGCGGTCGTCGACTCCTGCTACTGGGGCGACCGGTTCGGGGCCACCCTCGGCGCCGGGGGCCGGTCCGTGCCGGGGCTGCGGCCGAAGCCGCAGGCCGGGCCCGACCCCGTGGACGCGGAGACCGCGGAGTGGGCGCTGCTGATCGCCGATCCGCTGTGCGAGGTGCGGGTCCTGGCCGAGGCCGGCTGGGAGACCGAGGCCGGCTGGGAGGGCGAGGCCGGCTGGGAGGGCGAGGGCGAGGGCACGCCGGTCGACGGCTTCGCGATGCCCGGCGTGCAGGCCGCCGGGGGCCGGGTGCTCGGGCTGCTGGCCGCCCTGGCGCCCGCCCCGCCGCCCGTCGGGGACGAGCTCGGCGCCCTGCTGCACGGCACCGGCCTCGCCGCGGGCTTCGCCGCCGCCCTGGAGTCCACCGCCGGCTCCGCCGAGGCGGCCCGGGCCGGGGAACGCGCGGCCGGCGAGCCGCAGGCCCGGGAGCTGGCCACCGCCCTGGCCCGGGCCGTGACCGCCGCCGCGCTCGCCTCCGCCGGGGCCGAGGCCGATTGCACCGGCGCCGAACGGGACCGCCTCGTCGAGCTGCTCACCACCCGCCTCGGCGGCGACGCCCGGGTGCCCGGCGCCCGCGCGGCCGCCGTCCTGGGCCGGCTCGCCCTGCGCGTCACCACCCAGCCCCTGCTCAACGCCTGGCGCGGCTCCCTCACCGTCGGCGCCACTCCCGCGCTCGGCGACATCCTGCGCTACCAGGCCCGCGGCCACGACCTGCGGGAATTCCTGCACGCCCGGATCGCCTCCGATCCGGGACCGACCGTACTCATCGGCCACAGCCTCGGCGGGATCGCCCTGGTGGACCTCCTCGCCCTCGCCGCCGCCCGCGGCGAGGCCGTCCCCGGGGCGCGGCTGCTGGTCACCGTCGGCTCCCAGGCCCCCTTCCTCTACGAGCTGGGCGCGCTGACCGCGCTCGAACCGGGCGCGAAACTCCCGTACGGCTTCCCGCGCTGGCTCAACGTCTACGACCGCCAGGACGTGCTCGCCTACCTCGCCGGGCCCGTCTTCCCCGGCGACGCGCGCGTCACCGACCACGAGGTCGGCAGCCGGCAGCCCTTCCCGGCCTGCCACAGCGCCTACTGGAAACAGGACTCCCTCTACGAGCGGATCGAACAGGCGGTGGCCGAGGCGGAGATCGGGTGACACCCGCCGACTTCCTGCCCCCGGCCCTCGGGCCGCGGCGCACCTTCGCGCTCGTCGCCGGGGTCGAGCGCTACGACATCAGCCACCGCTGGAACCTGCGCGGCCCGGCCCGCGACGCCCTGCGCTTCGCCCGGTGGCTGACCGGCCCCGGGGAGGTGCCGCCCGGCAACGTCCGGCTGCTGCTGTCCCCGCTCGACGAACCGGACGCCCTCGACTGGTCCGAGTCCCCGGCCATGGCCGCCCTGCGCAAGGCGTACCGGCCGGCGACCGAGGAGAACGTCAAATCGGCGCTGCTCGACGAACTCCCGCAGTGCGACGGCGACCTGCTGTGGATCTTCTGGGCCGGACACGGCTACCTCGGGCCGCGCCAGGAGCTGATGCTGCCCTGCGCCGACGCCCGCCCGAGCCAGATCAGGCACCTCAACCTCGACTCGGCGCTGCGCTGGTGGCGGACCGACCTCGTCACACGGCGCCGCTTCCCGATCCAGGCCGCACTCGTGGACTCCTGCCGGGTCGACGCACCCCGCGACACCCGGTGGAACTTCGGCAGCACCGACTACGGCGGCGGCAGTGCCGTGCCGGGCCGACGGCAGTTCCGGCTCTACGCCTCCCGCGAGGGCGAGGCCGCGCAGAACGACGCCGAGCGCGGCGCGGGCCGGTTCACCGAGGCCCTGCTCGGCGAACTCGGGCAGCGGTCCGTGCGGGAGGGCGTCAGCGGGCTGCCCCTCGCCGCCCGCAGCATCCACCGCGCCTTCCAGGAGCTGCGCGAGCGCGGAGAGGGCTGGCAGCTGCCGCAGTTCCTCGTGGACCGGGACTGGGACGACTGCTCCTTCCTCGACGACGACCTGCCCGGGGCCGGACCCACCCCGGCGGCCCGGCTCGACCAGCAGGCCTGGGACGGCATCGGCGAGCTCTTCGAGGGCCGCGAACTGCCGCGCAGCGCCTACGAGGCCTACGCGTGGGCGTTCAAGGCGGCCGGCTGCGCGGCCCCGGTGCGCGGCGGCCTGCCGGGGGACAGCCTCCTGGAGGTGGTCCAGGACCTGGACGAGCGCCAGGGCGGACGCGGCGGGATGCCGCTGGCCGTGCCCTTCGTACGGTTCCTCGCGGACCGGGCCGCCGCGGCGGGCGACGCGGCGTGGGCGGCCCGGCTGCGGGACTGGTTGCGCGCCACCCGCGAGCGCCTGGCCCTGCCGGCGGTGCCCCCGCCGCCGCCCCCGCCGCGCCGGACGGTCGTGCACGTCCGGCTGGAGGCGCCCCCGGACGGCGGGCCCGGCTTCCTGGCCCGGATCTGGCTGCGGGGCGAACGGACCGAGCACGTATGGGAGTCGGAGGGCGAACCGGTCCGGCTGGACACCGTACGGGAGGAGCTCGTACGACAACTCGCCCTGATGGGCGCGGCTTCGGGAGGCGGCGGCGGGCCCGGGCAGCGCCCGGCGCACGGCACGGTGGAGCGCATCGAGTTCCACGTGCCGTACGAGCTGCTGGACGCCGACTTCGACCAGTGGCCGGTGCCCCGCGGCCCGGCCGGCCGCCGCCGCGCGCTCGGGCTGCTCCACCAGGTGGTGGTGCGCTGCCCGCAGGAGCGGGCGGACACCCGGGCCGAGTGGCACAGCAGCTGGCGTTGGCTGTGCGCCCAGGGCGGCCGGCACCCCGATGCCGTCCGGGTGGTGGAGGAGACCGAGGTCACGGACGCGCTCGGGATGGAGCTGGCCGCGGGACCGGCGCCCGCCTGCGTCCTCGCGCACACCACGGCCGCCCCGCACGCGGGGCTGCTGGAGGCCGTACTGGAGGGCGGCGTGCCGGTGGCGGTCTGGCGGCGCGGGGGCGGCGTACCGGCGCCCGCGCTCCTCGACCTGCTCGCACCGGCCGGGCCGGACGGCCGCCCCGACCCCGGCGCACTGGACGTACTCGCCTTGCCCGCGCGCGTGCGGGAGGTGCGCCGGGCGGCCGCCGGCGTGGCCGCGGGATCCGTGCGCGCCCGTCAACCAAACGCACAGGGAGACCAGTTGGTGCTGTTGTGGGACGATCCCGATGACACACCGGGCCTCCGGTCCCTGGCCTGACCCCGACCACTGACAGACGGCGACACCGATGATGGAGGCAGAGGCAGTGGTGAAGGACTGGTGGCTGTACCACGGGACCGGCGAGGACGCGGACCGGCGCGCCCGCCTGGAGGCCGGATCCCCGCCGCCCTGGCGGGACTTCACCGGCACCCCCGACCCGGGGTACGCGCCGCCCGGATGCGAGGGACCGGCATGGGAGCGCACCTGGCGGCGGGGTGAGGGCTACGTACCCGACGAGCCCGAGAAGGACGTCGTCAACACGGCCCTGCACCTGCGCAGGCCGCTGCTCGTCACCGGGAAGCCGGGCGTCGGCAAGTCCACGCTCGCGTACAGCATCGCCTCGGACCTGGGCCTGGGGCCCGTACTGCACTGGCCGATCACCAGCCGGACCGTGCTGCGGGACGGGCTGTACCTGTACGACGCCATCGGGCGCCTCCAGGAGGCCGGGCTGGAGCAACTGCGCACCCCGGGCGCGCTGCCCGGGGCCGCCGCCCGGGCGGCCGCAGCGCCGCCGCCGGACCCGGGCACCGCGGCGCTCGCCGCCCGGGCCATCGCGCCCGCCACCTCCCCGGCCCCGGCCGCACCCTCGATCGCCCGCTACCTGCGCCTCGGCCCGCTCGGCACCGCCCTGCTGCCGCAGGACCGCCCGCGCGTGCTGCTCGTCGACGAGATCGACAAGAGCGACATCGACCTCCCCGGAGACCTCCTCACCGTCTTCGAGGACGGCGGCTTCCTCATCCCCGAACTGGCCCGCCTCGCCCACGAGGACCCCACCGTCGCCATCGGCACCGACGACGATCCCGACGCCGCCGTGCGGATCACCCAGGGCCGAGTCCAGTGCCGCTACTTCCCCATCGTCGTCCTCACCAGCAACGGCGAACGCGATTTCCCGCCCGCCTTCCTGCGCCGCTGCGTCCGCCTCCACCTGGAGCCGCCCGGACCGGAGAAGCTCGCCCGTATCGTGCGCCGCCGCCTCGGGGTCGACATCGAGGCCAGCGAGGAGTACCAGGAACTCGTGCAGACCTTCCTCGACCGCGGCGAGGACGGGGACCTGGCCACCGACCAGCTCCTCAACGCCATCCAGCTCCGCCTCGCCGGTGCCTGGTCGGCCCCCGGCGACCGCGACCGCTTCCTGGCCACCGTCATGCAGCACCTGACCGGGCCCACGGCGTGATCGAGAAGCTGCTCGCCGCCCTCGCCGACGGCGCCGAGGACGGCGGCCCGCGCCCCGGCATCGGGGCGGAGGAGATCGCCGACATCCTGTGGCTCGCGGCCCGGGTGGATCCGGCCGGGGCCGGCCCGCCCGGGGGCCCGGCGGCCGACCCGCCGGGCGAGCAGCCGCCCGCCTGGGACTCCCCGCCGCCCGGGGCCGGACCCGTGCCCGGGCCCGGGGGCGCGGACGGGGCCGATCCGGCCGTCCAGCTCTACCCGGCCTCCCGGCGCGACCCCGCCGGCAAGCCGGCCGACACCGGCGCGGGACGCCGTGGCTCGCCCCTGCGGCTGCCGAGGGCCGCCTCCCTCGACGATCCGCTCGCCCTGATGCGCTGTCTGCGCCCCGTCGGCCGGCGCTCCATCGGCGGCCCGGGGGAGGAACTGGACGAGCAGCTCACCGTGGAACGCAGCATCGAGCGCAGGATGCCGACCCCGGTCCTGCGGCCCGCCGAGAGCCGGTGGCTGGACCTGGCGCTGGTCGTCGACACGCACCACTCGATGCTGCTCTGGGCGGACCTCGTGGACGAGGTGCGTCGTGCGCTGACCCGCAGCGGGGTCTTCCGCGACGTGCGCACCTGGCAGCTGACGGGCACGGGATCCGGCGCCACGCCGATGGTCACCCGCGGCCGGGGCGGCCCGCCGCGCAACCCGCTGGAGCTGGCCGACCCGGCGGGCCGCCGGCTGATCCTCGTCCTCTCCGACACCGTGGCGGGCGGCTGGCGGGAGGCCCCGGTGCAGGGCGTGCTCCGGCACTGGTGCGCGCACAACGCCGTGGCCGTACTCAACGTCCTGCCCGAACGGCTCTGGACGCGCGGCGCCGTCCGGCCCGTCCCCTTCGCGGTCCGCGCGGACCGGCCGGCGGCCGCCACCCGCTCCTGGCAGCAGGTCCCGGCCGCCCGCCGCGGCCGCGCCCGCCCCGGGCGGGGCCGCGCCGCCGCAGCCGCCACAACCGTCGTTCCCGTGGTCGGGGTGGCCGCGGGAAGCCTGGCCCGGCTGGTGCGCGTGGTCTCCGGGGACGGCCGCTGGCGGCGCCTCGCGTGCCTGCGCCTGGACGCGGAGCCGGGGACCACGAGCGCCCCGGACGAGCCCGCCCCCGGCGGCGGGCGCGGCGCGCTGGAGGCGGTGGAACACTTCCGGGCGAGCGCCTCCCCGACCGCCCAGCAACTCGCCGCCCACCTGGCCGCCGTACCGCTGACCCTGCCGGTCATGACCCTGGTCCGGCGCTCCCTGCTGCGCGACTCGGAGCACGGCCACCTCGCGGAGGTCGCCCTCGGTGGGCTCTTCGCGCCCTGGGGCGCCGAACAGGACCCCGAGGACGTGGAGTTCGAGTTCCTGCCCGGCGTCCGCGAGGCCCTGCTCGGCTCGCAGCTGCGCGGGGACGTGGCCGCCGTACGGGAGCTGGTGCGCCGCCGCGTCTGGGAGTTCATGTCCCGCAACCGGCGCACCGGTCCGGACTTCTCCGCGATCCGGGTCGGCCCCGGCCGGGAGGGCCGCCGCCGGGTGGCCGAGGAGGCCCTGCCGTTCGCGGCGCAACCGCAACCGCAACCGCAACCGCAACCGCAGCCCCAGCCCCAGCCCCAGCCCCAGCCCCAGGATCCGCCGGGACCCGGCCTGCGCGACCGGATCGTACGCGTCCGCTACCACGGGCTGCCGGAGCCGCAGGAGGTCGGCACCCTGCTGACGCCTCGGCTGGTCCTCACGGTCGGGGACATGGTGCCGGGTGCGATCGGCTGGGTGCGGGCCGGTGACCGGGAGGTCTACTGCCGCCCGGTGTGGTGGGACGACGCGCTGCCCCGGGTGTTCCTGCTGCTGGCCGACGAGGACCTGGTGGATCCGGTGGCCTGGTCCGACCCCCTGCCCTGGTCGGCCGCGGACCCCGCCTCCGACCGGGTCCGCGTCGACGGCCGTACGGACCAGGGGGACCCCGTGGCGCTGACGGGCGAGGTGGTCCCGTACGAGGGAGCCCGCAACGGCGAGCTCGTCCGGCTCTCCACCGAGCCCGAGAGCTGGACGCACTACCGCGGCGGCCCCGTCTCCCGCGACGGCGAGCTGATCGGCGTCGTCCACGGGGTCTGGCCGGACCGCATGGTGTTCCTGTCGGGCCACGCCCTGCTGGAACAGGCGGGCTTCCGCGAGGCCATGGCCGCGTCGCACCCGGCGACACCGGAAACGGAGCGAGCAGGGGCGTCGGTGTGCCTGGCGGTTCGGCCCGGCGACGACGGCGTGTACCCGCGCGGAAGCTCGCCGGAGGCGGAGGCGAGCGACCTCTTGATCGGGCTCATGGGGGACGAGCACATCACCGGGAGGTTGGTCAGTGGCGGGAGAGACGCGCCGGTGCTCGTCACGTTCGATGCTCCGGGCGCCCTCGGCAAGGCCGGTCGGCTGCTGGCCGAACTGCCCCGGGCCATGGCGGTGTTCGGCGAACGGCGGATGGACGGCATGCACCCCTCCCTCGCCGTGTCCGTGGTGACCGGGGAGGTCGTCGCGGAGGGGAGCGGCATCGCCGGGCAGGCGGTGACGGACGCCGTCGGGCTCGTCCGGCACCCCGGGCTCCTGGGCCCGGGCCGCCTTCCGTCCAGGTCCGGATCCCTCCGTGTGGCCCTGTCCCATGCCCTGTACCTGGAACTGGCCGAGCTGCTCAGGCCGACCGTTCTCGGCGCGCTGGAGCAGGTGGGGGGCGGGACGCAGGGCTGGCTGTGCACCGGGGACCCGGCCACACTGGGCGAGGCCCTGGCAGAGGCCGATGAGCTCCGGGGCGAGGCCGTCGACTGGCCCACCTGCGGCCTCGGTGCCTCGCGGAGCGACCCGGTGGGATGCGTCGGCGTCCGGCTGCCCGAGCTCGGCCGCTGCCTGGCCCATCTGGAGCGCGAGGCGCGGGAGTCCTACCTGAGGACGCTCGGGCCCGGATCATCGCTGGACTTCAGGGGCACCACCTTCGCGCCCGGCCTGCTCCAGCAGGTGCTGCGGACGGTGTGGGATCCGCAGACGCATCGCGCCAGGGTGGGGTCGGCTGCCTTCGACCGGGCGCGCTTCGTGGACGACTGGCAGAGCGCGGAGGCGGAGTTCTGGGGCCGTGTCTCCTTCCGCCGTGCCGTGTTCGAGGGGCGGGCGCTGTTCGAGGCGGTCACCTTCGGCGGGCCGGTCTCCTTCGAGGCCGTCCAGTTCCGGCGGGCCGCGTCCTTCGACGGGATCCGTTTCCACCGCGCGGCCACGTTCCGCCGTACGGTCTTCGGTGACACCGTCGGGTTCACGGGCGCGCGCTTCGACGGCGAAGTCTTCTTCAGCAGGGCGGTCTTCAAGGAGCCGTCGGACATGAACGGGGTCCGTGTCGAGGGCGCGGCGGACTTCAGCCGTACCCACTTCCACCATGTGCTCGGGCTGCACGGGTCCGTCTTCGCCGGGCCCGTCTCCTTCGCGCACGGGGTGTGGGAGCGTGGGCTGGTGTCCACCGGGACCCGGTTCGAGGGCCCGGTGGTCTTCGACTTCGCGGACTTCCGGGGTTCGGTTTCCTTCGAAGGCGTGCGCTTCGAAGGAAACACGGGATTCCAGCCCCCGTCGTCGTCCCGCCGGCCGGACTCCTGGGTCGCCGAGCAGCACGCGGACGGCTCGTGGGACATCCGCGGCGCCAACGAGGAGTGAGCCCGTCCGGTCAGGACCCGCTGTGCGAGGCCTCCAACTGACGCCCCGGACGCGGCTCCGCGGTGGCGAGGCTCGCCTCGATCTCGTCCAGGGCGCGACGGGCCGTGGCGATGCGTTCCTTGAGGTCCGCCCCTCCCGCGTCCGGGCCCCCGGCCGGCGGGACCCGGTTGGCCTCGTCCTCCATCTCGCGGGCCTCGTCCAGGGAGTTGAGCACGACCCCGATGAGGACGTTCACCAGCACGAAGGAGGCGAGCAGGGCGTAGGAGGCGTAGTAGATGATGCTCAGGCGGGAGATCTGCAGTCCCGCGCGGACGGCGTCGGTCAGGCCGTCGAGCGTGGTGAGCAGGAACAGCGTGAGGGCGGCGCGGCCCACGGACCCGTAGTGCTGGGGGTCGGAGTCGGCGAAGCAGACCCAGCCGACCATGGCGTACACGTACAGCACCAGCGCCCCGACGAACAGGAAGCTGGCGGTGCCCGGCAGGCTGCGGCCGACGGCGATCAGCAGGATGCGCAGGTGCGGCAGGAAGCGCGCGGTGCGCAGCACGCGGGCGAGGCGCAGCAGCCGCAGGAGGGTGGTGTTCTCACGGACGAGCGGGACGAAGGCGGAGGCGACGATCGCGAGGTCGAAGAGGTTCCACGGGTCGCGGAAGAATGCTTTCGGCCGGTCGGCGCACGCGCCCAGGCGCAGCAGCATCTCCAGGGTGAACAGGGTGAGGCAGCAGTCCTCGGCGGCCCGCAGCACCTGCCGGTATTCCTCGGCGAGCCCGCTGTACGTCTCCACCCCCATCAGCGCGGCGTTGAACAGGATCGCGGAGAAGACGACCAAGCCGAAGGCGGGGGCCTCCGTGGCCACCCGGCACCGGGCTGCCAGCTTCATCCGGCCGCGTCCGGCCGGCCTCGGGTCTGTCATCGCGCTCCTCGTACTCTCGTCTGCACCGCGGCCGAACGGCGGCCCATCCTTCTAACGCCGCACAGCCGATCGGGTTTCACCACTTTCCGCACGCCAACGCGCCGACTCGTGCGGGTTGACCGCCGAAACGGTCCCGGAGCCGCCGAGCCGGTCGAACCGCGCCGGGAAACGGCCGGGTCCGGCCACCTCACCGCGGCCGGACCCGGGTACCGCGTCGCTACGCGATCTGCTGCCGGACCAGGTCGGTCACCTCGGCGGCGTGCTCGTTGAGGTAGAAGTGGCCGCCGGCGAAGCGGTGGAGGGAGAAGGGGCCCTCGGTGTGATCGGCCCAGCCCGCGGCCTCCTCGGCCGTCACCGCGGGATCGATGTCCCCGGTGAGCACGGTGATCGGGCAGGTCAGGGCGGGGCCGGGGCGGTAGCGGTAGGTCTCGGCCGCCTTGTAGTCGCCGCGGATCGCCGGAAGCACCGAACGCAGCAGCTCGTTGTCGGCCAGGACCGCCGGGTCCGTACCGCGCAGCCCCTTGATCTCGGCGAGCAGCCGCTCGTCGGGGGCGAGATGGATCGTCTGGTTCTCGCGGTGGTGCGAGGGGGCCCGCCGCCCCGACGCGAACAGCGCGACCGGCGCGGGGTCGCCGGCCTCCTGCAGCCGCAGCGCCACCTCGAAGGCCACCGAGGCGCCCAGGCTGTGCCCGAACAGTGCCACCGGCCGGTCGCACCAGGGCCGCAGCTCCGCGACGACCCGGTCCGCGAGCTCGTGCAGGTCGTCGACGCACCGCTCGTGGTGGCGGTCCTGGCGGCCCGGGTACTGCACGGCCACCACGTCGGCGTGCGGGGACAGGGCCCGGGACATCGGGAAGTAGTAGCTGGCCGCGCCGCCCGCGTGCGGGAAGCAGAACAGCCGTACGGGCGCGTCATCGGCCGGGTGGAAGCGGCGCAGCCAGCTGCCGGGCGCCATCACGGTCGTCGTCGTAGGGGTCATGGTCGTACGGGTCATCGTCGGTCGGTGTCCTTTCGGTCGCCCGGAGCGGCGGAGGGTCAGAACGGCGGGTTGCCGTGCTTGCGTTCGGGCAGCGGCACGTGTTTCGCCCGCAGCACATCGAGCGCGTCCACCAGCACGCGCCGCGTCCTGGCCGGGTCGATGACGTCGTCGACGAGGCCGCGCTCCGCGGCGTGGTACGGGTGCATGAGTTCCTGGCGGTACTGCTTGACGCGCTGCGCGCGGGCCGCCTCGGGGTCGTCCGAGGCGGCGATCTCCCGGCGGAAGACCACGGTGGCCGCGCCCTCGGCGCCCATGACGGCGATCTCGTTGGTGGGCCACGCGAACGACAGGTCCGCGCCGATCGAGCGGGAGTCCATGACGATGTAGGCACCGCCGTACGCCTTGCGCAGGATCACCTGCACCCGGGGCACCGTGGCCGCGCAGTACGCGTACAGCAGTTTCGCGCCGTGCCGGATGACCCCGCCGTGCTCCTGGCCGCTGCCCGGCAGGAAGCCCGGCACGTCCACCAGCGTCACCAGCGGAATGCTGAAGGCGTCGCAGGTCTGCACGAACCGGGCCGCCTTCTCCGAGGCCTTGATGTCCAGCACCCCGGCGAGCGAGGCGGGCTGGTTGGCGACGATGCCCACCACGTGGCCGTCCAGCCGGGCCAGACCGCAGATGATGTTGGTCGCCCAGTGGGCGTGGACCTCGAACAGATCGCCGTCGTCGATGATCTCCTCGATCACGGCCCGCATGTCGTAGGAGCGGACCGGATCGGCCGGAACCAGCTCGGACAGCGCCTCGGTCAGCCGGTCCGCAGGGTCGCGGGAGGCCACGGCCGGCGGCAACTCGCGGTTGTTGGACGGCAGGAGCGACAGGAGGTGGCGCACCTCTTCGAGGCACTCCTCCTCGGTGTCGTAGAGGAAGGCGCTCGCACCGGAGACCGAGGAGTGGACCTGCGCGCCGCCGAGATCGTCGTGACTGATCTCCTCTCCGGTCACCGCCCGCACCACGTCGGGACCGGTGACGTACATCTGCGCGATGTCGCGCACCATGAACACGTAGTCGGTCAGCGCGGGCGAGTACGCCGCCCCGCCGGCGCACGGCCCGAGCATCACGCTGATCTGCGGGATCACCCCGGACGCCGCCACGTTGCGGCGGAAGATGCCGCCGTATCCGGCGAGCGCGGTGACCCCCTCCTGGATACGGGCCCCCGCGCCGTCGCTGAGCGACACCAGCGGGGCGCCCGCCGCCACCGCGAGGTCCATCACCTTGTGGATCTTCTCTGCGTGCGCCTCGCCGAGCGAGCCGCCGAATATCCGGAAGTCGTGCGCGTACACGAACACCCTGCGGCCGTCGACCTTGCCCCAGCCCGTCACCACACCGTCGGTGTGCGGTCTGCGGTCCTCCAGGCCGAAACCCGTGGCCCGGTGCCGGCGCAACTGCTCGATCTCACGGAAGGTGCCCGGATCGAAGAGCAGGTCCAGCCGCTCGCGCACGGTCAGCTTGCCGCGGGCGTGCTGCGCCTCGGAGGCCCTCGGGGACGGACCCAGCTCGGCGGACTCCTTGATCGCTCCTAGTTCGGCCACTCGGACACCGACATCGGCAACTGTCATGCTCCACCCGTTTCCTCGGCCATCGGGGCGCCGCCGATGGCGGCGCCCTGGGCAGTGCCTGCCATTGAAAGCACCCGGGGCGCGCGCGGAGAACACCGACCACCCCCTGACCGGGATAGGGGTGCGCGCGCCCTCCGGGCCGACCCGGCGCTTCCCCGTACCGGTGGGCGGGCGCCGCCGTCGGCGCCGAGGCCCCCTGCCGCAGCCCCGGAGCCGACGGGCGCAAGCGCCCCTTAAGGAAGGGCACGCATGATCCGGGCCATCGAGGTCCGCCATTCCACGGGCCCGCAGACCCGAGGGGATGCCGCGGATGTCAGAGTCACGCTTCGCCACCTTCACCGAACTCCTCCGGGTTCGGGCGGCTGAACTAGCCGACGAGGACGCGCACATCTTCCTCCGCGACACCATCGGCGGGGTGGAAGCCGACCACCTCACGTACGGCGGGCTGGACCGCGAGGCAAGACGGATCGCCGCCTGCCTCCAGGAGCACGGCGCTACCGGACAGCCGGTGCTGCTGATCTACTCCTCGACCCTCGAGTTCCTCAAGGCCTTCGCCGGCTGCCTCTACGCCGGCGCCATCGCGGTACCCGTACCGATGCCGGGCGAAGCCGGCCGCGACAAGCGGCTCAACCGCACCACCGCCGTCCTCAAGGACACCGGTGCGACGGTGGTCCTCACCGAGACGGCGGCCGCACCCGAGGTCGCGCTCTGGCTCGCCCGCAACGCACGGCCCGAGGCGCTCTGCGTGGTCAGCGACGTGGCCGGCATCGGCGACGCCGACGCCTACCGGCCCGTCAGCGCCCGCCCGGACGACCTGGTGTTCCTCCAGTACACCTCGGGCTCCGTCTCCGAACCGCGCGGCGTGACCGTCTCGCACCGCAATCTCCTCGCGAACCAGGCCGCCCTGCAGAAGGTGCTGGGCACCACCCGCGAGGACCGCTTCGGAAGCTGGCTGCCCTACTTCCACGACATGGGACTGGTGGCGCACCTGCTGCACCCGCTCTGGCTCGGCACCCACAGCGTCCAGGTCACCCCGCTGTCCTTCGTCAAGCGGCCGCTGCGCTGGCTCCAGGCCATCGACGAGTACGGCGTCACCGTGGGCGGCGGCCCGAACTTCAGCTACGACCTGTGCGTACGCCGCGTGAAGGACGAGCAGGTCGCCGCGCTCGACCTGTCCCGCTGGCGCCTGGCCCTCAACGGCGCCGAACCCGTACGCCCCGAGAGCCTGGACGAGTTCGCCGAGCGGTTCGCCCCGGCCGGCTTCCGCCCCGAGGCCCTCTACCCCTGCTACGGACTGGCCGAGACGACCCTGGTCGTCTCGGGCGGCGCACCCGGCACCCCGCACGTCCGCAAGGACTTCGACAGGACCGCCCTGATGCGCGACCGGGTGCTGCGCGCCGCCGGCGGGGAGCGCGTCCAGACCCTGGTCGGCTGCGGCGTCCCGGTCGACATCGAGGTCCGCATCGTCGACCCGCTGACCCACCACGAGCTGCCGAGCGGCGCGGTCGGCGAGATCTGGCTGCGCGGCCACAGCGTGGCCCGCGGCTACTGGCGGCGGCCCACCGAGACCGCACAGACCTTCCGCGCCAGCCTGAACAACGAGGAGAGCAACTTCCTGCGCACGGGCGACCTGGGCATGCTCGACGAGGGCGAGCTGTTCATCACCGGGCGGCTCAAGGAAGTCGTCATCATCAACGGCCGCAACGTGTACCCGCAGGACATCGAATGGGCCGCACGCACCGTCAGCCCGGCGCTGACCTTCGGCGTGGGCGCCGCGTTCTCCGTGGACGCCGGGGGCGAGCAGCTCGTCCTCGTCCAGGAGGTGCGCGGAGAGGGCAACGCCGAACTGCGGACCATCGCCCAGCGGATCCAGGCCCTGATCGGCAAGGAGTTCGAGATCCCGGCCGGCAACGTCCTGCTCGTGCGCCCCGGCACCGTACGCCGCACCAGCAGCGGCAAGGTACAGCGCACCCTGATGCGCAAGCTCTTCCTCGACGGAGTCATGCGCGGCGAGTACGAGGTGCTCACCCCGGACGTACGGGCGCTGGCCCGGGCGCAGGACGCGCTGTTCGGGGAGGACCTGCTGCAGCCGGAAGGAGCCGACGGAGGAAGACGGTGGTGACCTCCCTCCTCGGCGACCAGGCCGTGGCGCAGCAGCGCGAGAACGCCGTACGGGCCCGGGTGGCCGAGCTGGAGGCGCTGTTCGGCGACCCCTCCGACCCGGCCAACCCGGTCGGCTACACCGCGTTGCTGGAGGCCGACCGGGCCGCGGTGCCCTTCGCGGCGGGCGAGGCGCTGCTCGACGAATTCGGGATCACCGACGAGTACATACCGCGCGCGCTGGGCGGGCGGCTCGACGGGATGGACACCCTGGTCAGGATCATGCGCCCGGTCTTCCGCCGCGACGTGGGCCTGGCCATGGGCCACGGCATGACCACCTTCATGGCCGCCTCCGACGTCTGGACCGCCGGAAGCTCCCGGCAGCGGCACTGGCTCGCCGGGCTGCTGCGCGACGGGGGCAAGGCGGCCATCGCCCAGCACGAGACCGCCCACAGCAACGACTACGTGCGCAGCCAGGTCACGGCCCGCCGCAGCGAGGACGGCTATCTGATCAGCGGCGGAAAGCCGATGGTCAACAACCTCGAACGGGCGGGGGCGCTGGTCCTGTTCTGCCGTACCGACCCCGCCCCCGGCAGCGGAAGCCACTCGGTGCTCCTGCTGGAACCCGAGCAGCTGACGGACGTACGGGCGGCGGTGACGGCGCCCCGGACCCCGGTCGGGCTGCGCGGCTGCCGGTTCGCCGGGGTGGAGTTCGACGACTGTCCGGTGCCCCGTTCGGCCCTGCTGGGCCCGGAGGGCAGCGGCATCGAGACCGCCCTCCGGTCGTTCCAGATCAGCCGGACCGTGATCGCCGCCACGGCCGTCGCGGCGCTCGACACCAGCCTGCGCACCGCCGTCCGCTTCGACCGGGAGCGCTCCGGCGGGTGGCAGGCGGGCCGCGGCGACGGGGGCCGTACGGGCGCGGCACTCTCCAACGCCTTCGTCAACCTGCTGCTGTACGACGCCCTCGCCATCGTCGCCACCAGGGCCCTGCACCTGCTGCCCGCCGAGACCAGCGTCTACTCGGCGGCGCTCAAGTACCTGCTGCCCCGCGTGCTCACCGAGACCATGTACGACCTGTCCATCGTGCTGGGCTCCGGCTTCTACACCCGTGAGGGGACCCTGGGCATCTTCCAGAAGCACGTCAGGGACGTGCCGGTGCTCAGCCTCGGCCACGCCGGAACGGTCGCCTGCCAGGCCACGGTCATCCCGCAGATGCCGCGCCTGGCACGGGCCTCGTGGTTCATGGAGGACGAGGCGCCCGCCGGCCTGTTCCGTCTGCACGGCGATCTGCCGCCGCTGCGGACCGACCGGCTCAGCCTCGCCTGCGGAAGGGACTCCCTCAGCGCGACCATGCTCGCCGTCAGCGCGAGCATCGAGGGCACGGGTCCCGTCGAGCACGCCCTGCGCACGCTCGCCGGCCAGCTCGTCGAGGAGTTCCGCGATGTGCGCGGCCGGGTGCTCAGACTCGAAGCGGCGGGTTCGGCCGCCACCGCCCAGCCCGCCAAGTTCGCCCTCATGGACCGGTACGCGCTGCTGCTGGCCGCAGCCGCCGTACTGGGCCTGTGGGACCAGGGCCGTTACGGCCCCGACCCGTTCCTCGCCGACCCGTCCTGGGCCGCGGCCGCCCTGCACCGCATCGCCCGGCGGCTGGGCACGCGCGTCGCCGATCTGCCGGCGGAGTGCGAGACCCGGATCCGGCACGAGGTCCAGCTCCGCTTCAGCACTCAGATCAGCTACGACCTCTACTCCAGCCCCATCCCCGGCTGACCGGTTCCCCCGGCCGGCCGGCGGATGCGCCGTACGCACTGAAGGAGTCCCACGATGACCGTTTCCACCGATCGGCCCGCCGCGGCCGTCGACGGCGTACTGCCGCACGAGTGGCTGTACGCCCGGCTCTCGCTCTACCTGCGGCGCGCACCCGAGACCATCGATCCCGGCGTGCCGTTCGCCGAGTACGGCATGGACTCCGTCGCGGCGCTGAGCCTGTGCGGTGACCTGGAGGACGAATTCGGCCTGGAGGTGGAACCGACGCTGCTGTGGGACCACCCGACCGTGAAGAGCCTCGTCGGCTACCTGTCGACGGTGCTGCCGGTCGCCTCGCCGGACGCGCAGGGCCGGCACTGATGGGTGACATCGCCGTCGTCGGGATCGACTGCGCGTTCCCCGGGGCGGCCGGCGCGCAGGCGTACTGGGACCTGCTGATGCGCGGCGGGGCCGGGATCGGCCCGGTGCCCGCGCAGCGCTGGGAGGCCCGGGACTTCCCCGCCGTCAGCGGCAGTGGCGGTTTCATCGACGACGCCGATGTCTTCGACAGCGACTTCTTCTCCGTCACCCCGCGCGAGGCCGCCGCGATGGACCCGCACCACAGGCTGCTGCTGCCCTGTGCCTGGCGGGCCCTGGAGGACTCCGGCCGGGCCCCCGGCGACCTCGCGGGCACCGAGACCGGAGTGTTCGTCGGGGTGATGGGCGGCGAGTGGGGCCGTCTCACCATGAGCGACCTCGCCCGCGTCACCCCGCTGCTCGGCGCCGGCAGCAGCGCCGGAATGGCCGCCAACCGGATCTCCTACCACTTCAACTTCACCGGACCGAGCCTCGCCGTCGACACGGCCTGCTCCTCCTCGCTCGTCGCCGTCCACCTCGCGGCCAACTCCCTGCTGGCCGAGGAGTGCGACACCGCCCTGGCCGGCGGGGTCAACATCGTGCTCTCGCCCTCGCTCGGCATGGTCTACGGACAGCTCGGCCTGGCCGCGGCCAACGGGCGCTGCAAGCCCTTCAGCGCGGACGCCGACGGGATCGGGCGCAGCGACGGCGTGGGCCTGGTCGTGCTGCGCCGGCTCGACGACGCGCTCGCGGACGGCCAGCGGATCTACGCCGTACTGCGCGGCAGCGCCGTCAACCAGGACGGCCGCAGCAACGGTGTGATCGCCCCCAACCGGTGGTCGCAGCAGCGGGTGCTGAACTCCGCGTACCGGCGCGCCGGGGTCACCCCGGACCGGGTCGCGTTCGTGGAGGCGCACGGCACCGGGACCGTACTCGGCGACGCCATCGAGTGCGCGGCGCTCGGCGCGGTGCACGGGGTCCCGCGCGAGAACCCCTGCGCGATCGGCTCCGTCAAGGGCAACCTGGGCCACACCGAGGGCGCGGCGGGCATCGCCGGCCTCATCAAGACCGTGCTGGCCCTGCACCACCGGATCGTCCCCGCAAGCCTCTTCGCCGACCGGGAGAACCCGCGGCTGCGGCTCGGGGAACGGGGCCTGCGCCTGCTGAAGTCCCCGATGCGGCTGCCCCGCGGGGAGAGCCTCGCCGGGGTGAGCAGCTTCGGCATGGGCGGTACGAACGCCCACGCCATCCTCGGCTCGGCGCCCCGGGTCCGCCCGGCCGCCGCCACGGGCGCCCGTACGGCCACGGCGCGCGGCGCCGTCGGCGTCTTCACCGTCAGCGGCGACACCCCCGAGGCACTTCGCCGCAACCTCGCCGCCCAGGCCGAGGCGGTGGCCAGGCGCCCGCGCGGCGGTGCGGCGGCCCTGTGCTGGAGCAGCAACCGCATCAAGACGGGCCTGCCGCACCGGTTCGCGGTCCCCGTGCGCGACACCGGCGAGCTCGTGGACGCACTGCGCCGGGCGGCGGCCCTCCCGGACGCCGCCGGGAGCGGCGGGCGCCCCTGGGGCAGGCCCGTCGTGGCCTTCCTCTTCACCGGCCAGGGCAGCGAGTTCCCCGGCATGACGGCAGGGCTCCACCGCGATTCCCCGGTCTACCGCCGCCATCTGGCCGAGGCCGACGAGGCGCTCGCCGCGCACCTCGGCACCTCCGTGCGCGAGCTGATCCTCGACGGCGACGAGCGGGTCCACCGGCCCGAGTTCGCGCAGCCCGCGCTGTTCGCCGTGGGCTACGCCCTGGCCCGTACGCTCACCTCGCTCGGGATCACCCCGGCCGCCGTCCTCGGCCACAGCCTGGGCGAGTACGCCGCCGCCGTGACCGCGGGCGCCCTCGACCTGGAGGAAGCCGCCCGCCTGGTGGTCCGGCGCGGGGCGCTGATGAGCCGACTGCCGGCGGGCGGCGGCATGCTGGCCGCGGCCACCGGTCCCGAGGAGCTCGCCGAGCTGCTGTCGGGGGAGCCGGACACGGTCGTGGCGGCGATCAACGGCCCCGCGGACACGGTGATCTCCGGACCGCTGGACGCACTGGACCGGATCGGCGGGGAGCTCGCCGGACGCGGCGTACGCGTCAAGGCGCTGCCGGTCCCCTACGCCTTCCATTCGCCGCTGATGGCCCCGGCCGCCGCGGCCCTGCGCACCGAGGCGGTGCGCTGCGCGCCGCCGGCCGTGCCGGTGGCCTCGACCCGGCACGGCCGGATGCTGCGTCACGAACGCATGGACGCCGGCTACTGGGCCGACCAGATCGAGGAGCCCGTGCTCATGGACACCGCGCTGGCGGCGCTCGTCGCGGACGTCGCCCCCACCCATCTGATCGAGATAGGCCCGCGCAGCCAGCTCCTGCAGATCGCCGCCCGGGGCGGGCGCGCGACGGCGGTGGAGTTCCTGCACCCCGCCCCGGGCGCCGAGGCCACCGGGCGGGAGCTCGCCGGGACCGTCGCCGCCCTGTACCGGGGCGGGCTCGACCCGCTCTGGGAGGAGCTGTACGCCCCCGAGCACCGGGTCGTCGAACCGCTGGCCCCGTACGTCTTCTCCTCGGCGCAGCGGTACTGGGACCGGCAGGGGTTCGTCCACACCGCCCCGCCCGTCAGCGCGACGCCCGTCCCCGTGCCGTCCGTCAGCGCGCCGTCCGTCAGCGCGACGCCCGTCACCACGGGCTCCGTGGACCCCGGCGCCGACGACCCGGTGCTGCGCGCGGTCGTCGAGGCCGTCACCGAGGTCGGCGGCTACCCCCCGGAGCGCGTCGTACGCGAGGCCCGCTTCTACGAGGACCTCGGCTTCGACTCGGTGATGATCATGCAGCTCAAGAACCAGGTGGAGGCCCGGCTGCCCCGGGTCGGCGAGGTGTCCGTGCAGCAGATGCTGCCCGCGCTGCGCTCGGTCGGCTCGCTGGCCGAGTTCCTCGGCGACATGCTCCTGGCGAGGTCGGCGTGACGCGGGGAGCGGACGCGGCGGACCGCGCCACGGTGTACCTCGCCGCGACCGGTACGGCGCTGCCCGGCGACCCGGTGGACAACACCGCGCTCGGCCGGCTGCTGGGCGTGAGCGAGGAGTGGATCGACATCTTCGTCGGCACCAGGACCCGGCACTTCGGCTGGGACCCGGTCACCGGAGAGGTCCGCGGCTCGCTCGCGGACCTGTGCGCCGAGGCGGGCGCCCAGGCCATGAGCGCCGCGGGCCTCGGTCCCGCCGACATCGAGTTCGTGGTGCTCGCGACCGCGACCCCCGACATGCTCCTGCCGACCACCGCGAGCGAGGTCGCCGACCGGCTGGGCCTGGACCACCTGCCGGTCTACCAGATCCAGGCGGGCTGCTCCGGCGCCATCCAGGCCCTCGACCTCGGCCGCACCCTCATCCTCGGCGGCCGCCGGGCCGGCCTGATCCTCGGCGGGGACGTCACGCACCGGTTCCTGTCGCCCCGGCGGGACACCGTCCGGATGCCCACCGAGGAACTGGTCAACTACGTCCTGTTCGGGGACGGCGCCGGAGCCGCGGTCCTCACGGACGAGCCCGAGGGCGAGCGGGTCGCCGTGCGGGCGGTGCTGAACTCCTGGACCGGCCAGGGCCGCCCGCCCGGCCAGCTCCTGGACTGGTACGGGACCACCGACCGGCACGCGGAGCGGCGGATGCTGGCCGAGGACTACAAGGCGATCGAGGAGCACGTGCCCACGATCTCCGTGGAGATCCTCTGGGAGCTGCTCGGCGGGCTCGGGTGGAGCCTCGACGACATCGGTTTCCTGCTGCCGCCCCAGCTGTCCGAACGGATGACCGCGCGCATCGTCGAGCGGCTGCCGGCCGGCCCCGCGCAGGAGATCTCCTGCGTCTCCGAGACCGGCAACACCGGCAATGCCCTGCCGTTCCTGCAACTCGACCGGCTCCTGCCGAAGTTCGGCGCCGGAGACCGGGCACTGGCCCTGTGCGTGGAGTCCAGCCGGTGGATCAGGGCCGGCTTCGCCCTGGAGAAGGTGTGAGGATGACGACGGGACTGGACCGGCTGCGCGAACTGCGCGCGCAGGGTCTGCTGGAGAAGGCGTACGACCGGGTGCCGGCGCTGCTCGCGGACGAGAGCGGGCCGGGCGGCGCCGCGGCGGGGGCCACGGCCGGGGTCGCGGCCGGGGCCACGTCGTCGGCGGCCGTCGGCCGGCTGCTCGCCGGACTCGACGCCGAGGCCGTGCTGGCCCACCATCCGCGGACCCCCGTCGTGACGGTGGCGATCACCGGCCAGTCCACGGTGGGCCACGTCGTCGATCCCCTCCGGGGCGAACTGGCCCGCCACGGCATGCTGCTCCGGCCCGTGCTGGGCGAGCACGGCACGTACCTGCGCGACCTGACCGACTCCGGCAGCGAGCTGTGGGCGGCCGCACCGGAGCTCACCCTGTGCCTGCTGGACGCCGAGACCGTGTTCTCGCAGGTCCCCGCCGTATGGCGGGTCGAGGACGTGGAGCGCGCGGGGGAGGAGGTACTGAGCCGATGCGCCGCGCTGGTGGACGCGGCCCCCGGGACCCTGGTGCTCAACACCGTCCCGCTGCCGCGCGCCTACAGCCAGCAGCTCGTCGACCACCGCTCCCGGGCCCTGCTCGGAGCCGTGTGGCGGGAGTTCAACGCCCGTCTGCTGCGGCTCACCGAGTCCGCCACTCGGCTCGTGGTGATCGACCTGGAACCATTGGTCGGCGAGGGCGGGCCGGTCACCGACCCGCGCCTGGCCCGCCACGCCAAGGTCCAGCTCGGTGCGGAACTCCTCGCGGCCTACGCCCGCGAGATCGGCCACCTGGCCCGCGCGGTGCGCGGAACGGTCCGCAAGTGCCTGGTGCTCGACCTCGACGACACCCTGTGGGACGGGGTGCTCGGCGAGGAGGGACCCGAGGGCATCGCGGCGGCCGGCACCCTGCGCGGAGAGGCCTTCGGCGCCTTCCAGAAGTGCGTCAAACAGCTCGGCTCCCAGGGCGTGCTCCTCGCGGTGAGCAGCAAGAACGACGAGGGGCCGGTGCGTGAGGCGCTCGGCTCCCATCCCGATCTGGTGCTGCGCGAGGGTGACTTCGTACGGATCAACGCCAACTGGCAGCCCAAGGACGGCAATCTCGCCGACATCGCCCGAGCGCTGGACCTCGGACTCGACGCCCTCGTCTTCGCCGACGACTCACCCGCCGAGCGGGCCCGGGTGCGGCTCGGCGCGCCCGAGGTGGCCGTCGTAGCGCTCGACGGGGAACCGGCGCTCCACGTGACCCGGCTGCTGGCCGACGGCTGGTTCGACACCCTGCGGCTGACCGACGAGGACCGGGCCAGGACCGGTGAGTACCACCGGCAGCGCGAGCGCAGGGCGCTGGCCGCCGGTTCCGGTTCGCACGAGGAGTTCCTGCGGGCCCTGGAGGTCAGGGTCGAGCTCGGCCCGCCCCGGCGCCACGAGTTCGCCCGCATGTCCCAACTGACCTTGCGCACCAACCAGTTCAACCTGACCGGCGGGGGCCACTCGGAGTCCGAGCTGGAGGCGCTGGCGGCCGACCCGGAGCGGCGGCTGCTGCTGGCCGCCCGCAGCGCGGACCGGTTCGGCGACAACGGCCTGGTCGGGGCCGTGCTCGGGACCATCACCGAGGATGTACTGCGGCTGGACAACATGTGGCTCAGCTGCCGGGTGCTCGCCCGCGGGGTCGAACAGGCCTGCCTCGCGGTGCTGCTGGCCCGGGCGCGCGAGCTCGGGCTGTCCGCGGTGACCGCCCGGTACGTGCCCACCGCCCGCAACCACCGCGCCCGTGACTTCTACCCGTCCTGCGGCTTCGCGGAGGTGGGGCCCGGCGGGGCGGGGAACGAACCGGTGGAGTTCCACCACGACCTGGCGCGGGTGCCGGACGTACCCGCGCACGTGCGCATCACCGAAACCCCTGGGGGAAGAACGGCCGATGAGCCTCGATAGCCTCGACGTGTTCCTGCGGACCGTCCGCGACGACATCGGCCTGGACATCGGGATTCCCGCGGGCGCGGACACCGCTCTGGTGGACCTGCCCGGCTGGGATTCACTCAACCTGCTCCGGCTGGTGGCTCTCCTGGAGGAGTCCGGCCACCGGGTACCGGTGCACCGCCTGCTGGAGGCACACAGCCTCCGGGAGATCCACACACTCGTGAAGGAGTACGGATGACTGCCCCGGGCAGCCCCTCGCTCGGCCCACCGCTCGGTGCGCCCGTCGCCGTGGTGCCGGGAGGCGACTCGTGGGACCGGGTCAGGGACGACCTCGCCACCCACGGGACCGCCCTGGTCTATGCCTGGCTGAGGGACCTGGAGCCGCGCGTGCCGTCCGGCGGCGGGCTGCGCGAGCTGCTCGGCCGCGACTGGACGCGCTTTCTCGACCTGACGCACGCCGATGTGCGCGACCGCTACATCGCCTCGCGGATGCTGCTGAAGTACGCGGCGGGCGCGGTGCTCGACAGTGATCCCGCGGACTTGGAACTGGCCTACGGGCCGACCGGACGCCCGTACCTGCGCGGCTGCGACCAGATCGACATCAGCCTCAGCCATACCGAGGACCTGCTGCTCGTGGGCCTGACCACCTGTGGCCTCATCGGGGTGGACGCGGAGCGCGCCGACCGCGAGATGCACGGCAGCGGATTGGGCCGGCACATCTGCACGCCGTACGAGTCGGTGCTGCTGTCCGGGATGCCGGAGGCGGAACGCAACGACGCCCTCGTGCGGCTGTGGACCCTCAAGGAGGCCTACAGCAAGGCCATCGGCCAGGGCATGCAGTTCCGGTTCACGGAGTTCGGTTTCGGTCCGGACGGCAGGGCCGTGCGGGTCCAGCGGCCGGACGGGACCGCGGGGACCGGGGACGAGTGGATCTTCCGCACGTTCCCCGTCGCGGACGGTTACGTCGTCAGTGCCGCGGTGTACGACGCCGGCTTCGGCCGGCTCCAGGACGCCCATGTCACGACGATGCTCGATCAGGACTGCGTGGACGCGATCACGGAGGCACTCGACGAGACGGCGCACGACGAGACGGCGCACGACGAGACGGCGCACGACGAGGGCGCCGGCCGGTGAACCACGTCGCCGGGATCACGATAAGGAAGGCGCCGACCCCCCGGACAGCATTTCCTGCCGGGCGGCGTTGTAGCCGGCCTGGAAGCGGCTGGTGGCCTCCAGCTCCTCGGTGATCTCGGCGATGTGGCGGCGGCAGGTGCGCACGGACATGCCGAGCCGACGGGCGACCATCTCGTCCTTGTAGCCCTTGGTCATCAACCGGATGATCGACGACTTGAGCTCGTCGGAGGAAGCGGGGGACCGCTGGGACTCCACGACGTACGGGGACGCGCCGTCCCACAGGTACTCGAAGACGGAGCACAGGAACGCCACGAGCGTGGGCTCGCGGACGATCGCCGCCCCGGGCGTGCCGTCGCCGCCGGAGCGCTCGGGCAGGAAGACCACCTCACGGTCGTAGATGATCATCCGGTCGATCACTTCGTCGGCGGTACGGATCTCCGCGCCCTGCTCGGTGACCTCGCGGACGTACGAGCGGGTGGGCAGGTCGTTCCGGGCGGTGTGCTGATAGATGGTCCGGATCTGGACGCCGCGGCCGAGAGTGGACAGCGCCGATTCCCGGGCCTGCGCGAGGGCGTGGGCCGGGCGCGCACCACCGGGCTGGACGGTGAGCATCTCGCTCGTGCAGCTCTGGGTCAGGTGGTTGAGCATCGCCTGGATCCGGGAGACGTCGGTGATGACGTCGAAGGCCTCCAGGCGGTTGCGCAGCCGGCGCCCCTCGAAGTACAGGGGTGTCAGGGACAGCAGCTTCGCCCGCACGTCGGTGACCGCCTGCTGGAGGTCGCGGATGTGCCGTTCGGCGGGCCCCACCAGGGAGGCGGCCGCCACATCGGGTGTCACGGGGGTCAGTTCGCCGGGGTTTCCCGGCATGGACTGCAACAGACGGACTCCGCGCAGCACCTGCTCCACCCGCGCGATTTCCTCGGGGCTCAGAGACAGCTGCTCGGCTATCTGCTCGCGTACGAAGCGGCCGCTCTCGACCGCGAGGCCGTACGCGGTGGCGCTGATGTCGTCCAGCTCGGCGAACCCCGAATCCGAGCCCTCCCCTGTGAACATGTCAGCCCCCGCTGATCGGTGTAATTGCTGCCACGTAACTTTAC
Organism: Streptomyces sp. NPDC028910; assembly: GCF_055564955.1. NCBI lineage: Bacteria > Bacillati > Actinomycetota > Actinomycetes > Kitasatosporales > Streptomycetaceae > Streptomyces > Streptomyces sp. NPDC028910. The sequence continues at coordinate 108,478 of NZ_JBVHVF010000020.1, read as the reverse complement.
GCCAACGTAGCGCCCTTGGCGGGGCTGATCGAGATCAAGCAGGCTGTCCGCATCACCCGGACCCACCGAGCCGGAAGTGTCCGGCGGTGCGGGTGGAGTGGATCTCGATCTTCGACTGGGGGAAGTCGTGAGAACAGTTTCCGTTAAGGTCTCTTCGATTTGCTTGACTGCGGTAGCGAGTGTGGTACTGGTGGTTGGAGTTCAATCCATGTCGGGCCCGGTGGTGTCGGACGCGTCGGCTCGGTCAGAGATCGCCTCCCTCCTCGATGAAGGGGACACCACCCCGCCGGTACCGGGCGCCACACCCGAAGACGACCAGTGGACGTGACCGGAGACCAGCGCTAGACCGGTTCACGAAGCGCTCCCCGCACGGCAGATGCGGGGAGCGCTTCGCCGTACCGGAGCGCCCGGGGCGGCCGGCCGGGAAGCCGGCACCGCTATGGCACTCAGCAGTACGCCGTTCTCCGCCGACCAGCGGCCGCTGAACGCGGTCGGCCCGGCCGGGGAGAGCGTTTCGGGATCCGGCAGCAGCCGGGCGTGGAAGGTCCGGCGCTCCGCGTCGATGGTCACCCGCGCGTCGGTGAAGTCGAGCTCCTGGCTCGTCAGCGGGAACCAGGTCTTGTAGACGGCCTCCTTGACGCTGAAGAGCAGCCGGTCCCACGCGACCTCGGGCACCGCCCGCTCCAAGTCCTGGATGTGGTCGAGCTCCTCGGGCAGCGCTATCGCCTCGACCAGTCCTTCCGGCATGGGGGCGTTCGGCTCCGCGTCGACTCCCACGGAGGCGAACTCGGCGCTACGGGCGAGCGCCACGCCCCGGAAGCCGGCGCAGTGGGTCATGGATCCCACGACCGAGGGCGCCCACTGGGGAGCACCCCGCCAACCCGGCACCACGGGAGCCGGGGGCAGTCCCAGCTTTCCCATGGCGCGACGGGCGCACCACCTGACGGTGCCGAACTCCAGACGCCGCTTGAGTACGGCGTTACGGATCAGCTGCTCCTCCTCGGGGTAGAGGAAGACGTCGGCAGGGTCGGTGGTCGCTTCGGCGGTCGCGACGTTCGCGGGCAGGAGCTTTGTGAGCACGGCGGTTCCCTCGGGTCGCTGTTTCGGTCGGACAGCTCCCACGCTCGGGCCGCCGCGCCGCCAGGACCAGGAACGAAGGCGCAGGTCAGGCCCACCGGCCCGGGACAGGGCCGGTTCTCTCCCAGGCTGCTGCCATCCGCCGTACCCGCCGGTACACCCTCTGCCCGGACGCTGGCAGTCGCCCCGCCGGCATTGCCATCTCCCTGCCATGCGCCCGAACAGGGGTTCGTCATCGTCAATTGAGGGGTATGGAAGGGGTGTTCATCGAACGGCCGGCCGTCCACACTCACGGAATGCCGCACGGAAACCTCATGGGTATCAGTGACCTCCATGTCGGATTCCCGGAGAACCGCCGGATCGTCGAGGAGCTCTATCCCGACAGTCCCGCCGACTGGCTCATCGTGGCCGGCGACGTGAGCGAGTCACTCGACGATCTCCGATGGGTGCTCGACCTGCTCACCCGGCGCTACGCCACCGTGGTCTGGGCGCCCGGAAACCACGAGCTGTGGACCGTGGGTGACGATCCGCACCCGCTGCGCGGAGAGGCGCGCTACCGGCGGCTGATCGAGATCTGCCGCTCCTTCGGCGTGCACACTCCGGAGGACCCCTACCCCGTCTGGTCGGGGCCCGGCGGACCGCTCGTCGTGGCTCCCCTCTTCCTGCTGTACGACTACAGCTTCCGCACGCCGACGGCGGCCACCAAGGAGCAGGCGCTGGAGCAGGCGTACGAGGCCGGAGTGGTGTGCACCGACGAGTTCATGCTGCACGCCGACCCCCACGCCTCCCGCGAGGCCTGGTGCCGGGCCCGGGTCGCGGCCACCGAGGAGCGACTGGCCGCGTGCGACCCCGACCTGCGCACGGTGCTCGTCAACCACTTCCCGCTGGTGCGCGACCCCACCCGGATCCTGCGGCACCCAGAGTTCGCCCAGTGGTGCGGCACCGAGCTCACCGCCGACTGGCACACCCGTTTCCGGGCCGCAGCCGTCGTCTACGGCCACCTGCACATCCCGCGCACCACCTGGTACGACGGCGTGCGCTTCGAGGAGGTCTCCGTCGGCTATCCCCGCGAGTGGCAGACCCCCGGCCACCCGCGCGATGTCCCGCGCCGCATCTTCCCCGCCGGCCGCCGCGGGGATTGATGCCTGGCAACTTCCGGACACCGTGGTCCGAGGATTCCGCCCCTAGACTGTTCCTGAATTCTCGCTCGATCACTGCTCGAACATTCCTTTTCCGTGCTCGCATTTACTTTCCGAATGCGCGCGGAACGGGGACCCTGGGGGACTCTTATGGTGTCGTTCCGCCGTGCCGAGGAACTGTCTCTTTTGGAAACGCTGCTCGACGGCTGCGTAGAAGGAAATTCCGGACTGCTTCTCGTCGAAGGCGCGGTCGGCTGCGGAAAGAGCGAATTCCTGGAGACGGCAGCCGGATACGCCGAGACCCGTGGCGCCGTCGTCCTGCGCGCCCTCGCCGCCCCGGCCGAACGGGACCACCAGCTGGGCGTGCTGCGCCAGTTGGCCGCGGACGCCCCGGCCGGTGCGCTGCCCGCCCCGCCGCCGCCGCGGGAGGCGGGGCGGATCGAGGCCATGCGCGCCTTCGCCGCGGCCGTCCGTGAACTGGGCGCCGGCGCACCGGTGGTGATCTGCGTCGACGACCTGCACCACGTCGACGAGCTGTCCAGCCGCTACCTGCTGCACCTCGCCCGCGGAACCCGCCGGGCCGGGGTCCTGCTGGTGCTCGCCGAGTCCGCGCACGAACGTGCCGACGACCCGATGCTGCGCACCGAACTGCTGCGGCTGCCCCGCTTCGTACGCCTGCGCCTCCAGCGGCTCGCACCCGAGGCGGTCCGCGCCGTGCTGGCCGACCACACCGAGGCGCAGGCCGACCGGCTGTACGAGATCAGCGGCGGAAACCCGCTGCTGCTGCGGGCCCTGCTCCAGGATCCGCAGGTCCGGCCCGGCGACGCTTACGCCCAGGCCGTGCTCGCCTGCCTGCACCGCTGCGGCCGCGCCACCGCCGAACTGGCCGAGGCGATCGCCGTACTCGACGACCAGGCGACGGCCGCGCACGTCGCACGGCTGACCGGGACCGCCGAAGCGGCCGCGGTCCGGGCCCTCGCCGCGCTGGACGCCGCCGGCCTGCTCGCCCCCGACGGCGCGCGCGGGCTGCGCCACCCGGCCGCGCGGGCCGCCGTACTCGACCGGATGGACCCGGCCGCCAGGTCGGCACTGCACCGGGAAGCCGCCCTGCTGGCCCGCGCGTCGGGGGCGCCCGACACCGCGGTCGCCGGGCAGCTCCTCGCCGCACGGCACACCCGTGAGGAATGGGCCCTGCCCGTCCTGCGCTCCGCCGCCGATCAGCACGTCGCCGACGGATCCCTCGAACAGGCCGTGGCGCTGCTGCGGCTCGCCCACGAGGCGTGCCCGGACGACGGGCTCCGCGCCGAGGTGAGCATCAGGCTCAGTGCCGTCGAGGGGCGCACCGACCCGGCCGCGGCCGAACAGCACCTCGCCGCGCCCCTGGCGGCCGCGGGCGCGGGGAAGCTGGGCCCGCACGCCCTCGGCCCGCTGGCCCGGGCGCTGGCCGCCCAGGGCCGCATCGACGAGTCGATCGACGTACTGGAGCGGCTGGCGGCCGACGACGGACGCGGCGGCGGCGTCCCGGGGGACCCGCTGGACGGCCTCTCGGCGTTCCCCCGGTGGGCGGCCTCCGGCCGCCGCGGCACACCGGCCGAGGCCGGGCCGCACCCGGCCGGCCGCCCGGTCGGCACCGGGGTCCACCCGGCGGCCCTGTGGGCGCTCCCGGTGGAGGCGGAGGAGAGCGCGGCCGCCCAGGCCGCCGAACTGTTCCTCCGGGGCGCCACGCTCACCGAGGGCACGGTGGAACCGGTGGCGCAGGCACTGCGCACCCTGCTGTACCTGGACGGCGCGGCCCGCGCCCTGCCCTGGTGCGAGGAGTTCGTCCGCCAGGCCACCCGGCGCGCGGCCACCGGCTGGTGGGTCGTGTTCGCCGGTCTGCTCGCCGAGGCGCGGTTGCGGCTGGGCGACCTCACCGGCGCCGCGGAAACCGCCGAGGAGGTCCTGAAGGCGGCGCCGGCGCGCGGCGGCAGCATCCTGCTGAGCGCGGTGACGGGCACCCTGGTCCGGGCCCGCACGGCCATGGGCCGGCCCGAGGAGGCGGCGGCCGCACTGAGCCGGCCCGTCCCCGCGCAGCTGGCGGGGAGCGTCCACCTACTGGGATATCTGCGCGCCAGGGGCCACCACGCGCTGGCGACCAGCCGGTTCCACGCGGCCCTGGGCGACTTCCTGGACATCGGCCGCCACATGAAGCGCTGGGGCCTGGACCGGCCGCGGGTCCTTCCCTGGCGGGCGGACGCGGCGCAGGCCCTGCTGCGGCTCGGCGAAGCACACCAGGCGGAGCGGTTCCTCGCGGACCAGCTCACCACGCGGGACGCCGCCGATCCGTGGGTGCGCGGCATGTCACTGCGCCTGCGGGCCTCCCTGCGCGAGCCGAAGGAGCGGCAGGCGATGCTGGCCAAGGCCGTCGACGAGCTGCAGCGGTCGGGGGACCAGTACGAACTGGCCCGCGCCCTGGGTGACTTCGGGCAGGTGCTGCGCGAGGTGGGCGAACCCGCGCGGGCGGCCATGGTCAACCGCAGGGCCTGGCACGTGGCGAAGGAGTGCGGGGCCGGGGCACTGTGCGAGAAGATCCTCCCCGCTCACACGGGTCACACCGGTCACACCGGTGACGAGGCCGACGCGGTGGACGCGGCCCCGGCGCCGGACGCCGGTCTGGTGGCGAGCCTCAGCGAGTCGGAGCGGCGGGTGGCCGTCCTCGCGGTGCACGGCCACACGAACCGCGAGATCGCGAAGAAGCTCTTCATCACGGTGAGCACGGTGGAGCAGCACCTGACCCGTGTCTACCGCAAGCTGAACATCCCCGGCCGGCAGGGGCTTCCGGTCGACCTCCAGCTGGGCGCCGCAGAGCTGGTCTGAGGTCCGCAGACCTCTGCAGAGGCTTGAGAGGCCGCAGGGGACCGAGAGGCTGAAGGGGCAGGGCGAGGCGGGGCGAGCCGGGGCGACGGGGGCCGGGCGGGACGGGGCCGGGCGGGGCCGCAATGGCAAGGTCATGGCAAGCCCGACCCGCCCCGCCCCTTTCTGGCAGACAACTGGCGTTCCGCGCCTCCGCGTCACCCCCGGATCCCGCTTCCGATCGCCCTTCGGTGGCTTTCGCGCTGTGCGTCGGGGAAAGTCGGTCATGAGGACGCAGCCCGCAGGGAGGGCACCATGACCACACCCACACACGACCAGCCGTGGCGTACCGCGACGCCCGGACAGGTACGCGACGCCATGCTCGACCGGGTCGAGAAACGCCTCGCCCGGCTGTTCGCCGAAGAACACCGCGACCGACGTACGTCCGACCCGCGCAGCGCCGTCCTGGTGATGGGCCTGGCGGAGCTCGTCCAGGCCGGCGGCGAACGGGTCCGCCCCGCCATCTGCCTCACCGGCTATCTCGCCGCGGGCGGCGACCCGGACGACGAGGACGCCGTGGCCGCGGCCGCCGCACTCGAACTCCTCGACACCTGCACGGTGATCCGTGCGGACGTACGGGACAACGCGCCGCTGCGCCGGGGCATCCCGACCCTGCACATCAGCCACGCCGCCGAGCACGAGCGTAACGGCTGGCGGGGCGAACCGCGCCGGTTCGGGGAGGGCACCGCCGTGCTCGCGGGGGACCTCGCCCTCGCCTACGGGGACCGGCTGGCGATCCGGCTTCCGTACGAGGCCCGGCGGTTGTGGGACGACCTGCGCGTCGAACGGGCGATCGGCGCCCACATGGAGGCCGCCGCGGCCACCGAGTACCTCGACGACGCCTGGCCGGGGCAGTGCCTCGACGGCTGCGGCAGCGGCTGCGGCGCGGGCTGGTACGGGCTGCGCCACTCGCTGCTGATCGGCGCCGCGCTCGCGGGACGGGACGATCTGTGCGACGCCTACGAGGAGTACGCCCTGGCGCTGCACGCCGCCTGGCGGATCCGCGGCTTCCTGTCCGGCGGCCCCGGCTACGACGGCGACGCCCAGTTCCTGCGCGACGTGTTCTTCGACGCCCAGGCGCGGGAGAGGGCCGAGGAGACGATCGCCGCACTCGTGGCCCGCGCGGACGGAGCCGTGGCCGGGGCCCGGATCACCCCCCGGTGGCGCGAGGAACTCTCGGCGCTCGCCCGCGAGATCGCCGGCTAGCCGGCCGGCCGGGCCCGTCGCCGGTCCGCCGGTCCGCCGGTCCGCCGCTCAGTCCGGAGCGGGCCGGGGCGCGCCGGGGCGCAGGCGGGTCAGCCAGCTCCGCAGGGCGTCGCGGCGGACCTGGCCGCGGTCGTCGCGCGGCAGCGCACCGACGATCTCCAGCCGCGTGGGCAGGAAGGCCTCCGCGACGCCCAGGGAGGCGAGGTGCTCGCGCAGCTCGGCCGGCCCCGGCGGTCTGTCCTGGGCGGTCGGGACCACGACGGCGCAGGGCAACTCCCCGTGCTCGGGGTCGGTGTAGGCGACCACTGCCGCCTCGCGCACCCGGGAATGGGTCAGCAGCCGTTCCTCCACCTCGGCGACCGGCACCATGAAGATCGCGCCGGTCCGCGTCCCGGCCCGGGCCAGGACCCGTATCGCGCCGTCCAGGCCGGCCGCCGCCAGGTCCCCGGTGTCGAGCCAGCCGTCCCCGTGCTCCCAGGTGGCCACCGGCGCGGGAGCGCCGTGGCGCCAGGTGGCCAGGCACACCGACGGGCCGCGCACCTCGAGCGCCGACGTCGCGTGCGCGGCCGACACCTCCAGCCCCCGCAACGGGCGGACGCCGTCACCCCCTTCCGGCGCTTCCCCGGAGAGCGCGCCCATGCCCAGCTCGGGCGCCCCCCAGACGGAGAGCACCGGTACGCCGAACACCTCGCGCAGTTCGGCGGCGAGCGGCGCCGGCGTGCTGGTGCGGCCCCCCGACAGCACCAGCCGCAGCCGCCGCGTGTCCCGGGGGCGGCGGCGCTGCGCCGTGACGAGCTCGGTGAGGTAGGCCGGCTCGGCGTAGACCTGGTCCACCCCGGCGGCCGCCATCAGGTCCAGGCACCGGCCCGGATCCCACACGTCCTGGTAGACCCCCGTCCCGCCGACGGCCAGCGGCCAGCACACGCTGTAGATCAGGGAGGCCAGCGAGGTGAGCGGCAGCGTGCTGAGGAAGACCTCGCCCGGCCGCCGCCCGGGGCCGTCGGGTCCGCTCTGGGCGGAGATGTTGGCGTACAGGGTGTTGGGGGAGTGCAGCACCGAGGTGTACGCGTCCCGCAGCCCCATGACGCTGATCAGCAGGGCGGGCCGGTCGGCCTGCCCGGCGCGGGGCCGGCTGCGCAGGCCCGCCTCGGTGCGTTCGTGCGCGGTGCGCCGGAAGTACGCGGCGAAGTCGACCGCCCCGGTCGCCGCGGCGTCGCCCAGGACGACCCGGTGGCGCAGCCACGGCAGCCGCTCGGCCAGGTCCGCGAGGGCCTCGGCGTGGGCGAAACCCTCCCAGACGTCGGGCACCACACAGACGCGTGCCCGGGTGCCGTCGAGGATCCGGTGCAGTCCGTGGGCCCGTACGGTCGGCAGGACGGGCACCACGACCGCGCCGACCCGCAGGCAGGCGAGGGTGAGCGCGGCGGTCTCCCACCAGTTCGGCAGCTGGTAGGCGACCGGATCGCCCGGTGCGACCCCGAGCGAGGACAGGGCGCCGGCGAACCGGTCGACGTACGTGGCGAGCTGGGCGTAGGTGATCGTGACGCGCCGCCGGTCGGCGGGCCGGTGGGCGCGCTCCGAGACGATCGCGGGGCGCTCGGGCGCGCGGGCGGCCGTACGGTACAGGTCGTCGAGGAAGGTCTCCGGGCGCCACCACCCGGCGGCCCGGAACCGGTCCGCGACCTCGGCGGGCGGGACCAGGTCCAGGGGGCGGCTGGGCGTGCGCCCGGGGCGGCCCGCCGTACCGCGCGCGGGGGAGCCCGTCAGGCCCATCGGCCCACCGCCCCGGCGACCTGCACGCGCGAGGTGCACCCGAGGCGGCGCATCACCTGGCGGACGTGGTTGACCACGGTCCACTCCGAGATGTCCAGCTTGGCCGCGATCTGACGATTCGTCATGCCTTCGGAGACCAGCAGGGCCACCTGGACCTGCCGCGGCGTGAGCGACTGCGCCTCGGCGGCGGCGGCCGGTCCGGCCGCCGGGCGGCGCGAGGGCGCGGGCGTCGACAGGGCCTCCGTCACCGCCGCGGGCGCGGTCATCCGGACGCCCTCCGCCCAGGCCACGGCGAAGTCGGTCCAGTCGAGGCGCGCGCTCAGCTCCGTACGGGCCCGTTCGGCCGCGGACCGCCACTCCTCCGGCACCTCGGCCCCCGTCTCGCCGCGCACGGTGTCGGCCGCCGCGAGCAGGCGCACCGTACGCGGCCGCTGCGCGGAAGCGGTGCGGAGCAGCAACAGGGAGAACTCCTCCAGCACGCCGGGTAGTTCGGTCCGTTCGCCGATGGCCCCGTACAGCCGCAGGCTCTCCCGCAGCGCCCGGTCGGCCCGGTCCGGCTCGTCGCCCTCCAGGGCGAGCGCGGCCGCGGTCCGCAGGGCGCCCGCGAGGCCCCGCCCGTCCCGGATCCGCCGGAACGCCTCCACGGCCCGGTCCAGCAGCTCCTGCGCCTTGCGCCGGTCGCCCTCGGCGCGCAGGACGGCGGCGAGCGAGGCCGCCGCCGCGGCCGCGCCGCCGGTGACGCCCATCGACTCCAGCGCGTGGAGCGCGCTCACCAGTACGGCCCGCGCGCCCGGCGGATCACCGGCCTTCAGCAGGGCCGCACCGAGATGGGCGGAGGCGAGCGCGTTCTGCCGGCGGTCGCCGACGCCCTTGCCCAGAGCGAGCGCGTGCCGGTGGCGGCGTACGGCCTCCTGCGGATCGCCCAGGGCGAGCGCGAACACGCCGGACGCATCGGCGAGTCGGGCCCGCACGGCCTCCGGCAGCGCGGGCCCACCGGCCTCGGTGGTGTCGTCGCACCACTCCAGGCCCTCCCGCAGCCGCCCCTGCGTCAGCCAGGGGACGCGGCAGCCGAGCACCAGGGCGGCGACCGCCTCGTGCTCGCCCTGCTCGCGCAGCCGCCGCAGGGCGGCCGTCACGTTCGCTCCCTCGGCCTCCAACTCCCGCAGGAGCCGGTCCTGTTCGGTCCCCTGAAGTCCCGGCAGCGCGGCGGTCACCAGCAGCCGGTAGCGCTCCGCGTGCGCGTCCAGGGCCGCGGCCTCATGGCCCGAATCCGCCAGCCCGGCGCGCGCGTGGGAGCGTACGGGCTCCGGCACGGCCAGCCGCAGCTCCCCCTGCTCCTCACCCACCACGGCGAGCAGACCGCGGTCCAGCAGCGTCTCGACGGCCGCCTCGGCCGACAGCCCCGCCGCCGACAGGCCGAAGCCGGGCTCGTACACCGAGAGCCGCCCCAGCAGGGCGCGGGCCGGGGCGTCCAGGCCGCGGCAGCTCCACTCGGCGAGCGCGGCGAGCGAGCGGTGCCGCTCGGGCGCGTTCGCCGGACCGCCCGACAGGATGGTCGTACGGCCGCGGAGCCGGGCCGGCAGCAGGTGCGGGGGAAAGAGCCGCAGCCGCCCAGCGGCGAGTTCGACGGCGAGCGGCAGACCGCCCAGCAGCGTGCAGATCTCGGCGACGGCCCCGGCGTTCTCCAGGGTGAGAGCGAAGGACGGGTCGGCGTCCCGGGCCCGGCGCACGAACAGCGCGACCGACGCCGCCTCCTGCACCTCGTGCGGATCGGCGGCGCCGCCGGCCGGACCCCGCCGCGGCCCGGGGACCGGCAACGGGGCCAGGGGCAGCAGCTGTTCCCCGTACACCCCGAGCGGCTCCACGGCGGTGGCCAGCACCACCACGCGCGGATCACCGGCGAGTGCCTCCACGGCCTCGGCGGCCGCCCGGCGCGACTCGTGATCGCAGCCGTCGAGCACCAGCAGGATCCGGCCGGGCCGCTCGGGCCGGGCCGGATCCGCGGGGGGCGCCGCGGCGTCCCGCACCTCCACCGCGGCGAACTCCGCGCCGATCTCCCGTACGACCTCCAGGGCCAGCCGGCTCTTGCCCACGCCGGCCCGCCCGGTCACCGTCACCAGCCGCACCGACGGGTCCCGCAGCCGCTCCCGCAGCAGGGCGGCTTCGAGCTCCCGGCCGACGAGTTCCGTCTGCGGGCCGAGCGATACCGGCATGGTTCTCCGTACGTCGGGAGACTGGCTCGCGTTCATGAGCCGACACCGGCCGGGTGGATCCGCCAGAGCCCCGGGCGGATCTCCACGGCGCGCGACGCGGAGCCGGAGCCGAAGCCGGAGCCGAAGCCGGAGCCCGAGCCCGACGGCGGCGTGCTCAGCGCGCGCAGCGAGCGCAACGCGTACACCTCCAGCCGCTGGTCGCGCAGCGCGCCCGCCAGCTCCAGGCACTCGCCGAACCAGGCCCGGGCGGTCTCCGGCCCGTCCTGAGCCAGCGCCAGCAGCGCCCGTGCGCGGCTCGCCTCGTACCGGCCCCGCGTACGGCCGGGCGCCGACAGGGCGGCGAGGGCGGACTCCAGCAGGGCGGCGGCCTCCGCCGACTCCCCGGCGTCCAGCCGCAGTTCGGCCAGCCCGACCAGGGAGCGCGCCGCCTCCTCCTCGTCCTGCGCCTCCCGGGCGAGCGCCAGGGCTCCGGCGAACAGCTCGTGCGCCCGTTCCACGCGCCGGTACTGCCAGGCGAGATCACCGAGCGAACGCAGCATCCGCGCCTGGGCCGAGCGGTCCGCGCACCGCTCGGCGGCGTCCAGGGCCAGCGTGTACGCGGCCTCGCCCTCGTCCTGCACCCACCCGGCCAGCGCGTCCGTCAGCCGTACGGTCAGCGCCCACAGCCCGGCGTCGTGGGCGGTCCGGGCCAGGCGCAGGAGCCCGCGCGCGCCGGAGTCCGATACGTGACCCGGCTCCGCGGCGGCGTCCGCGTACGCCCGGCACACGCGTTCGGCCGCCGCACGCGCCACCTCGGGCGGCTCCTCCAGGGCCAGCCGTTCCACGGCCAGCAGCCGCAGCAGCTCCGGGAGGTGCCAGCCGTCCCGGTCCGCCGCCACCAGCCGCTCGTCGGCCAGGGCCTCCAGAGCCGCCGAGGCCCGCGGTTCGCTCACGTCCAGCGCGGCCGCGGCCTGCCGGGCCCCGAAGCGGCCGGGCGGCAGCAGGGACAGCAGCCGGAAGTCCCGCCGCTGGGCGTCGGGGCACGTCGCGTACAGCTCCAGGAGGCGCGCCCGTACGTCCACGTCGCCGGTGCGCAGCGCGTCCAGGCGCCCGTGCTCGTCCCGCAGCCGGTCCGCCAGGGTGGCGGCCGTCCAGTGCGGCCGGGCCGCGAGCTGCGCGGCCGCGGTCCGTACGGCGAGCGGAAGCCGTCCGCACAGTTCGGCGATCTCGGCGACGGTGTCGGGGTCGAGGCCCGGGCCGGGATCGAGGACGCCAGTACCGCCCCGCGTCCCCGCACGGGTCCCGGCGCGCCCGGTGAACAGCCCGACGAGCCGCCGGGACTCCTCGGGACGCCACGGCCCGAGCACCACCGACCGCAGTCCGGGCAGCCCGGCGGGCACGCGGCGCGCGGTGATCAGCACCACGGCGCCGGGCACCGCGGGCAGCAGGGCCCGCACCTGGGTCTCGTAGGTGACGTCGTCCAGCACCAGCAGCACCCGGGGACCCGCCGCGAGGCCCTGCGCGGAGCCGATCGGGCGGCCGGAGGCGCGCACCAGCCGGTCGAGGGTCCGCCCCCCGTCCGGCGGGCTCCCGGCGCCGTCCCGCAGGCCGAGGAAGAGCTGCCCGTCGGGGAAGGCGTCCGCCACCCGGCGCGCGGCCTCGACCGCCAGCGCCGTCTTGCCGGTGCCCGGCATGCCCGTCACGGCGACGCAGCCGCCCGCCGGGGCGCTGCGGAGCATCCGCTCCAGCTCGGTGAGTTCCTCCGCCCGGCCGGTGAAGCAGGGGTCGGTGGCGGGCAGTGCGCCGGCCGCCGGGGACCAGCCGCCGGTGCCGGAACCGTCGCCGGCGTCCTGCGCGGCCTCGTCGTACGCGCCCGCCGCCGCTTCGCCGTCGTGGCCCGAACCCTGCCCCGGGTCGGCCGGCCCCGGCGCCCCGACGGCCGGGGTCGCGGTCCCCGGCCGGGTCCTGGCCGCGGTCCTGTTCCTGGCCCCGCCCCGGGCGCGCGACAGCGCCGGGTCGCCCTCCAGGATGCGTCGCTGGAGCCGGCTCGACGACGGGCCCGGCTCGATCCCGAGCTCCTCGACGAGGGTCCGGCGCAGCAGCGCGAACACCCGCAGTGCCTCCGCCTGGCGCCCGCACCGGTACAGCGCCACCATCAGATGGGTGTGGAACTCCTCGTGCATCCGGTGCTCGGCGACCAGCTCCTGGAGCTCGGCGACCAGTTCGCGGTGCAGCCCGAGGTGCAGCTCGGCCCGGATGCGCTCGTCGAGCGCGGTGGTGCGCGCCTCGCTCAGGCGCACGGCGGCGCCCTCCAGCACCGGCCCGTGCGGAGTGTCCGACAGCACCGGACCCCGCCACAGCGCGAGCGCCCGCCGCTGCAGATCGGCGGCGGCGGCGAAGTCCGCCTCCTGCAGGGCCTGGTGGCCGCGCCGGGAGAGGGCCTCGAAGACGAGGGTGTCGAGCGTGTCCGCGCCGACCCGCAGCAGATAGCCCGGCCGGCGCGTGACCAGCGCCTGCCGGCCGTGCTCCGGATCGGCGCTCTGCAGGGTCTTGCGCAGGTGGGAGACGTACACCTGGAGCGTCGTCGTGGCGGTGCGCGGCGGCGCGTCCGGCCAGAGCTCGTCGATGAGGCTCTGCACCGACACGACTTCGTTGGCGCGGACCAGCAACGAGCCGAGGACGACCCGCAGTTTGGCGGCCTGCGGGGTGTACGAGGTCACCTGGCCGGTGTCCGTGGGGCCCGTACCGCCGGTGACCTCCAGCGGGCCCAGAATCCCGAAGCGCATGGTTCTCAGTAGTCCTGGACCACGGAGGTACGGGCCTCCGCCACCGCACGGCGGCGCTGGGTCATGGTGAGCGTGACCGGAACGGTCGGGCGCCCCTCCTCGTCCCGCCCCAGCGGCCCGGCCACCGCCACGCAGCGCAGCGGCAGATCGCGCTCCGCAGGCCCGCGGAAGTGCACCTGGCAGGCACCGAGCGTGCTCCGCGCGGGGCCCAGCCCGTGCGCGCGGCCCGCGGCGAGCAGCGAGGTCTGGCGCAGTGCCTCCAGCAGGTGCAGGCCGGAGTACTGGCCGTCCTCGCCGTCGAACACGGGGTTGACCCGCGTGGAGAGCAGCCAGGTGCTGAGCCGGCCCCGCGAGACGTCGGTCGGTTCGCTGATCACGATGTTCTCGGGGGCGTAGCGGCCCGCATCGGCGGAGTCGACCGGGCGCAGCGGCCCGTCCGGCGCGTCGTCGATCTCGGGCGCGGCCTGCAGGGCCCGCCGGGAGTGCTCCACGTGCTTGCGGTACAGCTTCGGCATGAGGAAGACCAGACCGGCCGCGCCCGTCGCGCACGGACGGCCGTCGATGGTCACCTGGAGGTGGAAGTCCAGACCGCGCGGCACCTCGGCCACCACGTTCGCCGGACGGGCCCTGATGTGGGTCGCCAGGGGTACGGGACCGGCGGCGCCCGCGTCCGTACGCCAGGCGGAGAGGTCGGTGAAGTCGAGGGCGAACCGGTAGAAGAGGCCGGGCCGGTCCTCCGGCACGCCGAAGTAGCGGTGCCCGACGAACTCCCCGATCTCGCGCACGGTCTCGGTCGCGATCTGCAGGTCGTGGAAGTACCCCGGGCCGTCGTTGAAGAGCGGGTGAGTGACGGGAGTCGCGCCGACGAGGGTGAAGTTCTCCTCACCCAGACTGGGTGCGTCGAGGGCGTAGTACGCCCGCGAGGGCGGACGGTGGATCAGGTGCTGGGTGCCCGCGGTCGCATGTCCATGGATGGTGGGGGGCGAGGTCGTGCCGTTGTCGACTGTCATGTCCCTCTCCTTCTCTGCCGCCATGGTGCGGCGCGGCAGGAGCGGGCAGCCAGCCGGCGCCGGTGTCAGCAAGGTGCATGGCAGGAACTCGTCCCGCCGAGGCGGGCACCCCTGCCAGGCCCCTTCGGGGCTTTGTCCGGGGCTTTAGTGGCGTCCATGCGGGAGCACGGAACGTGGATGCCGAGGCCCCGCCCCCGGGACGTCCCCCACCCTTCGGGCGGGGCCTTGGCACCTCTCCTCCTGCTCTCCTCGATCCCGGAAGGGAGCCCCGATGGCCACCACAGGGTCCGTACGGACAGCACCGGCAGGACCGCCACCACCGCAAGCCCCTACCGGTCCGCCGGCCCGGCTCCGGTTCGGCTACGCCTCGGGATCGCTCGTCACCGGTACCTTCACCACGCTCCCGGGCCTGCTGCTGCTCCCGTACCTCACGGACACCCTGGGAGTGGGGGCCGCGCTGGCCGGCGCGATCGTGTTCGTGCCCAAGGCGTGGGACGCGCTCATCAACCCGCTGGTCGGCCGGGCCAGTGACCGGACCCGCACCCGCTGGGGCGCCCGCCGCCCGTACGTCCTGTGCGGCGGGCTCGTGATGGCCCTGGCCTTCGCCCTGACCTTCGCGGGCCCGCTGCCGGGCACCGCGGGCGCCTGGTTCACCGCGGCCGGATACCTGCTCACCGCCACCGCGTTCGCCTTCTTCCAGGTGCCGTACGTCGCCATGCCCGCCGAGCTCGCCGACCGGGACGAGGACCGCATGCGTCTGGTCGGCGGGCGGGTCGCGGTCATCGGAGTGGCCGCCCTCGTCACCGGCGCCGCCGCACCCGCCCTCATCGAGGCGGGGGGCGGCGGCCTCGCCGGGCACCGCTGGGTGGGCGTCTTCGGCGCGGTGGTCATCGCCCTCGGCGCGCTGTGGGTCTTCGCGGGCACGGCCGGCGGCGGCCCGTCCGACCGCGTCACGCGGAGCGAGCCCAGCCTGCGCCGCCAGTTCGCGGCCGCGCGCGCGAACCCGTCCTTCATGGCGCTGCTGCGGTGCGCCATCGTCCAGTCCGTCGCGACCGGCGTCCTCCTCGCGGGCGCGCCGTACTTCGCCGACCACGTCCTGCAGGGCTCCGCCGGGGTCGGCGCCCTGGTCGTCGCCTTCGTCGCGCCCAACCTGCTGACCGTTCCGCTCTGGTCGCGGCTGCGCGGCCGCCGCGGCTACGCGCTCTCCTCCGGGCTGTTCGCCGGCGCCTGCCTGCTCCTCCTCGCGGCCCCGCTGCTGCCCACCGGGGCGGTACTGCTCGTCATGGCCCTCGCGGGCACCGGCCACGCGGGCCAGCTGCTCTTCCTGTACGCGATGCTGCCCGACTGCATCGCCCGTGACACCGCCCGCACCGAGCGCCGCCAGGCGGGCGTCCTGTCCGGCCTGTTCACCACCGGCGAGGGCCTGGGAGTCGCCCTCGGCCCCTTCCTCTACGGCGTCGTGCTCCAGCTCACCGGCTACGTCTCCTCCGGCACCGGCCGGGCCGCGGAGCAGACGGCCACCGCCGAGCTCGGCATGCTGGCCGGCTTCGCGCTCCTGCCGGCCCTGGCCACCGCGGCCGCCGTCGCACTGCTGCGCGGATACGACCGCCCGGGCCGCCGCCCCTACTGACCCCTCATCCATCGCCGTACGGGTGACACGGGTATGCCGGACCCCGTACGGGCGGGATGATGGGACGATCATGAATCGCGGGCATCGGGGGATGGCGTGACGTACACACAGGGGTGGGACGCGGCCCAGGTCGGTTTCGGCCCGGGGGTACGGGCCCTGATCGAGGAGGAGCTCGTCCCGGACCACAGCGTCGTCGTGCGCACCGGGACGTACGTCGTCGATCCGCCCTTCTTCGGCAACGGCGACATCGGGCGGGTCGCCGTCTGCGGCGCCGTCAACGAACTGGCCGTCACCGGCGCCGAACCCCGGCACGTCGCCCTCGGCATCGTGCTGGAGGCCGGGCTGCCGCTGGAGCTCGTCCGCAGACTGACCGCGTCGGTCCGCGCCGCGGCCGCCGAGGCCGGGGTCGCGATCGCCGCCGTCGACACCCAGGTGGTCCGCGCCGGCGAGGCCGACCGGGTCTTCGTCACCGCGACCGCGTTCGGAGTGCTGAGCGGCGGCGCGCCCCTGGACCTCGACGCGGTCCGGCCGGGGGACCGCATCGTGGTGACCGGGCCGCTGGGCAGCCACGCCGCCCACCTGGTCTCGCTGCGCGACGGCCTCGGGTACGAGCACCACGTACCCAGCGACTGCGCACCCCTGGGGGGCCTGCTGCGGACGGTGAGCGCCGACGTCCGCCACGCCCGGACCGTGGTCGCGGGCGGCCTGGCGGAGGTACTGCGCCAGTGCGCCGCGGGCCGCGGACTGACGCTGCGCGTCGAGGAGGCCGCCCTGCCCGTACGGTACGAGGCCCGGGTGGCCCTCGGCGCCCGCGGCCTGGCGCCCCTGGACGCGGCCTGCGCCGGCTGCCTGTGCCTGTTCGTCCCGCCGGAGCACGCCGAGCGGGTCCTGGCGGCGCTGCGCGCCCACCCCTACGGCCGCCAGGCCGCAGTCGTCGGCGAGGTCACGTCCGACCCCATGGGCGACGTCGAGTTCCTGGCCCCGGACGGCCGCCTCCACACGCGCACCGTCCCGTCCGGCTCGGTCCCCGAACGCCTGCTCTGACCCCGTGCCCGGCCCGTACGGGCGTACGCCCCTACGGGCCGGGCACGGGGTCAGGCTTGGTCAGGCCCGTCAGGCCCGTCAGGCCTGGCCAACGAAGGCCCGTACGCGGTCGATGAGCGAGGCGTTGTCACGGATCCACCCGTAGTGCCGGCTGCCGTGCGGGCCGTCGCCGAGGACGAGCTCCCAGTGCGTCACCCGGGCGCTGGTCAGCTTGTCGCTGAGCCCCCGGACCCCGCCCGGCGGGGCCATGGCGTCGCCCTTGATGGCCACCGCCAGCACCGGCAGCTCCAGCTCGGCCAGCGAGGGCTCGAAGTCCACCTCCGAGGACGGCACGTGGTACCGGCCCGTCCTCACCTGGGTGGCCATGTCCCGCAGGATCTGCGGGGAGTCGTTCCCCAGCACTCCGATGCGCCGGCCGGGGAAGTATCCGTACACCGAGGAGAACGCGGCCGCGAGGTGGAACCCGGCGAGCATCCCCAGGCTCTGCGGGAAGGGCCACCCGCGGTAGTGGCAGGAAGGGGCTCCCACCAGGACCGCTCCCGCGGCCATGTGCGGTTCCTGGCTGAGGTAGAGCGTGCCGAGCTGCCCCCCGAGGCTGTGCCCCAGGAGGTAGCGCGGGGCCGCCGGGAAGGCGGCCCCGACCGCACGGAACAGGGCGGGGAAGTCGTACGCCACGATCTCGTGGTAGCCGTAGCGCACTCCGCGCCGCACGCGTACGGAGCTCGTTCCCTGCCCCCTCAGTTCACCGACGGCCACCTGGAACCCCGCCCCGGCGAGGGCGTCCGCCAGGGGGGTGTAGGCGGCGGCCCTGGTGCCCATGGCGGGCATGCACACCAGCACCGGAGCCGACGGCTCGTCAGGTCTCCGGTACAGCCGGACGTCAGCCGTGGCGCCGTCCTCGGCGCGCACGGTCCGCGTGGTCACTTCGGTGGACGGAATTACAGACCTCCCTCGCTCGTGGCCATCCTCCGCATTTCGCGGAACACGTTCAACAGCTGGATCTCGCTCGAACCCTCGAAGATCGTCAGGGCGCGCGCGTCCCGCCAGCGCTTCTCCACCCCGAAGTCGGCGGCGATCCCCCGCCATCCGTAGAGCTGGAGTATCTCGTTCGAAGCGCGCACGGCGAGCTCCGTCGCGGCGTACTTGGCCATGGAGCTCTCCTTGCCGAAGGGCAGCCCGCGGTCGGCCAGGGCCGTCGCCTCCTCCAGGAGCTTGCGGGCGCCGCAGAGCTCGACGTACAGCCGCCCGAGCGTCAACTGCACGTGGCTCAGGGTGTCCATGCGGTCGTCCGGATACACCCGGCGCTCGGCCACCCACGTCAGCGCGTCCCGGAGCATGGCGGCCACGATCCCCGTCCCGCACGCGGCACCGCCGATGCGGATGGTCGCGAGGAGCTCGTTCAGCAGCATCTCGCCGTCGCCGGCCCGCCCGATCAGGCTGACCGGCTCCAGGGCCACGTCCCGGAAGGTGACCGAGGGCGTGGGGAGGCAGCGGAACGCCGCCTTCTCGATGTCCTCGCTCACGCTCACCCCCGGAGCGTCGCGCGGGACGGCGAAGAAGGACAGGCCGCGCTTGCGGTTGTCCACGACCGTGTTGGCCAGCACGAGGAACACGTCGGCGACGGTCCCGTTCCCGGACATGCACTTGCCGCCGTTGAGCAGCCAGCCCGAGTCCGTCCGCACGGCGCGCGTCGTGGCCGCCAGCAGGTTCGAACCGTTCTCCGGCTCGGTGAGCCCCAGCGCCGCGTACCCGTTGTTCTTGAGCAGCCGGGTGACGAAGAGGTCCTTCTGCTCGGGGGTGCCGGCGGCGACCACGGGATGCAGCGCGCCGCGGTTGAACACCAGCGTCCAGGTCATCCCCGGACAGACCGCCGACAGCTCGCCGATGACCTCGGCGAACTCCGTGTAGGAGAGACCGGCGCCGCCCAGCTCCTCCGGAAAGGCCGCGTTGAGGATCCCCTCGGCGGCGGCCCGCTCGTGGATCGCGACGGGGAACGCCCGCTCCTCGTCGTAGCGGCGTACGTGCGGCGCCATCACCTCATCGGCGAAGGTGCGAAATGTCTGCTTCCACTCTGATCGACTGCGCGATTCTTCCACGACCATCCTAAGAAACGGTGATGACGAACTTGCCGATGTTGGCCCGGTTGCGAAGCCCCGTGATCGCTTGCGGTGCGTCCTCGAACGGGAAGACACCCCCCACGGAGGGACGGAGCACGCCGGCGTCGATCAGCTCGACGAGGCGGTCCATCAGCGGCCGGAGCCTGGACGGATCACGCGCCAGGGCCCCCACGTTCACCGTGCAGAACGAGCGGCTGCTCATGAACAGCTCCCGGCCGTCGACGGCCAGATCGAGCACCCCCGCCGCTCCGATCTCGATGAAGCGGCCCCCGGCCCGCAGCAGTGCGAGGCCCCGGCCCACGGCGTCGCCGGAGAGCGAGTCGACGATGAGGTCCAGCCCCTGGTCGGGCGTGATCTCCCGGACGGCGTCGGCGAAGTCCGCCTCCGCGTAGTTGATGGGGTGCTGGACGCCCAGCGCCCTCAGGTGATCCAGCTTCGCCTCCGTGCTCGCGGTCCCGAACACGGTGGCGCCGTGGTGGAGGGCCAGCTGCACGCACGCCGTCCCGGTCGCGCCGGCCGCCGCCTGGACGAGCACCCGGTCGCCCGGGTGCACGCGTGCCTCACGTTCGAGGCACGCGATGGCGGTCAGGCCGCTGATCAGCACGGCCACCGCGTCGGTGGCGCTGACGCCCCGGGGCAGCGGAGCCACCGTGTACGAAGCCGTCGTCACACGGGCCGCGTAACCGCCGTGCGGGGTCAGCGCGATGACCGCGTCGCCGGGCCGGACGTGCTCGACCGCGTCACCCACCGCGTGGACGACACCGGCCACCTCGTGCCCGGGGACGAACGGCGGGGTCGAGAGGAAGGGGTGGAAGCCGGTGGTCGCCAGCACGTCGATGAAGTTGACGCCGACCGCGTGCACGTCGATGACCACCTCGTCCGGACCCGGCTTGCGCACCGGTACGTCCTGCAGGCGCATGTCGAGCCCGGACGGCCCGGTGACGATGGTGTAACCGGGGACCGTGCTGTGGCGCTCCGCCTCGTCCAGCGCGAGCTCCTGCGCGCTCTGCGGCAGCGCCTCGGGCCGGGCGCCGGGCCGATCGTCGGGCCGGGCATCCGTCTCCTGAGTGTCCGCCGTCCCGAGCAGGCCGTCCAGGTAGAGCCCGACGGCGTCCACCGTCCGGTGGTTGAACATGAACGTCGCCGGCAGCTCCAGCCCGAAGTGGGCGCCGATCCGCCGGGTGACGGAGACGGCGAGCAGCGAATCCACCCCCAGGCGGTCGAAGCGGACCGAGGTGTCGATCTCGCCCGGTGAGCGGCGCAGCGCACGCGCCAGCTCCGACCGGACGAAGTCGGCCGCGGAGCCCGCCTCCCCTTCCGGACGTACGGTACGCACCCGCGGTGCCTCCACCCCGCCGACCCCGCGGTTGAACCGGGCCACCAGCCCCTCCGCGACCTCGTCGCGCACGTCCAGGACCGCCAGCTGCGGATGCGAGCCGGCCAGGGCCCGCAGGAACGCGTCGGCCCCCGCTTCCGGGGACATCGGGTGCAGTCCCGATTCGAGGAGCTGGCTCTGGTACTTGGGGTCGGCGACCATCCCCAGCTCCGCCCAGGGACCCCAGTTGATCGAGCGCACGGGCGTACGCCGGCTGCGCACGGTACCGGTCAGCGCGTCGAGCGTGGCGTTGCCCGCCGCGTACGCGCCCTGGCCCGGCGTCACGAACAGGCTGGCCAGGGAGGAAAACAGCACGATGAAGTCCAGGTCCTCCGAGGCCACCGCGTCGATGAGGATCCGGGCGCCCCGCTCCTTCGGCCCGATGATCGCGTGCATGCGCTCGGGCGACGTCGATTCGATCAGCGCGTCGTCGAGGACGCCCGCGGTGTGGATCACGCCGTGCAGGGCGCCGAAGCGACGCAGAATCTCGGCCAGGGCGCGCCGGACGGCCGCCTCGTCGGTCACGTCGGCCCGGAGGTAGAGCAGCCGACCGCCCGCGGCGTCGACCGCCTCCTCCACCTGCGGGTCGACCTCTTCCCGGCGGCCGGTGAGCACCACCCGCGCCCCCGCCTCGCGGGCCAGGGTGACCGCGAGCGTGGAGCCCAGGCCGCCCTGGCCGCCCGTGATCCAGTAGACGCCGCCGGGCCTGAGGTCCGCCGTGGCGGGGCCGGGCTCCACCGGGGTCAGGGACGGGACGGTGCGTTCCCCGTGCCGGTAGCGGACACAGAACGCGCTGGGCGGTGTCGCGAGTTCCGCGGCGACGTCCCGCGCGAGTTCCCGCGTCGCCAGCTCCTCGGCCTCGACCTGGATCGCCCGGCCCGACCAGCTGACGGTCTCCTGTTCGAGCGCGCGCAGCAGCGGGGGCAGCGCGACGTCGCTGGTCACCAGGGCGAGCTCACGACGCGACACGGTCCCGCCGCGCGCGGCCGACCGCAGCAGCGAGAGGAACGCCTCGCGCTCCGGCTCCACGACGAGCAGGCGCGCCTCCTGCGGCTGCGACCGAAGGAACGCCGACGCGTCCTCGCCCCCGGGCAGCGCGGCGACCGAGCACTCGGCGCCGCCCCGGCGCAGCTCCTCCACCAGCGGCGCACACCGCTCGGCGTCCCCGGTGAGGAGCACGACCCGGGCGGGGACCGTGCCTCCCTCGGCGGGCCGGGGCTGCGGCCTCGCGTCCACGGCGAAGAACCGCATCGCATGCCGGTCGCGCATCCGCTTGAGCGACACCCCCTCGAACCGCACGAGGACGCGGCCCTCTTCATCGAGGATCGCCACGTCACAGTCGAACGTGTCCGCGTCCTCGGCCAGTTCGCTCCGCAGCCGCACATGGGCCAGGGTCGGCCCGGACCACTGCGCGAAGACGTCGACCCGGCGGTAGCCGAATCCCACAAAGGTGCCCCTGGCACCGGCGTCGATGGAGAGACCGGCGATCGACTGCATCGCCCCGTCCGCGACGTCCGCGGGCAGCCGGCGGCCCATGGTCCGCGGCGACGGCGGCGCGAGACGGGTGAGCAACTCCTGCTCGCCCAGCCACATCTGCGTCACCATCCGCATCGTGTCCCCGTACGAGAGACCCGAGGCCGCCAGGTGCTCGTACAGGACGTCAGGCTCGACGCGCCGCGGGCACCGCCGGCGGATCGCCGACAGGTCGGCCGCGGGCGGGACCGGCCCGGCGGCGGACCACGCGGCGGAGACGTGCTCCTCCCACGCGGCGCCCCGCTCGTTCGCCGCGCGGCTCTCGACGGACAGGAACGGCCCGTCTCCCGCCCGCACGCGCCGGGAGACCCGCACGTGCCGGGACTCGCCCTCGGCCACCGCCAGGGAGTTCGTCACCAGTACGTCGTCGAGCCCGTACCCGCCCGCCCGCTCCGGGTTGAGCTCCTGCAGCGCGGCGTCGAGCATCCACGCGGCGGGCGCGATCGCCCGCTCCCGCACGCGGTGGTCACGGATGACCGGCAGCGACCCGGTGACCAGCGTCCCCTCCGCCTGCGGGCCCGGAGGCTCGACCCAGTGCTCCTGACGCTGCCAGGGATACGCGGGCAAGCGCGTGCCGGGCCGGGGCCGGCCCCCGTGGAACGCGGTCCAGTCGATCTCGCAGCCGGCCTCGAACAGCGCGGCGACCGACTCGTAGGGGGCCCGTACGTCCATGCGCCGCATCGCCGGCACGGCGGCGACGGCGCGATCCTCGTCCTCCAGGCACTCGGTCACCGAGACCGACAGCAGGGGGTGCGGGCTCATTTCCAGGAACACGCGGTGACCGTCCGCCCCCGCGCCGCGCACCGCGTCGGCGAACAGCACCGGCTCGCGCAGATTGCGCCACCAGTACTCCGCGTTCAGCCCGTTCGTGTCGAAGCGCTCCCCGGTGAGGGAGGAGTAGAAGGCGAGGCTCGCGGGCCGCGGAGACAGCCCGGAGAGCTCTGCGGTGAGGTCGTGGCGGAGGTCCTCCAACAGGGCGCAGTGCGAGGCCACGTCCACCTTGACCCGGCGGCAGAAGACGCCCTTGGCGTCCATCGCGGCGACGAACCCGTCGACGGCCGCCGCCTCCCCGGACACGACCGTCGTGCTCGGACCGTTGTGAGCGGCGAGGGACAACCGGTCCCCGTAGGGCTCCAGAGCCTTCCGTACGTCCGACACGGGGAGCGAGACCAGCGCCATGGCGCCCTGCCCCCGGTGCCGCATCATCAGCGCGCTGCGACGGCAGATGATGCGCGCCGCGTCCTCCAGGCGCAGCGCACCCGAGACGTGGGCCGCCGCCACCTCTCCCATGCTGTGGCCGATGACGGCGGCGGGCCGGACACCCCAGGACCTGAAGACCGCCGCCAGGCCGACCTGCATCGCGAAGATCGCGGGCTGGACGACATCGATGCGCTCCAGCAGCGGCGCGGCGTCCTCCTGGGTCAGGACCTCGCGCAGCGACCAGGTGACATGGGGCGCGAACGCCTGCTCGCAGCGCGAAACGGCGAGGTCGAAGGCGGGTTCCGACGCGAGCAGGGCCCGGCCCATGCCGATCCACTGCGCACCCTGCCCCGGGAACACGAAGACGACGCCCGCGTCGTCCGGCACGTGGCGCTCGGCCGTGAACGGCTCCCGCAAGCGCGCGAGCAGCTCGTCCTTGTTCTCGAAGGCGAAGGCGGCGCGGACCTCCCGCCCGCGGGGCCCGCCACGCCCCCGGACCAGCGTCGCCGTGGCCGATCCGCGGCTCAGCTCGTCCTCGCCGACCCCGCCGGCCCACGTCGCGTAGTCCGCGGCCTGTGCGTGCAGGGCCGCCTCGGTGGCGGCGGACAGGGCCAGGAGCCGTACGGGGTGCTCCTTGACCACCGGCGGCTCAGCCTGCGGCGCGGGGCCGAGCACGGCGTGCGCGTTGGTGCCGCCGAAGCCGAAGGAGCTCAGCCCGACCAGGCCGATCTCCCCGGGGGACTCCCAGCGCCGCAGCGAGGACTGCACGCGCAGCCCGAGCCCGTCGAAGTCGATGTCCGGGTTCGGCTCCGCGCAGTGCAGGGACGGCGGCAGGGCCTGGTGCTCGAAGGACAGCGCCAGCTTGATCAGGCCGGCGATGCCCGCCGCCGCCTCCAGGTGCCCGACGTTCGTCTTCACCGAACCGATCGCGCACGGCCGGTCGGCGGCGCGTCCCCGGCCCAGTACGGTGCCCAGCGCGGCGGCCTCGATCTGGTCGCCGATCGCCGTCCCCGTTCCGTGGGCCTCGACGTAGCCGACCTCCGACGGCTCGGCGCCCGCGTGGGCGAGCGCGAGGCGCACGACCTCCTCCTGTGACTGACGGCTCGGCGCCAGGAGTCCGTTGGTCCGCCCGTCCGAGGTCACGGCCGAACCGCGGATCACCGCCGAGACGCGGTCACCGTCGCACAGTGCTTCGCTCAGCGGCTTCAGCACGACCACGCCGGCGCCCTCGCTGCGTACGTAGCCGTCGGCCTGCGCCGAGAAGGCCTTGCAGCGGCCGTCGGGTGCCATGACGCCCGAGTGGTCGAACGCCGCGGTGATCGCCGGAGTCAGGATGACGTTCACCCCGCCGACGATGGCGACGCCGCACTCGCCGCGCCGGATCGCGTCGCACGCGAGGTGGACGGCGACGAGGGACGAGGAGCAGGCCGTGTCGATCGCCAGACTCGGTCCGCGCAGGTCGAGCAGGTAGGAGAGCCTGTTGGCGGCGACGCTGGACGCCCCGCCCAGCAGGGAGTAGGCGTCCGCGGCAGGGGAGTTCGCGAGGGCGTCCCGGTAGTCCGAGCTGGAGATGCCGACGAAGACGCCCGTGGGCGAACCGGCCAGGCTGTACGGATCGATTCCCGCGTCCTCGACGGCCTCCCAGGCCACTTCCAGCATGAGCCGCTGCTGCGGGTCGATCTTGGCGGCCTCGTGCTCGTTGATGCCGAAGAAGTCGAGGTCCAGGCCGCCGACACCGGTGAGGAAGCCGCCGAGGCCGGCGCGGTCCGTGCCGTTGTTCCCGCGGCCCCAGCGGGAGAACCTCTCGTCGGGTACCCGCCCGATGGCGTCCACGCCGTGTTCGAGCAGCTTCCAGAACGCCTCGGGGCCATCGGCTCCGGGGAACCTGCACCCCATGCCGATGATCGCGACGGGCTCGTCGTGCGGCGGCTGTGCGGCGGCCCCGCGGCGCGGCACGGCGAGGGTGGCCTGGTCGGGCTGCCTGCCCTGGAGGTGATCCAGGATCTCCCTGAGCGTGGGATGTTCGTACGCGACCGTCGGCGAGACCTTGCGGTCCAGCCGGGCACTGAGTTCGCCGGCCAGCGCGACCGCGTCGATCGAGGACAGGCCGTACGCGGCCAGCGGTTCGTGGATCGAGATGTCGTCGCCCGAACTCATGCGGGCCAGCTCGGCTATGCGCCGGCGCAGCCAGGTTTCCAGCTCCGTGTCCGTCATTCTGCTCCCCCTGTGTTGTGCTGCTCTGCTGTTCTGCTGCTCTGCTGTTCTCCGTGGTGCGGGTCTGTGCTGTGCGGGTCAGCGCTGTGCGGTCAGCGCTGTGCGTTCCACGGGGACCGGCCGGCCAGGTACTCCTTCCGGGTTTCCCCGCGCTGCAACTTCCCGCTCGACGTCTTGGGAAGGGTTCCGGCGGGAAGGAGCACGACATCGCGGGCGGTCAGCCGGTGCTCCTGCATGACCGCGCGCCGTACGGCGTTCGCCACGTCCTCCCGCTCCGCGGGGTCCGTGCCGTCACCGGCTTCCCGGCGGAGTTCGGCCGCGACCACCACGGCCTCCTCGCCGTCCGTGGTCACGCCGAAGGCGGCCACACATCCGGGGCGGATCGCGGAGTGCGCGCTCTCGGCGGTCCGCTCGATGTCGTGGGGATAGTGGTTGCGTCCGCCCACGATGATGACGTCCTTGATGCGGCCGCAGACGAACAGGCCGTCCTCGGTCCGGAAGCCCAGGTCTCCCGTGCGCATGTACGGACCATCGCCGCTGTCGCTCAGCGTCGCCTCGAAGGCCTCCCGGCTGAGGTCGGGGCGCTGCCAGTAGCCGACCGCCACGCTCTCGCCCGCGACCCAGATCTCACCGACCTGCCCCGGGGCGCACCGGGTGCGCTCCCGCGGGTCGACGACGGCCACGTCCAGCGACTGGCTGATCCCGCAGCTGACGAGCACGCGTGCGTTCGGGCTGTCCTGCGGCACGATCCGGGCGCGGCCGCGCTCGAGCTCGTTCTCGTCGAAGGCCCGGAATATCCACGGTTGTTCGATCGGCGCCCCGCTCACGAGCAGTGTGCTCTCGGCGAGTCCGTAGACCGGAACGATGGTTTCCGGACGGAAGCCGGAGGAGGCGAAGGTTTCGGCGAAGCGTGTCATCGAATCCGCGCGAATCGGCTCGGCGCCGTTGGTCGCTACGGCCCAGGACGACAGGTCGAGCGACGCGCGGTCCTCTTCCGTCACCTTTCGCGTGCACAGGTCGAAGGCGAAATTGGGGGCCGCCGAAAGCGTGCCCCGGTACGTCGATATCGCGCGCAACCACCGCACCGGGCTCTGCAGGAACGCCACGGTGGGCATCGACACGGAATGGATCCCCATCATCGCCGGGACGATGATCATCGAGATCAGTCCCATGTCGTGATAGGGAGGCAGCCACCCGACGACGACCGTCGACTCGTCGAGGCCGAGCGACCTGCGGATGAGGTCGACGTTGTGCGCGAGATTGCGGTGGGTGACCATCACCCCCTTCGGCTGACCGGTGGAACCGGACGTGTACTGGAGGAAAGCGATGGAATCCGGATCCGGAGCCGCAGCCGGAACGGACCATCCCGCTCCACTCCCGTCGGGAATCGCGTCGACCGCCAGCCAGGCCGTTCCCTGGATTTCCGGAATCGAGCGTGCCGTCGTTTCGATGGCCGCCTGGATGTCGGCGGTGGTCAGCACGGCCGCGGGCTGGGCGTCCTCGGCGATGCCGGCCAGCCGGAGCAGCCCACGCGCGCGCTGCGCGGGGTGGGGGAGATAGGCGGGCACCGCGACGACGCCCGCGTACAGGCACCCGAAGAACGCCACGACGAAGTCCTGGCCGGGAGTGAACAGCAGGAGTGCCCGGGAGCCCGGCTCCACCTGGGCGCGCAGACGTGAGGCGACGGCCCGCGCCTTGGCGTCGAGCATCGAGAAGGTGAGCGAGGGTTCGGCCTCCTCACCGTCGGGCAGGAAGGTGAACAGTTCGTGATCGGGGATGCGCGTCGCGTGCGCGTGCAAGGCGTCGACCACCGTGTCGAAGTGGATCTCGTCCAGGGCAGTGGGCGACAGCGAAAATGATTCTTCAAGCATTCTCAGCCTCATTCAGTGCCGGATCGGATGCGCGCACCGGGTGCGGCCGGCAGGCAGATGGCGAAAGTTACACGCGGCTCCATGGGTGCGGTCCGCGCGAAATACCCGTTCTTCGGGTTTCCGGAGCCCAAGGCTCAGGGTGACGGTGTTCTCTGCGGAACGACGGATGCCGGGACGAGGAGGTGCGGTGGTCTCCGGCGCGCATGACCCGAGGTCAAGGAACCGGTGTCCATCGCATCCTGATCCGCAAACATCAACCTTGTCTTCCGGTGGGTTTCGATCCGCAGCACAGCGGCGTGGGCACAGGAAAAGGAATGATTGATTCCCTGTGCGTCCGGTCGGAAACAGCGAGAGCTGGATAAGAGGTACCGGTCAGTACGGGTCCAAACCTTAGGTGGGGTCCCCGTACCCGGTCAACTCGCATTGATTGGCGGGATGATGTCGTGAATTCGGCGTGGCGTGAATGTTTTCAGCCAACCTCGGCAAGGCTCCGAACGGTCGACGGCGCGGACCGGACCGGCCCCGAGCGGCGGAGACGGCATCAGCAACCGAATGATCATGAATGACCTCTACTGAGCGAAAATGACCGCCTCAATGGTGGCCATCTCGCCATTCTGGCGCGATATCCGCTCGCCGCCCGGCCGTCCTCCTGTCAGTGGCAGCAGCGATGATCACCGCAGGAGGTGATCCGGTGAACTACCGATCAAGCGCGACCCTGCTCCACTTGCTGGAGGAGACACTGGAGCTGACCACGTCTCCCGATGTCCGACGCTCCATAGAGAAGGCGACCGCGTACATCAGCGGTCCGAGATTCCACCGGGGCGGGAAGTACGGCAAGGGCGCGGAGCTCGTACGGCACTTGGAGGACGGAGCGCAGGCGGCGGTCCTCGCCCAGGACTGGGACATGGCCCAGCGGCTGCAGCGATGCGCCGCCTACGCATCGGGCGAGCTGCCGCTCGACGTGCTCGACGCGCAGTACAACCCGGAGGCCAAGCGCAAGAGCGAGGCCTTCATCCAGCGCATGGCAGAACTGGGCTGCCAGCAGGCGGTCCTTGCGATCGACCAACTGCTGAGGGAGCACCCGGAGGCCACCGCCGCCGACGTCCGCGCCTTTCTCCAGGGAGTGGCCCGGGCATCGCGGTACGTGGAGATCGGCGGAGCGGACGGCGGAGTGGACCTCTCACCCAAGGACGCGAACCGGCTGATGTTCCTGGGACGGATGGAGCTCGCGGTACGACGGCTGCCCCGCGACGCCACCCCGGAGGCCGCGGCGTTCCTCGATGACCTGATCAGCGCGCCCGACGCGAGCGTGCTGGCACAGCTGGTCGCGACGAAGGCCCGCCGGGAGAGCCTTGCCGCTCTGCGCGCCGCGGTGGACGACGAGGACAGCTCCGAAGCCGATCTGCACGCCTGCCTCAAGAACCAGGAGTGGATCTTCGGTGGAGCGTACGCGGGCGAGCTGCTGCGCAGGCAGTACGCCGCCGACGCCATCCTCGACATACCCCTGCTGCGGGGTGACGGTTCCCTGCACGTCGTCGAACTGAAGCGGGCCGTGATCCCCCGCCTCGTCGTACGGCGCGGCGGCCACGTCATGTTGGGCACGCACGTGCACAGGGCCGTCTCGCAGGCCCAGAACTACCTGCGCTCGCTCGACGAGAACCGCGCCCCGATCCTGGCGGCCCACGGCATCGACTGCCGCCGCGCCTCCGCGACCGTCGTCATCGGGCATCCGCGCCACCTCGGTGGAACCTTCACCGCCCAGGAGGTCGCCGAGACGCTGCGCACGTACAACACGCACCTGTCCCGCATCGAAGTGATCACGTACGAGATGCTGCTGGAGTCCGCGGAGCGGATGCTCGCGCTCACCGCGGGCTCGTCCGACGACTCGGACCCACCCGAGGAGACCGAATGAGCGGCCAGCCGATCCGCAAGGCCATGGGCGAACTGTGCGGTGTGACCATCGATGCGAAGACCTACCTGGGTTTCTTCATCAATGAGTACGGCGAATACCTGGTCTTCACCCAGGAGCCGGGCGAGAAGACCGCGACGCTCTACCACAGCGATGCGGACTGGGAGCCGCACGAACTGACGGACCACTCGATCAGGGTCGGTGCCGTACTGCCCAACGTCGTCACGGTGGCGAACCTCATCATCAACCATGCGGAGGCCTCCTGGCTCGTCGCCTGCCTCAAGGCCACCGCTCGGCTACGCGGCAAGGCCGACGGGTGAGGCGACCGGGCCGGACGGAGCTGCCGCCGCGCTAGGGCATGCCCGATGGGTCGTGACTCCGTCACGTTTCGGGAAGCGTGCGGGCCGTCCAGGCTGACGCCTACGCCGAGGGTCGGATCGACTGGAGCACGGTGAGCGTGGACTCCACCTCCTGCGCGGGCGCTCGGTGGCCAGCGGACCGGCGGAGATGCTCAGCCCCACATCGCCGCCGACGGCCCAGTAGAAATGCAACGCGGCGAACGCCGCCGCCCACAAGCACGCGATACGCCCCCACAGTGTGGACGGTCCTGTTCCCTCCGGTCGGCGGCGTCTCACCGCCGGCCCTCGCGGGCGCGGCCGTCAGTGCGCGGGCCGTCCGCTTCCTGTGGCAACACGATGAACGCCGTGCCCTTGGTCAGGTCGATGCTGGAGCGGGGCGGCGCACCGTCGCTCTCGTCGTCCCGCCGTAGCAGCTCCACCCTCCGCTGCTCCAGCTCCACCGTCTTGTTTCCGTTCACGACCGCCGTGAATTCATCGAAGGCGATGCTCGACAACGACCGCCCCGTGCGCCTGCGTAGCCACGGGATCAAGCCCAGACCCGTGAACCATCGCCACGCGCTCTCCACCACGGCGAACAAGGCCAGCACGGACGCGAACGCCGGGAACGACATGAGCAGAGCCGTCACAGATGCTTCCTCCTCGTCCCCGATGCGCTATGGACCAACTGTTCTGGTCCGGCGGCGCGCAGGGATCAGACCGGCGCATGATCCGCTTCCCCCATGCGGGGGAGGCGCCGCCCATGGAGATCCACCGGAAGCAGTGCGCGTCATCGTCGGTGTCGGCTGGTCTCGGGGTCGTGTCGGGTCGTGTCGTGTCGGGTTCATGGTGCGGGCGGGTGAAGGCGGGCGCGCGCACGGTGCCGTCCCGCACTGCCCGGCCGCTCCTGGCGGCAGGATGACCGGGTCACCCCACACCCCGTCAGGAGATCGTCTTCGTGCTCGAACGCAAGCAGCTCAAAGATCGCGCCCAGGTCACCTTCGTCCTGCCCGCCGACACCCCGCCCGGGCCCGTGAGCGTCGTGGGCGACTTCAACGCCTGGAAGCCCGGCACCCACACCCTCGAGCCCCGCGCGGACGGGACCCGCGCGGTCACCGTCGCCCTGCCGGCCAAGAGCGTCCATTCCTTCCGTTACCTGGCGGCCGGGGACTACTGGTTCGACGAGGAGCACGCCGACAGCCACGACGGTCTCAACAGCCGCATCCACACCTGATCGGCAGCGGACAGCCCCGGTCGCGCCCGAACCCGACAGCGGCCGGAACCGACCAACACTTCGAAGGGATCAGCTGGATGACGACAGCTCGCGAGATCATGACGGAAGGCGCCGAGTGCATCGGTGCCGAGGAGACGGTCCTTGAGGCCGCGAAGAAGATGACGCGGATGGGAGTGGGCGCGCTGCCGATCTGCGGTACGGACGACCGGCTCAAGGGCATGCTCACCGACCGCGACATCGTCGTGAAGGTACTCGGCGCCGGCAAGGACCCCGGCCAGGTCAAGGCCGGGGAGCTCGCCCAGGGCGAAGCGGTGACCATCGGCGCCGACGACGACGCGCAGGAGATCCTGCGCACGATGAGGGAGCACAAGGTACGGCGCCTGCCCGTCATCGACGGCCACCGCCTGGTCGGAATCGTCGCCCAGGCCGACGTCGCCCGCTCCCTGCCCGACCCCCAGGTCGGCGACCTCCTCGAAGCCCTCTCCACCGACTGACCCGCCCGCTCCCGGACAACCGGCCACGCCCGCCGGGCCGGGACCGGGCGTGCTTCGGCAGCGTGGCGGCCAAAGGTGTGTGCAGGGGCGTCGTCCCTCACGCAGCCGGCGGCCGCCACGCATCACGGTGGATCTCGATGGTGCGGCCGGGAACGGCCCGGTTAGCATCCGACGATGACGACGCCGCCGGACCAGCCCTTCCACGATGCGGTGCGTCGAGCCGACGTCGGCCGGCTGTCCCGCCATCTTGACGCGCGGCTCTGCCCGCCCGCCGTCTTCGGACGCCTCATCCGGCACGAGGATCCCCGCCTGCGGTACCTGGGGTTGGTCCTCCTGACCGAGCGCGTCACCTCGGGCCGGACGGGCGACGAACTGGAGATGACCGAACTCGCGGGGCTGCTCCCGGCATCCGTGGAGGGACCACCGGAGGCGGTGCTCGTCCTGGCGCGGCTCCATGAACGACTGGGGCCGTACCTCCGCGGGCTCCGCGGGCGACGCTGGCCGTCGTGGCGTACGGCTGAGCTGCCGGCACGGGTACGGATCGCTTGGCTGCGGGCTGAGCTTCTGAACGACCCGACGGTGATCCGCAAGGAGTCTCCGGGCGAACTGCTGTACCAGGCCGTGCGGGGAACGACCATCACCTGCGCGCACCGGCCCGAGCACCTCGTGAACGAGCTGGTGGACAGCGGTGACCCGGTGTTGCAGGCCGCGGCGCTGCGGCTGGCCCGGCAGGGGCTGCACGCCGGTCTGCTGGCTCCCGCACTGGTGCGCGGCCATGTGATCAGCCTGCTCGGCGCCGACAGCGCGGATGTCGTCGCCGCCGCACTGGGTGAACTCACCGAGCCATGGGCAGCGTTGGAATCCTTGCCGCCGGGACGCCTGTCGCCCTTCCTCACTGCCGAGTCGGTGATCAAACGGCCCGAGGTGGCCGATGCCGCACTCGCGGCCGCGGCCCATCACGGGCACGGCTGCCTGCTGCGCCAGGTCATCGACGATCCCGGCCTGCCGCCGGGTCTTCGTCGGCGCGGGATGGAACTGCTCGGTGACCTGGCGGACCGCGCCGACATCGGCGCGTTGACGGCCGTCGCCGCACGGGACCCGTTGCTGTTCGGCGGGCCGGCGGTGACGTGCCTGCGCGGCCTCCACCGGCGCGGGCACTTCGCGGACGGTCAGCACGTCCCGTCCGTCATCGGCCTGGCGCTCGCCGATCACTCGATTCCGCCCGACGAGGTCGCGACGATCCTGTTCACCTGCCGACAGGAGATGGTGCGCGTACTGGTGGACGCGGCCGCCGACGATCCGAGCTGGCCGCGGCGGCTCACGTTGCTGGTGGCCCTCGCCGAACAGGGGGCGGGAGACCTTCCGATTGGGGACGCGATCACAGGCGTCCTTCCCTCGGCTCCCGTGCCGGGGCCGTTCCTCGACGCGATCCGCGCGGTGCGCCACGCGGATGCCGAGGACGCCGTGATCGCTCTCCTGCCATCGGCGCCCGCAGCGGCCCTGGACGCGCTGGAGGCCATCGGCGGGCACCGGACGGTGACGGCGTTGAGGGAAGGGCTCGGTCTCGCCACGGAGGCGAGTCCGGGCGCGATCGCGCCGCATCTCCGCGCGGTGCGCCACCGCGCCCTTGAAGTGCTGTGGCACCTGACCCACGACCCGTCACAACGGCGCGCCGTCCTCGTCCGTCTCGATCCCGCCGATCTGCCGGCTCGTATCGCGGCGGATCTCGGTGGCCCGGACGAGCAGGAACTGGCTCTCCTGAGTTCCCACCTGGACCCGGACCAGCCGGTGGCGGCACTGTGCAGACTGGCCACCCACGGCGGCGCCGGCACGCTGCCGGTCATCGCGGACCTCCTCCTGCGCATCGTGGCCGACCTGGCGGCGTCCCGGGAGCCCGGCGCAGCCGCCCCACGACTCGAAAGCGGACAGCCGGCCGCGGAGCCCGTGGTACCCCAGGAGGTCCTGGACGCCGTACACGGCCTGGGCCGTCGTCTCCACGAGCGGGGACGGATCAGGCCGTCCTGCCTGCTCGACGCGTCGACCGCGCGAGAGGCCGGACACGCGGTCGTCGCGACCATGGCGCTGGATCTGCTGGACCGGCCCGGACTGTCGAGCGGCGAGCAGGCGATCCTGCTCGAACTCCTGCTCCGAGCCCCCTACGCGCGCACCCGTGCGCGGGCGCACCGCCTGCTGCGGCACCGCGACCGGCACGTGCGCAAGCACGTGATCGCGTTGCTCGCCCGCGACGCCACGGGGGACGACGCGCAGGCGTTGTCGGCGACCTTGATCTCGCTGACCGCCGCCCAGGACATCCAGACCGTCCGGCAGGCGCTGCTCGCCCTCGGTCACGCACGGGCCCGGTGGGCTTCCACCACGATCGCCGCACGTCTCGGCCATCCGAACATGAACATCAAGAAGACCGCCGCCGAGGTTCTGGTCCGCGCGGGCACGCCCATGGCGGTGCCGGCACTGCTCTTCTGGCTCGGGCATCACGACAATCCGGGCCTGCGCGGTACGCTCATCGAGGCGCTGCGCGCCATCCTCGGCGACGCCTACCCGGCGACCGTCCTCGCCGCCGCCGAACACAGCGAAGACGGCCGCGCCCGCGAGCTGCTGCTTGCGGGCCTCGACCGCACACTGACCGCGCGTGCGGTCCTCGCACTGGACGACCAGGCGTCACCGGTCGCACCGACCCTGCTCGCCCTGGTGGCGACCGGCCGGGTCGGCCTCGCTTCCGGGACGATCGAGGACCTGTCGACGGCCATGGCCGAGCACGGGATCGCCCCGCCCGCAGCGCCCCGGTCAGCGGTGGACAGCGGAGCGGACCTCGACCTCATGTCGCTGACGGCGGGGGCCTGGGATCCGTCGGTCGCGCTACGCATCGCCGAACGCCCCCGGCTGCCGCGCCCCAGCCAACTGCGGGAGCTACGGCCCATGCTGCCGGACTGGCTTCGCCTGGCCGGCTCCGAACCCGCCGTCCGAAGTCGCGTACTGCGGCTCACGCTCCGGCTCTGCCCCGCACCGTGGACTACCGCGGAACTGACGGCCTTCGCCCGCTGCGCCAAGGTCCTGCTCGACGGGCTCGCCGAGGCCTCGGCCGGAGACCGGGACGACCTCCTCGCGGTCATCGAGGCGGTCGCGCCGACTCTGCCGGCGGTCGAGAAACCGGCTGTCATCGACGCCGTGCGCGCGCTGCCCTCCGTACCCGCGGGGAGCCGTTCCACACTGACGCTGCTCCGCGCCCTCGGCGCGGTCCTGGTCCGCGCCGACCTCGCGCAGGCACTCGCCTCGGCCCGGCTGGGCCCCGACCCCTGGCAGGCCGAGACCGCCGTGCTGCGGGACGCGTTCGCCGTCCCGCAGTCCCCCGAGGACGCCGCGCCGGCCAAGGCCGGGGCCGGGGCCGGGGCGTGGGCCGGGGCCGGGGCCGGGGCGTGGGCCGGGGCCGGGGCGGGGGCCGGGGCCGAGGCGTGGCGAGCCGTGCTGGAGGCCGCAGTGCGCACACCGAGCGCCCTGGAGGAGTTCCGCCGACTCTGCCGGCAGCACGACGGCATCCCGGGCTCCCGGGACCGACTCACCGCACTGATCGACGTCTACGCCTCTGCCGGCGGGCCCGAGGTACGTGCCGCCCTCATCGACTGGATGACGGTCCTCCAGCCCCTCGACGCACCCTCTTGGACCATCAGCGAGACCACGCGCGCGCCGGCGCCGCGACCGCGCACCGTGCACATCGACGACCTCGACCAGCCGCGTTCCACCGCACTGCGGGAGCGCCTGCTGGCCATGCTGGACGCATCCGCTCCGGACCGCCGGCACACCGCGGCCCTGGCGCTCTCGCAGTGGCCCGAGCCCGAGGCCCGGCTTCCCGTGCTCCGAGCGTTTCTACGAGGCCGCATCGACGTACCCGTCGGTGTGGAGCTGGCCCGCGCACTGAGCGCCGTCGGCGAGACGGAACTGCGCGGGGACGACATCCTGCACGACAGGGTGGCTCTCGCGGCGAGCCGGCTCGACCCGTGGGACCTGGAACCGCTGGTCCCGCTGCTGCTGGAATGGTGGGAGCACGCCCCGCCGTCCAGCAGCTCCGCAGCCGGGCGGGCGCTGCGCCGGGTCCCCGCCGACGTGCTGGCGGAGCGCCTCGGCGACCGCCTCGAAGCCGGCGCCTGGGGGTTCCTCGACCTGCTGCTCGGGCGGCCCCTGCTGCGCACCCCCGCGCTGACGCAGACCTGCCGGCGACTGCGCGCCGAAGGACGCGACGACCTCGCGGACGGCCTGCTCCTCGTGGAGGGACCGCTGCGCCGCCCGGACACCGCACGGCAGGACGCCGCCGCGCTGGCAGCGCTCCGTGACCGTGCCCCCGCCGCGTCGATAGGCGCGTACCAACCGCCGTCCCGGCAGCAGCTGTTGGACCTGGCCCGTACCGGCGACCCGGTGCGGATACGCCAGGCACTGACGCGACTGGCCGAGGGACACAGCGGCCCGGACGCCGACCGGGACCCTGCCCTGCGGGACCTGATCGGTGACTTGCTGCACCATCCCAAGCCCAGGGTCCGCCTGCACGCCCACCGCACGTCGCGGGCCATGCTGGACCGGCAGACCTACCTGCACCACACGTCGATCTTGCTGGACGACCCCCAGCCGGACCTGGTACGCACGGCGATCCGGACCCTCTGCCACGCGAGCTGGGCCCCCGCGATCCCCGCGGTGACCGGAATGCTGGAGCACCCCCATCCCGTCGTCCGTAAGACCGCGGCCGAGGGGCTCATCGGCCTCGGCACGCCGGCGATCCCCGCTCTCCGACGTGCCGCCGTCCACGCCCGCCCCGACAAACGGCCCCTCTACACAGAGGTTCTCGAACAGATCACCACCGCCGCAGTCGCGTAGCTACCGATCTCGTCGTACTGCCGCACGCTCACGCGCCCTCACAAGAAGCCGCTGTGGGGCCTGGTCGCATAGGATTTTGTGAAGATCGGCTCAGGGGGGCCGGTCCCGCTCACGGGGGGAATCCACATGCGCAAGACCAACCGCGCGCTGGCCGCGACGGCCGGGGCACTGGTGCTCTCCGGCCTGCTGCCGTTCCAGAGCGCACTGGCCGACACCGAGCCGTACGAGCTCTGGAGCTTCTGCACGAACGGCTCGGGCGGCGAGCTGTTCGATCCGGCGGAGAAGCCGGTGACCGTGCCGGGCGGCGAGGACGCCGGCTCGGGCTGCTGGATCACCTTCAACAGCCCCGACGGCGGCAAGACCTGGGTCGGCACGGACCTGCAACTGACGCTTGCCGCCGAATCGGTGGCGGCCTCGGGGTACTCCCCGCAGCAGCTGGCCAGGATGCTGCTGGTCCGCACCAACAACTCCGCCACCGAGTGGGGCACCGACTGGACCATGCGCCACTGGACGGTCACCCCGGACGGCGCGCTGACGCTGAAGATCCCGGCCTGCACGACCAACTGCACCGGGGTGTTCCTCCAGCTGTCCGGCGCGCCCCGCGAGCAGGGCGTCGTACTGAAGGCCGAGCTGAAGGCCACCGGCCCGGGCTACGACTCCACCCCGCTGCCGATGTCGTTCGACTACTTCGGCCGCGCGGGCACCGTGCCGGTCACCTTCGGCACCCCCGGCACCTTCGTGCCGGTGACGCCCACTCGGCTGTTGGACACCCGGAACGGCGCCGGCGCACCGGCGACCAAGGTCGGTGCCGGCCAGTCGGTCAACGTCAGGATCGCAGGCCGGGCCGGTGTACCCGCCGCGGGTGTCACCGCGGTGGTCCTGAACGTGACGGCCACCAACCCGACCGCGGGCAGCTACGTCACCGCCCACCCGCATGGCACCGCCCGGCCGACCGCCTCCAACCTCAACTTCACCGCCGGGCAGACCATCCCCAACCAGGTCACCGTCCCGGTCGGAGCCGACGGCACGGTCGACCTCTACAACCACGCCGGGACGGTCGATCTGATCGCCGACATCAGCGGCTACTACCTGACGGGGGACAGCGGACAGCGCTTCACCGCAGTCAGCCCGAAGCGGCTGCTGGACACCCGCGACCCCTGGCTCACCCCGGGCACCCCGACCAGGCCGTACGGACCGGTCGGAGCGGGCGGGACCATCACCCTGAACGTCGCGGCGAGTTACCCCGAGGCGAAGGCGGTGACCCTCAACCTCACCGCCACCCGACCGACCGCGGGCAGCTACGTCACCGCCTACCCGCACGGCTCCGCCCGGCCGACCGCCTCCCATCTCAACTTCACCGCCGGGGAGACCATTCCCAACCAGGTCACCGTCCCGGTCGGAGCCGACGGCTCGGTCGAGTTCTACAACCACGCCGGGACGGTCGATCTGATCGCCGACATCAGCGGCTACTACTCCGCCACCGGCTCGAAGTTCGTCCCCACCGGGCCCACCCGGGTACTGGACACCCGGGAGGCCCCGGGCACGCCGCTCGGAGAGCGCAAGGAGCTGGACATCCAGCCCAATTCGTGGAAGTTCGGCATCCCGCCGTTCGGGGTCACTGGCGTGACGATGAACGTCACCGCGACCGGCGGCACGGCCGCCAGCTATCTGTCGGCGCACCCCAGCTCAGGCTGCGACCGGTACCAGGGAATGTTCCCGGAGTACTCGAACCTCAACTTCACCGCTGGGCAGACCATCGCGAACGCGGTGACCGGCCAGCTTCCCGCGCTGAACTACTGCGGCCACAACACCTGGGCCGACGCAGTGACCATTTACAACCACGCGGGCACCGTGAACGTGATCGCCGACGTGAGCGGCTACTTCCTCCAGGACTGAACGATTTCAGAGCATGATGAGCAGACGCGTCTTCGGCTTGAGCTTTCTGTTCACCGAACGACTCTGCACGTATACCTCCAACTTGGGATTGTGCCCCGCCTTCACGGACACGGTCCCCTGAATACCCGTGCCGAACAGAAGGCTGCGTGCCGCGTCGCCCGTGTACGCGCGGTCAGTGTCCTTCTCGACCACGATGACTTCCTTGTCGGGCTGAACCTGAACCCGGGTGCCCAGCTGGTAGTAACACGACCCGCGTTCGTACGTCACGCCCGGATGTGAATCAACGAAGGATCGAATCTCAACCTCCGTGTCGACCTTCAGGAGTCGGTACTTGTCGGCCGGTACCGGTTCGAGGTTCGCCCGCACGTCGTCGACCGATATGTCCTGCCCGACCGCGAACAGGTTCTTCGTGCCGCGCACGCCCTGTTCGCGGCCACGGAGGAAGCTGGTGGCCGCAGCGCGCACCGTGCCGATCGCCTCCTCGACACCTTCCTGGGAATCCGCGTCCCAGATGGCGATGTTCCCGGCCGGGAAGCCGTAGTTCTGGGCGGTTCGCTTGGCCAGGGAGTTCGGCACGAGGATCGCGGAAGTCCAGTGGCCCGGAAGCGCACCCATCTTCGCCGCGATCTTGTCGAGCCAGGGGCCGAGGATGGTCATGTCGCCGTCGTGCCGCCGGTCGCCACCGGAGGCGTTCTCCTCGCCGTCCGTCACGACGATCTGGAGGAAACTGTGCTCCCCGTACGCCTCCCAGATGTGGCCCAGGTCGTCCAGGGACTTCAGAGAGGCTTCGATGAGGGCCGTGGCGCCATTGTTGACTTTGTAAAGACCCCGCATGGACGGCAGATGCTTCACGTCCATGTCCCAGACCAGGTTCTCCACCTTATGGTCGAAGGAGTAGAGGCTGATCCGGGTCTCATGACCGAGGCTGTCCGACTCGGCTTTCAGGCCCGCGACGAACTCGTCTACGACCCGGATGAGTTGCCGCTGGTGCTGATGCATGGAACCCGAACAGTCCACTACCAGCGCGACGTGATTCACCTTGTGCTGAATCTTGTTGGCGGACACGCTTCTGCTCCTTCTCCGAGGCTCCCCGAGTGATGTCTCCACACTATGGGCAGGCACTGACAACGGAGCTTGACGCTTCATCACCCGCCGGACAGGGCTTCCGCCGCCGCCCGCCCCCTGGGAAGGCAATGGGCTTCGCGTGGTGTGCAGCAGGGATGCCCAGCCGGCCGTGTCCGTGAACTCGCGGCCGCCGGCCGGGACGATGTCCGCGACGACACGGTCGGGGCGCAGCAGCGCCGCGTCCGCCCCGCCCCCGCGCAGTCAGTCGGCGAGGCGGCCGTCGTCGCCGATGCCGGTCACTGGGACGATCCGGGCGCCGAGTCCGTGGGCGACCGCCTGCAGCGAAGGTGAGACGGGAGCGACCGTCAGGACGGCGAAGGGGTCGCCGAGCACGTCGTCGAGGCGCGCGCGCCGCCCCTCGGTGGTCACCCACGGCTGCGGGCAGAGCCGTCCTACGAGACCGCGGCCGCTCCAGCGGACACGACGGCGTACGAGCGGACCCGCGGCCAGGGCCGGACTGAGGTCGCGCCCTGCCGCAGCAGTGAGGCCGGGGATGCGGCAGGCCGCCCCCAGGACCCTGCGCCGGAGGGCGGCGGCCCCGACGAGTTCTGCGGGGTCGTCGACGCCGCCCAGGTGCCCCCCGCGCGCCTTGCGTGACGTCGAGGTCGGCACCGCCTCCGGTCGCTTCACCATCGCCGACCCGACCGCCGCGCTGACCGCCTTGGGGGGCTCCTTGCTGGCGCTCGTGGAGCTCCGTTCGCCCGCCCGGAACTCGACGGCGAAGAGGCCGCGTCGAACCTGGCCGAGATGCATGCTGCGCATGCTGGGCATAGCCCCCGAGGACGCCCGCGAAGTCGCCCGGCGCCCCCTGCCCGACCTCGGCTGACAAGGGTCAGCCGATGCGCCGGACACAGCACTAGCAGCGGACCAGTGTGCCGCTCTCGCGGGTGAGGTGGTTGCTGGACATCCAGCCTTCGGTGTCCGTGCCCTCGATGCGGGCGTAGATCCATTTGTTGCCGTGGGCATTGGTGGCGTAGCAGTGGTAGAAGAGCTTCGCGCCGGACTTGGCCAGGGTCACGTACGAGCACTCCCGGTACGGCCCGGTGAAGAGGTGGTAGTCGCCGGCCAGGTAACCGTAGCCGTTGCTGCGGTTCTGGTGGTTCCAGCCGCTGCAACCCGTCGACACCGGGGTGGGCTCCTTCACCGTGGAACTGGGTGTGGTCTTCGGAGAGGCGGTCGGTGTCGCGCCCGGCGCCTGACCGTCCGTCTTCTTCGAGGGAGAGCGCTGGGAGGTCGCGCCGGAAGAACCGGTGGACGACGGGGTGCGGCCCCCGCTCGGCTGGTGGCTGCCCGCCGGGGAGCTGACGCCGGGCGGCGACGCCTGCGGGCCGTCCGCGGTCGTGCCGCCCTGTTCGGCGGTCAGGGCGTAGGTGATGCCGCCGCCCGCGGCGAGGAGCACGACGGCGGCCGCGGCTGCGAGGGGGGTACGACTGCGGCCGCGTGCGCGACGGGCTGCGGAACGGCTCGTTTCGGGAGAGGGAACTCCGGCGGGGCCCCCGGCCGGCCCACCGGTCTGCGGAAGGGTCGGCGGCAGGCTGGGCTGCGGGTAGCCGGCGTGCGCAGGCTGAGGCTGCGCGGTGGGCTGGGGGAACAGCGGGGGTCCGAAGCCGGGAGGCGGCGCGACGGCGGCCGCAGCCCCGGGAACCACCGTGGGAGCGGGAGCAGGAGCGGGAGCGGGCGTGGGAGTGGGCGTGGGAGCGGGAGTCGGGCCGGCGGACGCGACGTGCACCGTCCGACCCGAGGCGACGCGCTCCAGCATGCCGCGCGCCTGGTCCGCGGT
This sequence comes from Streptomyces sp. NPDC028910, assembly GCF_055564955.1. Taxonomy (NCBI): domain Bacteria; kingdom Bacillati; phylum Actinomycetota; class Actinomycetes; order Kitasatosporales; family Streptomycetaceae; genus Streptomyces; species Streptomyces sp. NPDC028910. The sequence continues at coordinate 67,768 of NZ_JBVHVF010000020.1, read as the reverse complement.
GGGCCGGTCCTCCGGTTCCTTCGCCATCAGCGCCTGGAGCACTGGCGTGAGAGGTCCAGCCCGGCGGGGCTCCGGCAGCGGTTCGGTGACGATGGCCGACAACGTGGACCATGCCGAAGTGCGGCGGAACGGCGAAGTGCCCTCCACGGCCGCGTACAACGTCATCCCGAGCGACCAGATGTCCGACGCGGGACCGGGCTCCCTGTCCTGCGCGCGCTCCGGTGGCAGGTAGTCGAGGGAGCCGACGATGTTACCGCTGCGGGTCAGCTTGGCCATGGCGTCGCCGTCGGACGCTTCCATGGTGGCGATGCCGAAATCGGTGAGAACGACCCTCCCGCCGTGCTCCAGCAGCACGTTCGCGGGCTTGACGTCCCGATGCAGTACGCCGGCCCGGTGCGCGGCGTCGAGCGCGGCCATCAGCTTTGCGCCGATCGCCGCGGCCTCGTGCGGCTCCAGAGTGCCGCGCTCCGTCAGCACGTCGTCGAGCGAGGGCCCGTCGACGAATTCCATGACGATGACCGGCAGGCCCTGCTCCTCGGTCACGTCGTGCACGGTGACCACGCCGCTGTGCCGGATACGGGCGGCGGCCTGCGCCTCCCGCTGCATCCGGGTCCGCAGATCGGCCAGTTCGGCCGCGGAGGCGTCGGTGAAGGCTCGCAGGACCTTGACGGCGACCTCTCGGTTCAGCAGTTCGTCCACCGCACGGGCGACCACTCCCATGCCGCCGCGTCCGACCAAGGAGGTCACCCGGTAACGCCCCCCGAGCACCTTGCCTATCAGCTCTCCGCCCTGCGCTTCCCCCGCCGTCACCGCACGCTCCGTTCCATCGCTGTTCTGTTCGTCATCCACCAACCGGCGGCCTCAAGAGTAGAGGCAGGCGCGTGAGGGGAGCGCGCAGGTGTGCGGCCGCCGACTCGACGGCACGGCCGCCCACGTAGTGCGAAGAGGATGGCGGCCCGGAAGTGCTCCGGTGCCCAACCAACTGCACTGTTAGCGTTGCCCTTTGAATAAGGGGGAGGAAACAGCACGTGATGTCGACTGTGTTTCGTATCGGCGGGGATCTGGAAGTACGCAGGCTCGGATTCGGGGCGATGCACTTGCGGACGGAGGCGGGCCCGGGCCGTGAGACCTCTCTCGCGGTCGCCCGGCGAGCCGTCGAGCTGGGCGTCACCTTGATCGACACCGCCTACATGTACGGCTGGGGCGCCAACGAGGAGCTCCTGGCCGAGGCCCTGCACCCCTATCCGGACGGCGTCCTCATCGCCACCAAGGTCGGAATCGCCCCGTCGGGCCTGCCCGACGGGCGGCCGGCCGCTCTGCGCGAGCAGGTGGAGCAGGCGCTGCGCCGACTGCGCACCGAGCGGATCGAGCTGCTCCAGCTGCACCGGCTCGATCCGGAAACGCCCCTCGCCGACCAGCTCGGCGCGCTGCGGGACCTGCGCACCGAGGGCAAGATCGGCCGGATCGGCCTGTCCGAGGTCACCGTCGACGAACTCGACCGGGCACGCGACATCGTCGACATCGCGAGCGTGCAGAACCGCTACAACCTGCTCGACCGCGAGCACGAGCCCGTGCTCGCGGCCTGCGAAGCGGCCGGCATCGCGTTCCTGCCCTGGCGCCCCGTCGCCTGGGGGGAGTCCGGGGCGAGGTCCGAGATCACCGCCGTGGCCGCCGAGGTCGACGCCACCCCCACGCAGGTCGCGCTCGCCTGGCTCCTGGGCCACTCGCCGGTCGTCCTCCCGATCCCGGGCACTTCCCGGATCGGCCACCTGGAGGAGAACCTGGCCGCAGAACGCCTCCACCTGACCGAGGCCCAGCGCGATCGCCTCGACCGCCTGTCGGGAGCCCCGGTGCAGTCATGTGCCTGACCCGGCTCGAACCGTGGACAGCACGCTCCGTGCGATGGCGCCGAGCAGGACGACGAGGGCCGACGGGCTGGGCACCAGACCGGCCGCGAGTCCTACGCCGAGGAGCGCGGGGAGGCCGGTGCGGCGCGGCCCCTTCCCCTCACGGGAGTCGGTCTCGTGATCGTGCGTGTGCCTGTGCCTGTGCCTGTGCGTGTGTTCCCGTGTCCCGCCGTGCAGTGCCGCGTGCCCGCCCAGGAGCAGGGGAAGGCCAGGCCGGCGCCCCCGGGGGCGGCCGGGGTAGCCGCCCGGGCGGGGGCGCTGTCCGGGCGGCGGTCAGGCGGTGGCCGGACTCCCGTCCTGAGGATGGCCCGGGGTCGTCGGCCCGGACTTCTGCGGGGCAGCCGGGGAGTGGCGGTGCTCCGGCTTGTCCAGGACTCCGCCGTCGCGGCGCAGAACGGCGTATCCGATGCCGATGCCGATGGCGACGGGCCATTCGAGTACGTCGGCTGCGCCGAGCACGGCGAGGCCCGCGTAGAGCGGGAGGCCCTTCTTGGCGGGCAGGATCTGGCGGGCGGCGGCGACGGGCAGCAGGGCGGCGTTCCAGGCGCCGTTGGCGACTCGGCCGAACGAGGGCACGGTCAGGGTGATCGTGCGCGGCTCGCCGCCGGACTCGTTCGAGGGCGGCGTCGGCGTCGGCGCCGGCGTCGGAGTCGGGGAAGCGGTCGGCTCGGCGGGGCTTTCCGCCGGACGCTCACGATCGCGGTCATGCTGATGTTCCTGGTCGCGGGCGCGTTCGTGGTCGAGATCGCGTTCGCGCTTGTGCTTGTGCGCGGCATGGGCAGAGGCCACAGGGCTCACCTCCAGAGCTGGGCCGGGATACGGGTTCTATCCCCCTCTCTCTGCGTATTTCCCGTATGGCCGGATTAAACGGTTTCGATGAGACTGGGCTTCCTGTCGTGCTTGCGCGGCGACCCGCGCTGATCGAGGGAGGACGCTCCATGTGCCCGGAGGCCGCCACATCCCCCTGGGTGCCTTCCTTCCTCAAGACCGTCGTCTCGGGCGTCGCCTCACAGGCGACGTCGAGCGTACGGGCGGCCTGGGGGGTGACGGCGGACCTGATCGGCTCCCCCCGCCGCGAGGTGTGGTCGCGGCCCGGGCGCTTCTACATCGCGGTCTGCGGAGTACACGGGGTGGGCGGCCAGAAGGTGGCCCGCCGGGTGGAGCGGGCGCTCGAGAAGCATCCGGGCGTGGTGTGGGCGCGGGTGAACGGGCCCATGGAACGCGTCGTCGTGGAGGTCGTCTCACCCCCGCCGCCCGAGCGCGAGCTGGTGGCGCTGGTCGAACGCGCGGAGGGCGACCACGCGGCGGACGCGGCGGCGTACGACGAGTGGACGCCGGAACCGGACCACCCGTCGGAGGGCCTGCCCTTCCCCTCCGTCCCGGCGCTCGCCGCGGACACCCTCGGTCTGGCGGTCGCCACGCTGCGGCGCCTCGCGCCGTGGTTCGGACTTCCGCCGGAGATCGGCGGCGCCGTCGACGCCCTCCGCTACCATCCGCGGCTACGGCATCTGGTCGAGGACGCGGGCAGCGGCTTCCTCGACCGGACCGACTCCCTGCTGCCGGTGTTCGGAGCCCTCGTCCAAGGCGTGGCGAGCGGTGGCGGGGGCATCGCGCTGGACGTGGTGCAGCGCCTGGCGGTGTGGCGGGAGGCGAGCGCCGAACGCACGGCCTGGCGGGAGGGCGAGGCGCGGTTCGTACGCGGCCCTGAGGAAGCGTCGGCCGAGGCGCCGGTGATCGACCGGGCCGGCCCGGCGCCCCAGGTCGCCGCGGACCGCTACGCGCAGTGGTCCATGGCCGCGGGCGCCGCGGCCGGGTTCGCCGCGCTGCCGTTCGGCGGGTTGCGGCGCGCCGTCGCCGTCGCGATCTCCTCCGTGCCGAAGGCGCCGGCCGCCGGGCGCGAGGGCTTCGCCGCGAGCCTGGGGCGCTACCTCGCCCTGCGCGGGGTGGTGACGATGGACCGTACTGCCCTGCGGCGCCTGGGCCAGGTGGACACGATCCTCCTCGAAGAGGCGGCGCTGCGCGGCGACCGTCACGAACCGGTCGACCTCGACGTGTGCGAGGGCGTCGACCCGGTCCAGGCGTCCGAACGGCTCTTCGCGCTCTTCGACCCGGACGCACCGCTCGCGGTGCAGCGCACCGGGGACTGGACGCTGGGGCCGTTGGACGCGCTGGAACTGGAGGAGGACGGGCACGGCGACGGGAACGCGGGTGCGGAACGAGATCCGAGGGGCGCCGCCCGGGAAGCGGAGCAGCGGCTGCGCGCCCGGGGCGGCGAGAAGTTCATCGGTCTGGCCCGCGGCGGCCGGCTCCAGGCGGTCGCGGGTCTGGCGACCCCCTCCGCTCCGGGCGCGGAGGCCGTGGCCGCGGCGGCGCGACGGGCCGGGGCCCGCGTGGTGGTGGCCTGCGACCGGCCCGGTGCGCGCTTCCGCTTCGCCGACGCCGTGGTCCCGGCCGGCGGCCGGCTGGTCGCGTCGGTGCGGGGCCTACAGGCCGACGGCGCGGTGGTCCTGCTGATCAGCGGCAACCGCCGGGCACTGGCCGCCGCCGACTGCGCGATCGGCGTACACGGCGAGGACGAGCAGACCCCGTGGGGGGCGCACCTGCTCGTCGGAGCGGATCTCGAGGCGGCGGCGGTCATCGTCGACGCGGTCGGTACGGCGGCCCTCGTGGAGCGCGACAGCCACTTCCTGGCCTCTGGGGGCAGCGGGGTCGGCGCGGTGGCCGCCTTGCGGGCCCCGGCCTTCCGGGCCACGGCGCGGGCCCTGGCGGTCGGCAACACGGCGGGGGCCGTGGCGTTCTGGCTGGGTGCCTGGCGCGCTCGTCAGCTGCTGGCCCGCCCGCTCGCCCCGCCGGTGACGAGCGTCCCCTGGCACCTCATGCCCGCCGACCGGGTCCTGGAACGGCTGCGCAGCCGGCCCGAGGGGCTCTCCGGCAAGGAGGCGGCCGACCGCCGCGCCGGCTCGCCCGGGGGCGAGCCGAGGAAGCTGACCCTGCCCTACGCCTTCGTCGAGGAGCTGTCCAATCCGCTCACCCCGATCCTCGCCGCCGGCGCCGCCCTGGCCGCGGCCGTGGGATCCCGTACGGACGCCGCGCTGGTCGCCGCGATCACGGCCACCTCCGCGCTGGTGGGCGGCTTCCAGCGGGTACGGACGGACCGGGCCCTGGCCGAGCTGTTCGCGCGCTCGGCGATCGGCGCCCGCGTCCGCCGGGCCGGCCGCGAGCGGCTGGTGGCCGCCGGCGACCTGGTGCCCGGCGACATCGTCGTCCTGCGCCCCGAGGACGTCGTACCGGCGGACTGCCGGCTGCTGGAAACGGAAGGCCTCGAGGTGGACGAGTCCTCCCTGACGGGTGAGTCCCTCGCGGTGGCGAAGGACCCGGCGCCCTTGGTCGCCGCGCACCTGTCGGAGCGCCGCTCGATGCTGTACGAGGGCACGACGGTCACGGCCGGGCGCGCCGTCGCCGTCGTGGTGGCCACCGGGGCGGCCACCGAGGCCGGACGGGGCCTGGCCACCGCCCGCCAGGCGGCGCCCGAGACGGGTGTGGAGGCCAGGCTGTCCTCCCTGACCCGTTACAGCGTGCCGGTCGCGCTGGGCTCCGCCGTGGCGGTGGCCATCTCCGGCCTGCTGCACGGCAGGCCGCTGTCGGACAACCTCGCCTCCGCGGTCAACCTCGCCGTCGCCTCCGTACCGGAAGGCCTGCCGTTCCTGGTGAACGCCGCCCAGCTGGCCGCCGCGCGGCGCCTGGCCGACGTGGGAGCGCTCGTACGCAACCCCAGGACCATCGAGGCGCTGGGCCGCGCCGACGTGCTGTGCTTCGACAAGACCGGCACCCTGACCGAGGGCACCTTGGAGCTCGCCGCCGTCAGCGACGGCGAGAGCGCCTCCGCCCTGGACCGCCTCGACGGCCGGCGCAAGGAGATCCTCGCCGCCGCCCTGCGCGCCACCCCACCGGCCCGGCAGGCCGAACCCATGGCCCACCAGACCGACCGTGCCGTCATCGACGGCGCCCGGCGGGCGAACGTGACCGCGCGGGTGGGAGCCGCCCGCTGGCGCCGTACGGACAGCCTGCCCTTCGAGCCGGCCCGCGCCTACCACGCGACCGCGGGCCACACGGGCACCGGCCACGTGGGCGCCGGCGCGCTCCTCAGCGTCAAGGGCGCGCCGGAGAGCGTCATCGAACGCTGTGCCGGGCGCCGGCCGCCGCAGCGCGGCGCCGCCGCCCCCCTCGACGAAGCCTCCCGCCGGGCACTGACCGAGGCGGCCGAGGAGCTCGCGGCGGCGGGGCGCCGCGTCCTGGCCGTCGCCGAACGCCGCATGGACGCCGACGAGGCCCTGACCGACGAGGCCGTACGGGACCTGGTCTTCCTCGGATTCGTCGCCCTGGCCGACCCGGTCCGCACCGGCGCCGCGCCGGCCACGGCCCGGCTGCGCGCCGCGGGCGTGCAGACCGTCATGCTCACCGGCGACCACCCCGCGACGGCCGACGCGATCGCCTCCAGCATCAGCGAGGTCAGCGAGCCGAAGATCAGTACCGGGCCCGAACTCGACGAACTCGACGACGACGCCCTGGACGAGCTGCTGCCCACCGTGGACGTCATCGCCCGGTGCAGCCCCGCCCACAAGGTCCGCATCGTCCAGGCCTACCAACGCCTCGGCCGCGTCGTGGCGATGACCGGCGACGGAGCCAACGACGCGCCCGCGATCCGGCTCGCAGACGTCGGCATCGCGCTGGGCCGCCGCGGCACCCCGGCCGCTACCGCCGCCGCCGACCTCGTGGTCACCGACGACCGGCTGGAAACGATCGTGTCCGCCCTGATGGAGGGCCGCGCCATGTGGACCTCGGTCCGCGCCGCACTCGGGATCCTGATCGGCGGCAACCTCGGCGAGGTCACCTTCAGCGTCCTCACTGCGGCCCTCACCGGCGCCACCCCCCTCAACGCCCGGCAGATCATGCTGGTCAACCTGCTCACCGACCTCGCCCCCTCCCTCGCCATCGCCGTACGCGAACCCTCCGGCCAGACCGGCGAACGCCTCCTCAAGGAAGGTCCCCACAGCTCGCTGGGGACCGCCCTCACCCGCGAGATGCTGCTGCGCGGCGCGGTCACCGCCACCGGCGCCGGCCTGGCCTGGGCCGCGGCGCGCGTGACCGGCCGCGGCCGGCGGGCCAGTACCGTCGCCCTCGCCGCGGTCGTCGGCACCCAGCTCGTCCAGACACTCACCGCGGGCGGCCTGGACCGCAACGTACTCGTGGCAGGGCTCGGCTCGGCGGCCGTCCTCGTCGCCGTGATCCAGACCCCCGGGGTCAGCCAGTTCTTCGGCTGCGTACCCCTGGGCCCGCTCGCCTGGGGCATCACCCTGACAGCCATCGCGGCGGCCGTCCTCCTCGGCCACGCACTGGCCCCCGCCATCGCCCGCCTCACGGACCACGCGGACACCCTCCTCCCGGGCGAGGCCTGAGCACGCGCCGAACGCGCGAGGCCGCTAGCGGAAAAGAAGCGCCCCCCGCCTCTCGGACTCAGACATGCAGGGTGGGCCGGTAGATGAGCTCCTGGATGTGGCCGTCGAGCGTCCGGCTCTCGATCAGCTCGAGGTCGAAGTCGGCCGCACCCTGGAAGATCGGCTCCACCCCGGTCCGACCGGTGATCACAGGGAAGAGCGTCACCTGGACGCGGTCGACCAGACCGGCGGCCATCAGTGCCCGGTTCATCGACAGGCTGCCGTGCGAGCGCAACGGCACCTCGGACTCCTCCTTGAGCCGGGCGACGACGTCGACGGCGTCACCGCTCACGAGGGTCGCGTCCGGCCAGTCGAGGGGTCCTTCGAGTGTCGTCGACACCACCGTCGCCGGCAGGCTCCTCATCCGGGTGACCCACGGGTCACGCACCTCGGACTCCTCGGTGCTGGAGGCCAGCATCCGCGCGAACGCCCGATAGGTGTTGGCCCCGAAGACCATCCGCTGCTCCTCTCCGTACAGGCCCAGGCGGTGGTCGAGGAGCTCGGGGCCTTGCTTGCCCCAGTAGCCGCCCCAGTCGCCGCTGCTGCTGTAGGAGCCGTAGCCGTCGAGGCTGCAAAAGACGTCGAAGGTGTAGGTAGCGGTCATGATGCTCTCCTCGAGTGCGGTTGATCGCGTGTTCAGAGATATCGCGTGTTCAGAGATACAGACTGGCCATCACGGCGAGATTCATCGCCCGCCTAGGACTCCTGCGGCGCCGCCGGCCATCTGATGATGGTCCGCTCGGCCGACAGCGGGCCGGCACCGCGTGCTGCGCGCGCTCGGCGTGGCGTGAGCACGCGGGCCCCACTGGCTCCCCCCCCGGGCGGCCACGGCGTCCGCCCGCCCGGCCTCGGTCATCCGGACATGGCCGACAAGGAGACGTCAAGGGGATGTTTACGGCGCTGATGTCTTCTGGGTAGCCAGACCGGTATTGACGGTGCCGAGTGCCGTGCCGGGGGCCGTGACCCGGTGAACCTTTCCGGTCACAGCACTAGTACGCGACCACAAGGGGGACTTGTGCTCCGGATCCATTTCACGGGTGCCGATCTCGGACGCCTCAGGCTGGCAGCCCAGCCCGACATCATGTGGGAGACGGCTCTGAGCCTTCACCAACTCGCGTGACCGGACGCCTTCTTCGCGCCCTGGAACCGTGTCGCCCGCAAGGTCCTGGCCGAGGCGAACATGGCCGGGGCCGTCCACCTCCTGACGGCACTCGTCCCGATCAGCTCCTACTTCCCCGACTTCCTGACGCCCCCCGGGCACATCACCTCCCTCGAAGAGGGGATCGACGGCGCGCTCTCCACCGGCAGGAACCGCCTGCGGGTCGAGATCGCCAGGCTCGCGGACTCCCGCCCACACCCGTCGGCCTGGTTCGACGACATCGCCGCCGGACGCCCCCACGCCCTGCGCCATCTCGGCGCCGCCCTGCTCCGCTACCACTCCCTCGCCCTGGCCCCGTACGCCCCCGCCGGGGCGGCGCTGGCGCAGCGCCACGCGACCCGGCACGCACGGTTGATCACCGAGCAGGGGAGTGAAGCCCTGCTGGGCGGCCTCGGGCCGCAGCTGCGCTGGCGGCCCCCGGTCCTGGAAGTGGACTATCCCGTGTCCAAGAGCCTCGAACTGGGCGGCCGCGGCCTGCTTCTCGTTCCGAGCTTCTTCTGCCACAACCATCCGATCGCCCTCGCCGACCCCGGACTGCCGCCGACCCTGGTCTTCCCCGTCGCACGCGGCCCGCTGTGGATCCCGCAGCCGGAACCGTGCGCCGCGGGGACCTCCCAGGCGCGTGGCCTCGACGAGCTGATCGGGCCGACCCGCGCCGCCGCGCTGCGCCTCCTCGACACCGCGCACAGCACCACCGAACTCGCGGGGCGTCTGTGCACCTCCGCCTCCACGGCCAGCCGCCACGCCACCGCACTGCGCCGGGCCGGCCTGGTGGTCACCGAGCGGACGGGAGCCTCCGTCACGCACACGCGGACGGCCCTGGGGACCGGGCTGGTGCACGGCACCTGACCCCGATGGGGTGCGGGCCTCGCGGTGCGGCCCCTTTGCGCTGTCACGCAAAGGGTTCGTTCCCCTCCTCCGGCTCCGTAGCGTCGTCGCAGGACATCACCGGATCTGGAAAGGAACCCGAACCCGATGGGAACGATCTCGCTTTCTTCCGTACGCAAGAGTGTGGCGGCGGCCGGTCTGACCGCACTGGTGGCGGTCACGCCCCTGCTCGCCGCGACCGACGCCCAGGCACTGGGCAACAACCGCACCGTCTCGCGCAGCTGTGGCAGCAACTACGTGGGCAGCGGCTTCAACGGAAGCCAGAACTGGGCGCAGACGAAGAAGGTGTCGGGCAGCTGCGCCGGCCGGCTGAGCGCGGCGCTCATCAGGAGCGACGGCTACTGGACCACCCGCGTGTACGGCACCAGCACCTCCGCGTACGCGAGCTACAACTCCACCTACAAGGGCCGCAACGGTCTGCACTGGGGCTGCGACAACTGCAACGTCACCTACTCCTGACCCATGCGTAGGGCGACGCTCGTCGTCGCGGTGATTCTGGCCACCGTCTCGGGCTGTGCGCAGGCCGGTCCGGGCGGCGGCCGGGAGAGCTCCGACGACATTCCGCTTCCGGGGCAGCAGTGGGCGCTGGGCGACGGGAAGGTCACCGCGGACGAATACCGCACGGCGATGGACCGGTTCGTCTCCTGCGTCAGGGGTGCCGGGTACCCGGTCACCGACCCCGTCCGCAGCCCCGCCGACAACCTCACGCTGATCTACACCATCACCCCCAGCGGCGACCCGGGCACGTACAACAGCGCGGTCCAGAGCTGTAACCTCTCCCACCTGTCGCTCGTCGAGCCGACGTTCGTCGCGGCGCAGCCGCAGGTCATGGACGAGCCGCTGCGTACGGCGGTCGGGAACTGCCTGCGAGGACAGGGGGCCGAGCTGACGGCCGGGGAACGGAACCTCGCGGACTTCGCCCGCTCGGCCAAGGACGAGACGCGGGTGGTCGACTGCGTCACGGGACAGTGGGCGCTCGTCTACCCGCGACTGCCGGCGGAAGTCCCGCTCCGCTTCTGACCGCCGATCCGCCGGTCCCCGCCGACCGGGCCCCGTACGGCTGGTTGGCCGCGCGACCGCAGTGGTCATACGGGCCCTCTGCCCTGGCGGATACGGTCCGGTCCGGGCGGGTGTGCCTGCGAGGTTCCGCGGGCTGGTCCGCCGTCAGGTCCCAGATCCGTGCCGTCCGGTCCTCGCTCACCGTCACGGTGAGGGCGATGTCGCCCTGGTCGAACAGCGTCGCCGCGGTGAGGGGCCCCCACCGCGATTCGCCACGCGCGCGCTGCCGAGCGTGGTTGGCGGCACCAGCGGGTCAGGGCCAGGGGGCGGGAGCGCCCGCCGGATTGCCGGGCGCATTCTCGTCGACCGCTCCGAACAGTTTCGAGATTGCCGGTGCAATGAGAGAGGTAATCGCTTTCGGGTAGTGGGGTGAGAGACCTGCAGCCGTTTAAAGCGTCCCTAAGGGCGGGTGTTCGGGTGATTTTTGTCCGGTTTGAGGCGGTTGGAAGTTGATCGAATCCCTTCCGACGTAAGTGTCAGCTAAGTGACTGGGGTCACTTGGGGTCGAGGTCTGGATCTTTTAATTTGCTCCCGGGAATGCTTTTCCGGGGTGTTGCGCGCGCATTGCTGAGGGTCGTTTCGGCTTCGTTGACGGAGTGTTCCGACCTCTTGGCGCAGAGGGCTCGTGGGGCGCGCGGTGAGCGTGATCGGCGCAGGTCGGGCGAGTGAGCTGAGCGGGTTCGGGGTTTCCGTCATGCGCACAGTCTGGGGCGACGGCCTGAGCACCACATGAGTACAAGTACTCAGTCGTGTTCGGGCATTCGGCGGCGGTAGCGGACTTCACGGGAGCAAGCGCGGGACCGCTGTGTCCCCGTCAGACGTGCCTTGTGGAGGTGATCCACAGGCGTCTACTGTCCGCAGCGATCACCAGCCAACACCGAACACGAGGGGGGACTCGTGCGCAAAATTGCGCTTCCTGCCATCGCCGCGCTGTCACTGACGCTGCTTCTGCCGCAGCATTCCGTGGCGGTCGCGTCCGTCCAGGAGTCGACCGCCGCGGCGGCCGAGGTACCTGACCAGCCGCTGGCCCAGGGCACGCTGTCCACGATCGGCCCCGGTCAGTACTCGACTGAGGACAAGACCTTCCAGGTCGCCGAGACCGACGTGGACGCGGCCCTCATAGGTCGCCGCCACACCGTCACCGCGCAGCCTGACGGCGGACTCGCCAAGCCCGAGTCCGCGCCCGCCACGCGCCCCGAGATGGGTGTCTTCGGCCCCAGTTGGGAAGCCGAGTTCGTCGGCGGCCAGCTCAACCGGAAGCTGGAGCAGATCGGCGACAGCATCGTGGTGACCGACCTCGGGGTCGACGAGAAGATCACCTACGCGCTGAAGTCGAGCATCGACTACCCGGACGGGGGTGGCGTGAAGAAGTACGCGACCTCCGACGGTTCCCAGGTCACGGCGACCTCCAAGTGGAACGACGCCACCGGCACCATGGTGACGTCCATGGTCGAGGTGGTCGGTGTGGACCTCTCCACAGTGGCCTCGGGCGACGACGCGTTCACCGACGCCGCCGGCAACCCGATCCCGGCCGCGGACCTCAAGCCCACGTACAAGTGGCAGCAGGCCGCGACCGGCACCGACAAGTGGCGCGTCATCAGCGTCGGCAACAACGTCTACGCCACCTCGGTGCAGTACGACGCCCAGGGCCGGGTGTCCAAGGTCTCGAACCCCGCTGCGGGCGACCGGCTCGCGACGTCCACCTCGGTGACCTACGCGGCCTCGACCACCGCCGCCGGCACCTCGTTCGGTGACTACGCGGGCCGCGTCAAGCAGATCACCGTCACCGAGGGCGCCACCACGCAGACCCTCGCCCGGTACGCCTACGACTCCTCCGGTCTGCTGCGCACCGTGACCAACCCGAGCGAGGCCGCCGAGCCGCAGGCCACCTACGCCTACGACGCGACGCAGCGCCTCGCCGACATCAGCTCGCCCACCAGCGGCAGTTGGGACCTGAGCTTCGCGTCCAACTCCGCGGCCCCGACCGCCACCCTCGACGGCGAGGCCGTCCCGACCCCGGGCGTGCCCGTCGAGGGCGACGCCCCGGACGACAGCACCGGCGTCACCAGCGCGCCGCCCGCCTCGGACTTCCTCGGCGGCGAGATCACCGACCCGACGTCGTACCCGGCGAAGTGCAGCTGGGCGCGGCACTGGATGTACTACTGGAAGACCGGCTGCACCTCCAAGGTGGCGCACTACGGGTGGCGCTCGCCCAAGTGGAAGACGACCCCGACCGGCTACTCGGTCCGCGGCATCAACCACGACCACTGCACCACCGCGCCCGACAAGCCGCTCGGCTACAACTTCATCCCCTCCTGCGACATGCACGACTACGGCTACGGCCTGATCGGCAACTCGTACAAGGGCTACAAGTACTACCTGTCGCGCAACAAGGGCCTGGCCGTGGACGCCGTGTTCTACGACACGCTCTACAGCAAGACCTGCCCCGCCTACTTCTTCAAGAGCACCTGCCGCTCCCTCGCCAACACGTACTACGGCGCGGTGACGGTCTTCGGGCGGGCCAAGAACGGCGCGAACGCCACCTGATGACGGGCGCGGACGCCTGATGTTCCCTCGCACGACCTCCTGAGGTTCACGACCTTGGGAGGGGATCGGGCCGGGTGGCGCCGCAGCAGCGCCGCCCGGCCCGTTCGCACCCCACCTCTTCCCCCATGTCCACGGGTCCGGCCATGCCCGCCCGTCCACGGGCCACGCCAGGCCCCCTGCTCCCCGAGGCACCATGAAGAAGAAGATCTGGGTTACGGTCGTCGCCGTCGCGATGACCACGACCCTCGGCGCGATACCGGCCCGGGCCGCCGCGCCGACGAGCGTCCCCGATGCCGTCAAGGCCGCGGTCCCGGGCGGGGTCGTTGACCCGCCGCTGTACGCGCGGGCCGCCGACGCCGGCACCATCCGCGTCAACGTGCTCACCAAGAGCCGCACGGACATCCCCGAGGCGGCCGCCGCGGGTGAGACGAAGCAGGACTTCGAGTCGCTGCCGGTGGTCACGCTCAAGGTGGACAAGGCGGGCCTGGACCGGCTCGCCGCTCAGCCGGGCGTGGTCGCCGTCACCGAGGACAAGCCGGAGCCGGCGACCCTGGACGAGAGCGTCCCGCTCATCGGCGGTGACGCGGCGGCCACGGCGGGGAAGACCGGTGCGGGCGCCGCGATCGCCGTTCTGGACACCGGTGTCGCCACCCAGCACCCGTTCCTGAAGGGCCGGGTCAAGGCCGAGGCCTGCTTCTCGCCGATCGATCCCGATCTGGGCGCCACCAGCCTTTGCCCCAACGGCGCCGCCGAGCAGGAGGGTCCCGGCTCCGCCGACACCGACTCCGGGCCGTGCGCGACCATGACCGCCTGCGACCACGGGACCCATGTGGCCGGCATCGCCGCGGGCAAGGGCACGGGTGCCACCGGGGCACCGAAGACGGGTGTCGCCCCCGACGCCGACATCATCGCGATCCAGGTCTTCTCGCAGTTCAACACGGCCGATTCCTGCGCCGGCGAAGTGCCCTGTGTCGCCAGCTTCCCCAGCGCCCAACTGGCGGGCCTGGAAAAGGTGTTGAAGATCAAGCAGGCGGGTACGCCGGTCATCGCGGCGAATCTGAGCCTGGGCGGCGGCCACTACACGGCCGCCTGTGACTCCGACCCGCGCAAGGCGGCCGTCGACAACCTGCTCGCGGCTGGTGTCGCGACCGTGATCGCGGCCGGCAACAACGGCTACGCCGACGCGGTGAGCGTCCCCGGCTGCATCTCCTCCGCCGTCACGGTCGGCTCCACCACCGACGACGACGAGCTGTCCACCTTCACCAACCGGGGCCCGCTGCTCGACCTCTTCGCCCCGGGGACGAGCATCGTCTCCTCGGTGCCCGGCGGCAACTACGCCTCCAAGAACGGCACGTCGATGGCGACCCCGCACGTGGCCGGCGCCTTCGCCGTGCTCAAGCAGGCGTACCCCACCAAGAGCGTCGCGGACCTCACGGCCCTGCTGAAGAGCAGCGGCCGGCCCATCATCTACACGGGTGCCACCACGCCCCGGATCGACCTCGGCGCGGCGCTCGGCGGCGGCGGCAACACCCCCAAGCCGGTCGGCATGACCGACTTCAACGGTGACGGCGCCGAGGACATCGCGATCTCCGACACCCAGGCCACCGTCGGCACGAACACCAACGCCGGCCTGATCCGTGTCGTGTACGGCGCCGGCAAGGGCACCGCGGAGCTCAGCCAGGACCTGGACTGGGTGCCGGGCGGCTCCGAGAAGGACGACTACTTCGGCGAGACCCTCGCCACCATCGACTGGAACAAGGACGGCTTCTCCGACCTGGTGGTCGGCACCCCGAGCGACGACATCGGCACGGCCACGAACGCCGGCATGGTCGACATCCTGTACGGCTCCGCGGGCGGCCTGGGCGCGGGCACCCTCAAGGCCACGCACTTCGAGCAGGGCGCGGGCACCGGCGCGATCGCCGCGTCGACAGCCGAGGCCAACGACCGGATGGGGCAGTCGCTCGCGGCGGCCGTCAACGACGCCGGCCGGCCGTACCTGCTGATCGGCTCGCCCGGCGAGGCCATCGGCACGCTCACCGGCGCGGGCACCGCCTTCTACGTGTACGGCAACACGAGCCTGACGATCAGCCAGGAGAAGCCCGGCGTTCCCGGTGACCCCGAGGCAGGCGACAACTTCGGACTCGCCCTGACCGCAGACGCCAACTACATCGCCATCGCCTCCCCCAACGAGGCGATCGGCACCAAGGCGAAGGCGGGCGGTGTCGCCATCTTCGACGCCAACGCGTTCGACGCCGACGGCCGCCCGGCCCCGCTGGCCGGTCTCGACCAGGACAGCGCCGCCATCTCCGGCGACGCCGAGGCGGGCGACCAGTTCGGCCACGCGGTGGCCATCGCACCGTTCCGGCCCACGGGCTCCCCGGCCCCGACCGAATCGATCCTTGCGATCGGTTCGCCCGGTGAGGGCGTGGTCGTGGGCACCGAGAACCGGCTCAACGCGGGCCGCGTGGTGCTGATCCGGATCAAGGCCGACGGGAGCTGGAGCTACCTGCGCGAGCTGAAGCAGGGCACCGCGGACGACGACGTCTCCGGCACCTCCGAGACCGGTGACCGCATGGGCGAGACGCTGACCGCCGTCAACACCGCCCCCGGCTCGGTGAGCACCGTGGCCTCCATGCGGCTCGCGGTCGGCACGCCCGGCGAGGCGCTCGGAACCGCGACCAAGGCGGGCGCGATCCACACGTTCTCCATGGCCGGCTCGGCCGGACCGAACGACCGCTGGATCGAGGCGGGCGACGGTGACGGGATCCCCGGGACGCCCGGGGCCAACCAGCAGCTCGGCAAGAACATCCACTTCACCGCGACCAAGCTGTACGTGGGGATGCCCTTCGGGCCGAACGCGGCCGGTGCGCTGTACGCGCTGCCGATGTCCAACGTCACCCAGGGCGGGACGGTCGCTCCCGTGACCACGTACAAGCCCGGCTCGGGTGGCCTGCCGGCCAACGGTGTGGCCTTCGGGTACTCCGCTCGCTAGCGCGATGACCGGAAAGGTTTGCCGGCCGGTGAACCTTTCCGGTCGGTCGCACCACTAGGCGCCGGACGCGCGAAACCAACGAGGCTCCTGTGCCGATGGGTTGAGACTTCAAACACCTCCCCTCAACGGCACAGGAGCCTCGTGCGTTGCAGCAATCGCGCATCTCTTCCACGAGGGGTCACAGACGCCGTGCAGGCGCGGCACCTTCCGTTCGCCCGTCGGCTCGGCTGCGCCGAACGCGCCAACTCCACACCGTATGTCCCATGAGAGCCACGGCGACGACGCATGCTGGGACGCGCATTACGTTCCAGGTTTCGTCCTCCCATGGCTCATGGCCAGAGGCTGCAGCGATGCTCGAACGCGGCAGAGCGGCGTGGTGACTTGAGTGAGCGGCCGCGATTGCCCTGCCGTGGGGACCGCGTCGAATCGGCGAGTTCGGCGGTGATCACTCGCGTCCGATCGAGGGTTTGTCCCCCAAGCTCCGCACCGAATCCGCCCCCGCCACCGCCACCGCCACCGCCGACGCCGTCCGCCGCTCCCGCCGATATGCCCCAGGCGGGGCGCCGAAGTGCCGCTTGAAGGCCTTCGCGAACGCGAATTCCGAGGTGTAGCCGGCGTTCTCGGCCACGGCGCTCAGCGAGTCGACCGTCTCGCGCAGCATCCGCGCCGCGATGGCCATCCGCCACGTCGTCAGGTAGCTGAGCGGCGGCTCGCCGACCACCGCGGTGAACCGCCGGGCGAACGCGGCGCGCGACAGCTCGGCCCGGCTCCCCAGCGATTCGACGGTCCACGGATGCGCCGGGTCGTCGTGGATCGCTTTCAGCGCCGGGGCGATCAACGGGTCGTTCAGTGCCGAGGCCCAGCCCTGCGTCTGCTCCCTGGGCAACTCGGCGTACCAGGACCGCAGAATATAGAGAAGCAGCAGATCGACGAGCGCCGTGACCACTGAGTCCGAACCCGGCTGAGGCTGGTGGATCTCGGCGCAGAGCTGGTCGACCGCCGAGCGCAGCGCCGGATGGCGACCGGGGCTGGCCGGGAGGTGGATGACCTCCGGGAGGTCACCGAGCAGCGGATGCGGCCGGTCGATGTCGAGGTGGTAGGCCCCGCATACCAGCACGCTGCGAGCGCCGTCGCCCTCGACGGTGAAACACCCGATCGGCGAGGAGGTGTCGACGCGGTCGGGTTCGAAGGCGACCAGCTCGCTGGTGACCGCGTCACAGATCGCGTGATCGGTGCCGCGCCGCAGGAACACGACGTCGCCGGGGCCCAGGGCGATCGGATCGCCGCCGACCGGCAGGAGAAAGCAGTGTCCTTCGACGACGACATGAAATCCGGCTCCCGCGATGGGCTGGAAGCGCACACCCCACGGCGCCTGCGCGTCGGTACGGACAACAGACGGACGCCCGGTGCGCAGGGCCGCGAGCGTGTCGCTGAGTATGTCCATACGCTCACCATAGCGTGCTGTGATCGAGACGATCAGACAAAGAATCGAGATTTCAGGTCATTCACTGTCTCGGTCGTGACACGTAGCGTCCTCGCCATGAACAACACAGCAGACACCCAGCGTGTCGTCGTCATAGGTGGTACCTCCGGCATCGGATTCGCCGTTGCGCAGGCCGCAGCGACTCAGGGCTCGGACGTGGTCGTCGCATCCAGCAGCCAGGGCCGGGTCGACCTGGCGGTGAAGAAACTCGGCTGCCCGGCCGAAGGCATCGTGCTGGATGTCGCCGACGAGGCCGCGCTCTCCGCCTTCTTCGACCGGATCGGCGAGTTCGACCACCTCGTCTACACGGCGGGCGAGTCCCTGCTGCTGAAGCCGCTCGCCGACCTCACCGCCGAGGAGTCCCGAGCGTTCTTCGAGCGCCGCTTCTGGGGTGCCCTGCTCGCCGCGAAGTACGCGACGCCGAAGCTCCGTCCCGGCGGCTCGATCACCTTCACCTCCGGCGCCTTCGCCACCCGGCCCGCCCCCGGAGCCTCGCTCGGCGCAAGCATCACAGCAGCCGTCGAGGGTCTGACGCGAGCCCTAGCCCTGGAACTCGCCCCCGTGCGGGTCAACGCGGTCCGCCTCGGCGCGATCCGCACCGAGCTTTGGGACAGCACCGTGCCCGAGCCGGAGGCCTTCCTCCAAGCGCAAGGCAGCGGCCTTCCCGTGCAGCGCGTCGGCAGCCCCGAGGAGGCTGCGACGGCCTACGTCTACCTCCTGAGCAACGGCTACGCGACCGGCACGGTGCTCACCCTCGACGGCGGAGCCGCACTGGCCTGACATCGGCTGCTGTCGGACCGACAAGCCCGGTCCGACAGCCTCGGGCGCCACCCCCGGCATGTTCTGCCGGAGAAGTAGGAGCCACACGGACAGGGGCTGCCAACTCCGGATTCGGGCGCGCCTTTCAGTTGGGCTCGTACGAGGTGGCGGCTTCCCAGGGGCCGAAGCCGTCGGCCAGTTGCCACGGGGTGGTGCTCGTGACCTTCGGTGCTCGGGCGGATTTCGCTGTTCAGCTCCTGCGGGCCAACGGTTGCCCGGCGAAGCTCACCCCTTCCAGGCCATGAGCCATGAGGTTGCGAATGTTGCCGTGATCAGTGTCGTTCGGCGTCGCCAGCACACTGCGATAGTGCTCACCGAACGCCAACAGCGCTTCTTGATCGCTCAGCCCTTCCAGCAGGGCCAGTCCCAGCGTCTTGCAGGAACCCTCGTTCTCACCTGCGGCATTTTCCAGTTCCCCGTTGCGGAACGCCTGCGGCTGATACTCGTAATGCGCGGCGATGAAGGCCAAGGTGTCGGCGAACTCGTGCTCACCTGATGCAAGGCTTGCCCGCAGCGAGTTCAGGTCAGTCATGTTGGTTCCCTTGGGGTGGACAGACGATCCGATTGCCGTCCGTGACCGGACGACATTACCCCCTTATGGCCAGCCGGTAGGAATGGGCGCGACACATCCGAACGAGCAGCATCTCCGCAGGCCACGAGGGCGGGCTTCATTCTCCCCAGATTCTCCACAGCCGAGGCTGCTTCCGAGGTATCTCCGCTGGCCGGGACAGTGATCCGCGTGTCATGACAGGCTACGCGACGTAGTGGCAGCAGGGCAGGAGCCGGCGGCCGCTGTTTGCTTGGCGGTGCTCGTGGTTGGGTGCAACGGCTCGTTCACAGGGAAAACAACCCCTCCTGGATACCCCCGGGACCACCGATCGTTCGGGGTGGAAGAGGCCGAGCAGCATGAAGGTCCTGGGGTGGGCGGCGATGTTGCCGCCGCAGAGGTGTACGGCGCGGTTCGGGGTGACCATGCGCTGGTACCAGCGCTCACGCAGTTTCTCGCGGACGTCGGCCTCGCCGTACTTGCGCAGGAACTTCCGGTAGGACGGCGGAGGTCCTGGCCCAGAAGGTCCATCTGATCGGCCATGGCGGTTTTGGAGGCGGGCCAAGGCTCAGCGGGGGGCGAGCCGGAAGCCCGTGATCATAGCCGGACGGAAGACGCCGAGCGAGGTCCGGTTCGTCTCCTGGTCACGCTTGATGGCGCACAGCGAGGGGGCGACCAGCGGCTCCACGTGTGCGTACCGCTGCCGCCAGCCGTCGGAGGGAGGTATCCGGTCGAGCACCTTGAGGGTGTCGAGGTTCGGACGCAGGCTCTCCGGGCGCCTGTCGCCCTGATGGCCGTTGGCCGAGGAGCCCAGTTCGCCAAGTACTCAGTCGTCGAGGTCGACGTCCGGACGCCCGGAAGAGGACCGGGAAGAGCCGTGCGTGCTCACCCAAGGGAGCGGCGCGTCGACAGAGCCCGTCCCGGTCCCCGGCAACGTCATCCCGTTCCGACCACTCGCCAGCTGAACAGAACTGATTCGACATCCGGTCCGGTGGCCGGAAACCGTCTGGTTCCAGCAGGACATTGGCGGGCCGTGCAACGGACGTGACGTCTCGCGGCGAGCGCCTCGCGTGTCCCGTGAGTCGGTGTGCGGTGCCGTCGTGCGAGACGCGCCGGGCGACGGGTTCCTCGGCTCCTCCGCCCTTCCGCGCCAGGACGGTGCGTCCTGTCAGTACGCCCTCCAGGTCGAACAACTAGCTGGCGGACACCACTGGGCGTCGGTGGCCTTGAGTGTGACGAGGTGGCGCCCCTCGGGCCGACGGTCACCAGCGACGTGACGGCCTCTGGAGAAATCTCCGTGACTCGCGCGACGGACTCGCCCCCCGGCCCCGTAGAGCAGGTGAAGAAGCCGGGGAAGTGCGATGAGGGAGGGGTCTGACGTATGGCGGGTCAGTTGCCGGTGCGGATGTGCAAGGGCGTGCGGGGCACGGCGGTCGCGGCGGCGGCCATGGCGGCGCTGACCGGTTCACAGGCGCCGGGCCTCGCGGCGTCGGTGTCCTCCCCCGTGGAGGCCGCCATGCCACTGAATCAGGGCACTTCGGGCGATGCCTACTACTTTCGCGAGCTGCCCCCACTCGCGTCGCACGGCCCGTCCGCACAGCAGCCGTCCTCGGCCGGTGCCGTCTTCGTGGCCGGCCGTGCGGCGCTGCCCGCCACGGTCCTCGCCGCGTACCGGAACGCGGAGTCGACGCTCGTGCGGAGCACCCCGCGCTGCGGTCTGCGCTGGCAGCTGCTCGCGGCGATCGGCCAGGTGGAGTCCGGCCAGGCGCGGGGCGGGAGGGTGGACGCGGACGGTACGACGTACGCGCCCATCATCGGCCCGCAGCTGAACGGCCAGGGGTTCGCCCTGATCCGGGACACCGACGGCGGCGCGTACGACGGCGACCCGTCCTACGACCACGCGGTCGGCCCGATGCAGTTCATCCCGTCCACCTGGGCCGGCTGGGGCGCCGACGGCAACGGTGACGGCAGGGCCGACCCCCACAACGTCCACGACGCGGCGCTCGCTGCGGGACGCTACCTGTGCGCGGCCGGACGCGACCTCTCCCGGCCGCGGGACCTCGACCGCGCGATCCTCTCCTACAACCATTCCCGGGAGTACCTGAGCGTCGTCCTGTCCTGGTACGCCTACTTCAGGGACGGCCACCGGGTGGTTCCGGACCAGGGCGGCGCGGGTTCCGGTACGGAGGTCGACCCGCCCGGCACCGGGCGGACCGAACCGGCCGGCCCGCAGCCGGGTACCGAGACCCCGTCCGCCTCCCCGGCGCCGCCCCCGCCCGGGCCGAAGCCCGCGCCGACGCCCGCCCCGTCACCGACCGCCGACCCGCCGGACGACAGTGTGAAGCCCAGGCCGCCCCTGGTCACGGCCCCGAGTACCGCTCCCGGCACCGGCATTGACGTGCCCGGTGACGGTGTCCTTCCGGATCCCGGCAAGGTCCCCGGCAACGGTTAGGACTCACTCGCGCATCACCCCCTCCACAAGCCCGTGTACCCGGCGGTAACCTCCCGGGTCATGGCGACTGACAGGCATCCTCCGCACCCGGCCGAACCGGCTGACGACTCGGCCCACCTGCGGTGGCAGCGCATGTGGAGCCATCGCGAGCAGCTGCTCAAGGTGGCGCGCCGCAGGTCCATGAGCGCCGAGGACGCCGAGGACGCGGTGCAGGAGGCGATGCTGCGCGGCGCGCAGCACACACACCTCGACGAGGCCCGGCTGGGCGCATGGCTGACGACCGTGACCATGCGCCTGTGCGTCGACCGGTACCGGCAGGTCCACCGAGAGGCCCAGCTGAGCGGTACGCCCAAGCTCACCGCTCCCGGCCCGGTCCCCGTCGATGAGGCGGTGTGCGACCGGGCGGAGGCCAGGTGGCTGGCCTTCCGGAGCAGGGAGCTGCCCGCCCGACAGGCGGAGGCACTCCACCTGAAGTCGCAGGAGCGGGACGTCGGGCAGATCGCCCGCGAGATGGGGCTCAGCTACGAGGCGGTCGAGTCCCTGCTGTCCAGGGCCCGGCGTACGCTGCGCAACTCGCTGGCCGGGACGCTGGCGCTCGGCCTGTGGCTGATCGGGCGCGGCCGGGACCAGGCGGGTCAGGCGGGTGCGCATGCCCCCGCCCTGGCCGCGACCTCGGCGGCCGCGACGCTGGCCATGGTGGGACTGGCCCTGCCCTTCGCGTACGAACCGAGTGCGCCGGTGCCGCCTCTGCCGCAGATGGCGGTGGTGGCGGAGGAGCCGGGCGCGGCTGGTGACCGTATACCGGCTGCCTCGTCCGTACGACCGGACGCCCCCGGCTCCGTACGCCCGACCGGAACGGTGTCGCCCACGGCCCTCCCCGGCGCCCTCCCGCCGGTGGTGCCGGAGGTGGCGGCGACCCTGCCCGCCGCACCGGACCTGCCCACCCCGGCTCTGACCGCCCCGGTCCTCCCCGCGCCCGCGGTGTCCGTGCCGCCGCTGCCGTCCGCGTCACCGCTCCCCGACAGCACGACCGTGCCGGACCTCCCCAGTGCCCTCTCCACCCGCTTGCCGTAAAAAATCTTGGTCTTGCCGCGACGGACCCGCCGCCCTTCCCCGTAGAGCAGATGACGGAGCTGCTCCCCGCTGAAGGGTGAACCGGATGGGTGTCGAGATCTGCGTGGAAGGGTTGACCAAATCCTTCGGCCGCCAGGTCATCTGGCAGGACGTGTCGCTGACGCTGCCCGCCGGGGAGGTGTCCGTCATGCTCGGCCCCTCGGGTACGGGCAAGTCGGTGTTCCTCAAGACACTCGTGGGCCTGCTCAAGCCGGACTGCGGATCGATCCGGATCGCCGGTACGGACATCACCAAGCTCCGCGAGCACGACCTGTACGAGGTGCGCAAGCTCTTCGGCGTGCTGTTCCAGGACGGCGCCCTGTTCGGGTCGATGAACCTGTACGACAACATCGCCTTCCCGCTGCGCGAGCACACGCGTAAGCCGGAGAGCGAGATCAGACGGATCGTCCTGGAGAAGATGGACATGGTCGGTCTGATCGGTGCCGAGGAGAAGCTGCCCGGCGAGATATCCGGCGGGATGCGCAAGCGGGCGGGCCTGGCGCGGGCGCTGGTGCTCGACCCGGAGATCATCCTCTTCGACGAGCCGGACTCGGGGCTCGACCCGGTGCGGGTGGCCTATCTCAATCAGTTGATCGTGGACCTGAACGCGCAGATCGACGCGACCTTCCTGATCGTCACCCACGACATCGCCTCGGCCCGCCAGGTCCCGGACAACATCGGGCTGCTGTTCCGGCGCGAACTGGTGATGTTCGGCCCCCGCGAGGAGCTGCTGACCAGCGACGAGCCGGTCGTACGGCAGTTCCTCAACGGCCGTATGCAGGGGCCGATCGGCATGGCGGAGGAGAAGGACGCCGCCCAGGTCGAGCAGGAGCTGGCAGGCCTCGCCGGCGGGGACGACGCCATTCCCGAAATGACCCCGCGCCTGCTGCCCAGCGCCGGGGTCACCCGGCCGCCCCGCTGGCAGGCGATCGCCGACCGCGAGGCGGAGCTGCACCGCCGGGACCCCTCCGGGGAGGCTGACCCGGCCCCGGCCCCGGCCCCGGGCATGGCGGCAGAGCCGCGCCCGGGGGCTGACCCGGGCCGGAAGGCGGCGGAGCCGAGCCCGGCCGAGGGGGCAGACCGATGAGCTTCTCACCCAGCGGAGCGCTCCGGCATTCCGGCAGCCTCTTCGCCATGGCCCTGGACGTCCTGCGGACCCTGCCCCGACGCCCCTTTCAGGTACGGGAGTTCATCCAGCAGGCGTGGTTCATCGCGAGCGTCACCATCCTGCCCACGGCCCTGGTCTCCATCCCTTTCGGAGCAGTCATCGCGCTCCAGATCGGCAGCCTGACCCGGCAGCTCGGCGCCCAGTCGTTCTCCGGCGCCGCCTCCGTCCTGGCGGTACTCCGGGAGGCGTCCCCCATCGTCACGGCGCTGCTCATCGCCGGCGCCGGCGGCACCGCGATCTGCGCGGACCTCGGGGCACGCAAGATCCGGGACGAGATCGACGCCATGCAGGTGCTCGGCATCGACCCGATCCACCGGCTGGTCGTGCCCCGGGTGCTGGCCACCATGCTCGTGGCCGTCCTGCTCAACGGCCTGGTCTCCGTTGTCGGGGTGGCCGGTGGCTATTTCTTCAACGTGGTCATGCAGAACGGCACTCCCGGTGCCTACCTGGCCTCCTTCACCACCCTCGCCCAGCTGTCCGACCTCTGGGCGGCCGAACTGAAGGCGCTGGTCTTCGGAGCCATCGCCGCGATCGTCGCCTCGTACAAGGGCCTGAACGCCAAGGGCGGGCCCAAGGGCGTCGGTGACGCCGTGAACCAGTCCGTGGTCATCACCTTCATGTTGCTGTTCGTGACGAACTTCGTGCTGACCGCCGTCTACTTCCAAATCGTTCCGCAGAGGGGATGACGGTGACTCCGCTGAATCCGCTGAATCCGCTGAATCGGCTGAACGTGCTCAAACGGTCCGGGCGCTCCCTGGAGGAGCTGGGCGCGCAACTGGTCTTCTACGGCCGCTCCCTCGCCTGGACCGGCCGCACCGTGCGCCGCTACAAGAAGGAAGTCCTGCGCTTGCTCGCCGAGGTGACCTTCGGCCGCGGCGCACTGGCGGTCGTCGGCGGCACGGTCGGCGTCATCGCCTTCCTCTCCTTCTTCACCGGCACCGAGGTCGGACTCCAGGGCTACGCGGCGCTCAACCAGCTGGGCACGTCCAACTTCGTGGCGTTCCTGTCCGCGTACTTCAACACCCGCGAGATCGCCCCGCTGGTGGCCGGGCTCGCGCTGTCGGCGACGGTCGGCGCGGGCTTCACCGCCCAGCTCGGCGCGATGCGGATCAGCGAGGAGACCGACGCGCTCGAGGTGATGGGCATCCCGTCGCTGCCGTTCCTGGTCACCACCCGGATGATCGCCGGCTTCGTGGCGGTGATCCCGCTGTACGTGATCGGGCTGCTGTCCTCCTATTTCGCCGCCCGCACCATCACCACCGGCTACTACGGGCAGTCCACCGGCACGTACGACCACTACTTCCAGCAGTACCTGCCACCGGTCGACGTGCTGTGGTCCTTCGGCAAGGTGATCGTCTTCGCCGTCGTGATCATCCTGGTGCACTGCTACTACGGCTACTACGCGAGCGGCGGCCCGGCCGGTGTCGGTGTCGCGGTCGGCCGCGGCGTACGGACCTCCATCGTGGCCATCAACGTCCTCGACTTCTTCCTCAGCCTCGCCATCTGGGGCGCCAACACGACCGTACGGATAGCGGGGTAGGCGGATGCGCATACGAATACCGGCCCCGGCGCTCACGCGGCCCACCCAACTACGGCTGTACGGCGTCGTCTTCATCGCAGTGATCGCGCTGCTGCTGTCCCTGACGCTCGCGGTCTACCACCAGGTGTTCACCTCCGTCGTCCGGATCACCCTGGAGGCGGACACCCTCGGCAACCAGCTGGAGCCGCGCGCGGACGTCAAGCTGCGCGGCCTGCTGGTCGGCGAGGTACGCGAGGTCGAGGCCGACGGCGAGAAGGCGACCCTCACCCTCGCGCTGAAGCCGGAGCACGTCCCCCTCATCCCGGCCGACGTCCATGCCCGGCTGCTGCCCAAGACCCTGTTCGGCGAGAAGTACGTCGACCTGGTCGCCCCCCAGAAGTCGTCGGTACGGCACATCCGCGCCGGTGACGTCATCACCCAGGACCGCACCACGGTCGGCATCGAGCTCCAGCGGCTGATGAACGACCTGCTACCGCTGCTGCGCACGGTGAAGCCCGGCGAGCTGAACGCCACCCTGTCCGCCTTCGCGGGCGCCCTCGAAGGGCGCGGCGACCGGATCGGCGACAACCTCACCCGCCTCGACGACTACCTGCGCCGGCTCAACCCGCACATGCCCTCCCTCAAGGAGGACATCGCCCGGTTCGCCGATGTGGCCGAGGTGTACCGCGACGCCGCCCCCGACCTGCTGCGGATCCTGGACAACACCCTCACCACCAGCCGGACGCTGGTCGAGAAGCAGGATCAGCTCGCGTCGGTCCTCACGTCGACCGCCACCGCCGCGAACACCACGGAAGCGGTCCTCGGCGAGAACTCCGACCGGCTCATCACCCTGGGCCGCGTCTCCCGTCCCACCCTCGCGCTGTTCGCCCGCTACTCGCCGCAGTACCCGTGCCTGCTGGCCGGGCTGGTGCGCCAGGAAGCGGCGTCCGAAGAGGCGTTCAAGGGCGGAAGGATGCGCATCACCCTCGAATTCGTCAACCCCCGTCCCCCTTACCGCCCCGGCGAGGAACCGCGCTATGCCGACCGCTCAGGACCCAACTGCAGAGGTTTGCCCCACCCTCACGTACCGGCACCGCCGACCAAGCTCAACGACGGTACGTCGGCGAGCAGTACGGGCCACAACGTGTCCGGAACCCCGGCCGAACAGCACGCCGTCGCCTCACTCGTGTCCCCGGTCATGGGCGTGCCCGCCGACGAGGTGCCGGCGGTCACGACCCTGCTCTTCGGACCGATGGCACGGGGAACGGCGGTGAGTGTCATATGAGCACGACGAGTCGTTTCCGTCGTACGAACGCGATGGCGACAGCCCCCCAGCTGATCAAACTCGGCATCTTCGCGGTGGTGACCGTGGCGGCGACCGCCGTGCTCGCGGCCACCATCGTCAATCTCTCCTTCACCCCGAAGGAGACTTACACCGCCGTGTTCAGCGATGTCACCAGCCTGGAGAAGGGCGACGACATCCGGGTCGCGGGGGTGCGGGTCGGCGAAGTCGAAAGCATCGCCATCACGGACCGGACGCTGGCCATGGTGACCTTCACCGTCTCCCGCGACCGGCCGCTGCTCACCAGCACCCGTGCCGTCATCCGCTACCGGAGCCTGGTCGGGCAGCGGTACATCGCGCTGACGGAAGGCGTGGGGGAGGGGAAGCGGCTGCGGCCCGGGGGGCGGATCCCGCTCTCCCGTACCGAGCCCGCACTCGATCTCAACGCCCTGCTGAACGGGTTCAAGCCGCTGTTCGCCGCGCTGAGCCCGAAGGACGTCAACCAACTCGCCACCGAGATCATCAAGACCCTGCAGGGCGAGGGCGGTACCGTCCGCAGCCTGCTCGCGCACACCGCCTCGCTCACCACGACACTCGCCGAACGCGACAAGCTGATCGGTTCGGTCATCGACAACCTCAATACCGTGCTGAGCACCGTGGACAAGCGCAGCACCCGCTTCTCCGACCTGATCGCGCAGCTGCAACGGCTGATCTCGGGGCTGTCGGACGACCGCAAGCCCATCGGTGAATCGCTGGCGGGCATCAACGGCCTCGCGGAGGCCACCTCCGGCCTTCTGGGCGACGTCCGGCCGCCGCTGAAAACCGATATCGCCGAGCTGGCCAAGCTCACGGGAACGCTGAACGGCCACGAGAAGACCGTGGAGGGTGTCCTGCAGCGGTTGCCCAACAAGCTCAACGAGCTGACCGGAACCGCCTCGTACGGCTCCTGGTTCAACTTCTATCTCTGCGACTTCGACGGCCGGATCGTGCTGCCGAAGACCAACGAGGTCATCACCCCCGAACTCCATGTCGCCCGGGCGAGGTGCGACCGTTGATCCCCTTCCGTGAACGCAATCCCCTGGGGGTCGGCGCCGCCGGCCTCACCACGATCGCGCTGCTGATCGCCGCCGCATTCAACGTCGAGAGCCTTCCGCTGATCGGCGGCGGCGAGACGTACAGCGCGGCCTTCTCCGAGGCCGGCGGGCTGCGCTCCGGCGACGAGGTGCGGATCGCCGGCGTCAAGGCCGGCAAGGTCGACGAGGTCGAGCTGGCCGGCGACCACGTCAAGGTGACCTTCCGGATCAAGGGAGACCCGGAGCTCGGGGCCCGTACCGGTGCGTCGATCCGCATCAAGACGATCCTGGGCGCCAAGTACCTCGCGCTGGAGCCGAAGGGTTCCGGCCGGCTGAAGCCGGGCAGCGAGATCCCACTGAGCCGCACGGTCCCGGCGTACGACGTGGTGGAGGCCTTCAGCGATCTCACCACGACCACCGAGCAGATCGACAAGCAGCGGCTGGCCGCCTCCATGGACATCATCTCCACCACCTTCGAGGACGCCCCCGAGGAGGTCAAAGCCTCCATCCAGGGGCTCTCGAAGATCTCCCGGACCGTGGCCTCCCGTGATGAGGCGCTACGCGAACTCCTCGATCACGCCAACGGGGTCACCGGAGTGCTCGCCGAGCGGAAGGACGAGTTCGGCAAGCTGGTCAAGGACGGCGACAAGCTGTTCAAGGAGATCCACGCGCGGCGCCAGGCCATCCACGCGCTGCTCCAGAGCTCCGTCGCCCTCAGCGTCCAGCTCTCCGGCTTGGTGAAGGACAACAAAGCGGAGATCGGGCCGGCGCTCAGCCGCCTGAACACCGTGGTGCAGATGCTGGAAC
Source organism: Streptomyces sp. NPDC028910 (assembly GCF_055564955.1). NCBI lineage: Bacteria > Bacillati > Actinomycetota > Actinomycetes > Kitasatosporales > Streptomycetaceae > Streptomyces > Streptomyces sp. NPDC028910. The sequence goes on along the minus strand of NZ_JBVHVF010000020.1, from coordinate 39,458 downwards.
GCAATCAGGCGAGCCTCGACCGCAGCATCCAGCTCATGGCGCCCTTCGCGAGGGTCTTCACCAACACCCTCGGCAACGGCCGGTGGTTCGACAGCTACATCCAGAACCTGGTCGCGCCCACACCGGTGGTTCCACGGACGGAAGGGTCACGATGAGGATTCCGATGCGGATTCCGATGCGGATTCCGAGGCGTATTGCGCTGAAGCTCCCGAAGCCGCCGGCGAAGCTCGCGCCGACCCGCCGTCGCGTCCGCAGCCTCGTCCGCCGCCTCGCGTTCGCCACCGTGCTGGTGATGGCCGCCGCCCTGGCCGTCGTACAGCTCTCCGAGTCACCGAAGGTCCGGGTGACCGCGTACTTCCCGCGTACCGTTGGCATCTACCCCGGCTCCGACGTTCGCGTGCTCGGCATCCCGATCGGCGAGGTCAAGAAGATCACGCCGCAGGGTGAGCGAGTGCGCGTGGAGCTGGAGTACGACGCCCAGTACAAGGTCCCCGAGGACGCCAAGGCGGCCATCATCAACTCCTCGGTGGTCAGCGACCGTTACCTCCAGCTGCTGCCCGTCCACCGCGGCGGCCCGGCGCTGAAGAGCGGCGCGGTCATCCCCGAGGAGCGCACGGCCGTACCGGTCGAGCTGGACCGGGTCTTCGACAGCCTCCGTATGACGGCGGACGCGCTCGGCCCCCAGGGCGCCAACAAGGACGGCTCGCTCTCCCGGCTGCTCGCCGTCGGCGCGGACAACCTCCAGGGCCAGGGCGCGCAGCTGCACCAGACGGTCGAGGACCTATCGCAGGCCGTCACCACCCTGTCCGACGGCCGGCAGGACCTGTTCGGGACCGTACGGAATCTGCAGGTGTTCACCGCCGCGTTGGCGGCCGACGACGCCGACGTCCGGTCGTTCAACGACAGCCTGGCCAAGGTGGCCGAGCAACTGGCCGGGGAACGCAAGGACCTCGCCGCGGCGATCAAGCATCTCGCGGCCGCGCTCGCCGATGTGTCCGAGTTCGTGAAGCAGAACAAGAAGGACCTGACCGCCAATGTGCAAGGCCTGGCCAAGGTGACCAACGTGCTGGTCACGCAGCGCGCCGCCCTCGAGGAGCTGCTCGAAGTCGCCCCCGCCGGGCTGTCCAACCTGCAGAACGCCTACAACCCCTCGTCCGGCACGCTCGACACCCGCAGCAACCCCGAACAGCTCCACGACCCGGCCGAGCTGCTGTGCTCCCTGCTGAACACGACCGGGGAGAAGACCGACTGCCGGGATCTGAAGACCCTGTTCGACTCCCTGCCCAAGCTGCCCGCGGCCGACCCGCTCACCGGAGCGGCACTTCCCGTGGCGGGAACGGGCTCGATGGACAAGACGCTCGGCGGAATCCTGGAGGCCCGTACGTGACGTACATGAGAGCTCCGCTCAAGGCAGCCTTGTGGACGGCCGCAGGTTCGCTGCTGCTGACCGGCTGCGAGTTCAAGGGCCTGTACGACGTCCCCCTGCCCGGCGGCGCGGCCGCGGACGGGCGCAGCTACCGGGTCACGGTCGAGTTCCAGGACGTCCTCGATCTCGTCCCGCAGTCCACGGTAAAGGTCAACAACGTGACCGTCGGAGCCGTCGAGAAGGTGGAACTGGATGGGTGGCACGCCCGGGTGCGGCTGCGGATCTCCGACTCGGTCAAGCTCCCCGGCAACGCGGTCGCCGAGCTGCGCCAGACCAGCATGCTCGGTGAGAAGTACGTGTCGCTGTCGGCTCCGGCGGACACCGGGCCGGTGGGCAGGCTCACCGACGGCGCGCGGATCCCGCTCTCCCGCAGCGGCCGCAACCCCGAGATCGAAGAGGTGCTGTCCGCGCTGTCGGCCCTGCTCAACGGCGGTGGAGTGGCACAGCTCCACACCATCACCAAGGAGCTGAACAAGGCCTTGGAGGGTCGCGAGGACCGGGTGAAGTCGCTGCTCTCCGAGCTGGACACCTTCCTCGGGGGCCTCGACGCCCAGAAGAAGGAGATCATCCGTGCGCTGGAGGGCATCGACACATTGGCCGCCACCCTCGCCAAGGAGAAGAAGACGATCGACCATGCCCTCACCACCATGCCGCCCGCGCTGAAGGTGCTGGCCGACGAGCGGGCCAAGCTGACCACCATGCTCACTTCGCTGTCGAAGCTGGGTGAGACGGGCACGAAGGTGATCAACGCGTCGCGCGACGATGTGATCGCGAATCTGCGCGCGCTCCAGCCGATCCTGCAGCAGTTGAACACGGCGGGCGCCGACCTGCCCAACGCGCTGGAGCTGCTGACGACCTATCCCTTCCCGCGCAATGTGGTGGACGCGATCAAGGGCGACTACGTCAACCTCGAGGTCACCGCCGATCTCGACCTGCGCAGCGTCTACGGGAACCTGGCCGGTCAGCCTCCGAAGCCGGGCACGCCCGGCACGCCCGTGCCTCCTGGGCTGCCAGGCGTCCCGACGCCAGGGCTGCCCGGAGTCCCCGCGCTCCCGGGCCTCCCCGAACCCCCCGCCCTTCCACGGGTTCCCCAGGCCCCGAAGCCGCCCGGGACGCCAGAACTGCCCGGCGGGTCGGGTGGGTCGGGTGGGTCGGGTGGCGTCGAGCTGGGCTGCCTGCCGCTCTGCCCGTCGGCCAACCAGGCCTCGTACACCGCTTACAGCGCGGGAGACGGCAACGGTGGCCTTCCGCCGGGTGTCGACCTCGCGCTCGCCGAGCTGCTGATGAAGGGACTGGTGCCGTGATCACCCGTACGGTCAAGACCCAGCTGCTCGCCTTCACGCTCATCACCGTGATCGGGGTGTCCTACGTCGGCGCCGAGTACGCCGGACTGGCCGACCGCGTCCTGGACCGCGGATACACCGTACGGGCCGACTTCGCCGAATCGGGCGGCATCTACTCCGGGGCCGAGGTCACGTACCGGGGGGTGCCCGTGGGCCGCGTGGGCGATCTGCGGCTGACCGGCTCCGGCGGAGTCTCGGTGGGGCTGCTTCTGGAGGACTCCCCGAGGATCCCGGCGGACAGCCTGGCCGTGGTGGCGAACCGCTCGGCCGTCGGCGAGCAGTACGTGGACCTGCAGCCGCGCTCCGGCAGCGGCCCGTATCTGCGGGACGGCAGCTCCATCCCCCGCCATGACACCCGGGTGCCGATGCCCACGACGGACCTGATTCTGAGCCTGGACCGGCTGGTCAACTCGGTGGACAAGCAGGACCTGCGGATCACGGTCGACGAACTGGGCAAGGGGTTCTCCGGTACCGGCCCCCACCTGACGCGGCTGGTGGACTCGGGCAACGCCCTGGTCGAGTCGGCCTCCGATTCCCTTCCCCAGACCATCGCGCTGATCGAGGACTCCCGGAAGGTCCTGAAGACGCAGGCCGATCAAGGTTCGGCGATCACGTCCTTCTCCCGGGATCTGGCGGCGCTCACCGAGCAGTTGAAGGCGAGCGACGGTGATATCCGCGCCCTGATGGCCCACGGCACCTCCGCCGCCCAGGAGGTGGATTCCCTCATGAGGGACACCCGTCCCCACCTCCCGGTTCTGCTGGGCAACCTGATCAGCGGAGGCCAGATCACCCTCGCCCGGCTGCCCGGTGTGGAACAGATGCTGGTCACCTTCCCCGTGGTCGTCTCGGGCAGCTACACAGTGCTTCCCGGAGACGGCACGACCCACTTCGGAATGGTCGTCAACGCCGACGACCCGCCGCCCTGCCGTGCGGGGTACGGAACCCAGCGCCGCGAACCCGCCGACACCACCGACCGCCCGGCCAACACCGACGCACGCTGCACGGCCCCGCGCGGCGGCGACACGTCCGTGCGCGGCGCACAGAACGCACCGGGAAGCCGCGTACAGATCGGCTCGACGGGCGGAGCACAGACCGTATTCGGAAAGGACTCCTGGCAATGGCTGCTCGTGGGCCCCATGGCATGACCCTCATACTCGCTGTCCTGGCTGCCGTACTGATGGCTACCTCCGGCTGGCTGGGCTTCCAGCTGTACGAGCGCGATGAGGAGGACCGGCGGCACCAAGCCATCCTGGCCGCCGCCCGCCAGTCGGCGCTTAACTTCACGTCGCTCGACTACCGGCAGTACGAGCGGGACAGCAAGACCGTCCTGAACGGCGCGACCGGGGAGTTCAAGAAGCAGTTCTCGGCCCAGACCGCGGAGCTGACGAAGATCGTCGCCGAGAACAAGTCCGTCTCGGAGGGACAGATCCTCGACGCGGGTATCGCCCGGGCCGACGCCCGCACGGCCCGCGTCCTGGTGGTGGCCGACAGCAAGGTCACCAACGCCGCCGCCCCCGAGGGCACGTCCCGCAACTACCGCCTTCAGCTCGACCTCGTCTTCGAGGGCGGGCAGTGGCTGACGTCCGACGTCGAATTCGTCGGCTGACAGGAGAACCACCATGGCGAACACGACCGTTCGAGCCCGCCAACGCTCCGTGGCGGCAGCCGCGCGCGCGGCGGCCAAACGCGCCGAGCAGGCAAGCCGCCGGCAGGAGGCCGACCTGGAGCCGGCCGCCCCGGAGCCGGCGGAAACGACGCCCGCCAAGCCGGCTCGCAGCCGACCCCGTCGACTCACCGCACTACTCAGCATTGTGGTCCTGCTGGCCTTGGCCGCAACGGCCACGCTCGCCTGGAAGCACCGAGAGGCCGAGCGCACGACCGAGGCCCGCGCAGCGGCCCTGACGGCGGCCCGCAAGGCCGCCCCGGTGATCCTCTCGTACGACTACCGCCACCTGGACCGCGACTTCGCCGCGGCCCGCGGCCACCTCACAGGCCCCTTCCGCGACCAGTACAGCAAGACCACGGAGACCGTGGTGGCGCCCACTGCCAAGACCTACAGCGGAGTGGTGAAAGCCGCCATCGCGACCGGCGACGCCACCCCGGCGGCATCGGTGATCTCAGCATCCCCGAACAAGGCCGTCGTCCTGCTCTTCATGAACCAGCTCACCACCAGCACCCAGATCGCCACCCCCCGTCTCGACCTCAACCGCGTCCGCATGACCCTCGTCCGCACTCCACAAGGCTGGAAGGTCAGCGCTGTAGACGCGCTGTGACCGGGGCCCGGGAGCGGTTACTCGCTGGTTGACTCGTTGTGCGGGTGGCCCGCCCTATCGGCCTTCCTTCATCCAGTCCGCGACCCGTTCGGCGATCACGATGGTGTTGGTGTTGGTGTTGGTGTCGGTGTCGGTGTCGGCCCGGACCACGTCGGGCATCACCGAGGCCTCGCGCAGGCGCGCCGAACGCCACCACAGGCACCCGCGGCATCGGCAACGCTCTCGACGCCGGCATCCGTACCGCGGCCGGAGACGATGACGTCAACATCGTCGGCGCCCTCACCGGATCGGTGGCCTGGGTATCAGTCCGGGCGGTGGTGGTCACTCAGCGATGCCGATGCAAATCAGACTCGCGCTCGTAGTCGTCATTCGCCGGATCTAGAGCCAGTCCCGACGCTTAAAAATGAGGTACAAACTGAGACAAACAACCGCCATAAGGGCCACAGCGAAGGGATATCCGAACACCCAGCGTAGCTCTGGCATGGCTTCGAAGTTCATGCCGTAGATAGTTCCAACCAGTGTGGGTGCAAACAGAATTGCTGCCCAACTTGAGATCTTCTTGATCTCCTCGTTCTGTTCGAAGCCGGCTTCGGCCAAGGCGCGCATCTCGGCGTTCTGTTGTTGGGAGACCAGGGTGGCATTGACCGTCAGGATCTCGGTGAGGGCCTGGCGGAAGCCGTCCACGCGTTCGCTGGTGTGCGTGACGTGGTCGGCCACGTCGCGGAGGTAGCGCTGGAGCTCCTCGTCCGTGCCGTACTTCGCGAAGCCCGCCATCAGGCCGTGGAGCATGCCGACCAGGGGGCGGGTGGCGCGTTGGAACTCGACCATTTCGCGGGAGAGTTCGTAGATGCGGCGGGAGACCGCGGGGTCGCCTCGGAAGACCTCCGTCTCGATCTCGTCGATGTCGGTCTGGACGCCCTCGACGACCGGGGCGTAGCCGTCGACCACCGCGTCGAGGATGGCGTACAGGGCGGCCTCCGGGCCGAGGGAGAGCAGCTCCGGGTTCTGCTCCATGCGGCGACGTACGTTGGAGAGGTCGGGCGCGCCGCCGTGGCGGACCGTGATCAGGAAGTCCGGGCCGACGAAGATGTGCAGCTCGCCGAAGTCGACCTCCTCCTGGGCGTCGAGGTAGCGGGCGGCCCGCAGGACGACGAAGAGGGTGTCGCCGTAGCGCTCCAGCTTGGGGCGCTGGTGGGCTTCCAGGGCGTCCTCGACGGCGAGTTCGTGGAGGTTGAACTCGGCGGCGAGGGAATGGAGTTCGGGCTCGGTGGGGCGGTGCAGGCCGATCCAGGCCATCCCGTCGGGCTCTTCGCGCAACTGCCGGAAGGTGTCGGCCAGGGTGGCGGGGGAGGCGACGCGGCGGCCGTCGCGGTAGACGGCCGAGTCGATCAGGCTGCGGTGGTTCGGGGGAGTGGGCGCCGGTGGCGCGGGCTGTGCGGCGGACGGGGGTCCCGCCGGGGGTGCGGTGGCCGGGGTGGCGGGGCGGCGCCATCCCGGGCGCTTCGCGGCGGACGGCGGCGAGGGGCGGCGGTCTGGACGCTCCGACATCGCAGGTCAGCTCCCGGTCGAACGTGCGTTTAGCGGCAAGAGGCAGGATATAGGGGTAAAGGGTAGTAAGGGGCTGCCGGGCTGCCGAGGCCTCCCCGCCCCGCCCCGCCCCGTCCCGTCCCTCCCCGCCCCGCTGCGCGGCGGGGAGGGCTGCGGGTGGCCTGTTCCGCGCCGTCCCCGTTACCCGTAGCCGTCCCCGTTACCCGTAGCCGTAGCCGTAGCCGTCGCCTCGCCCTCGCCCTCGCCCTTCGTCTTTGGTGTGGGTTGCGGACAGAAGGTGTCCGCAAGGGGGGTTAGCTTGCTGTCATGGCCTCCAGGACGACGCATCCCGTACTCGCCACCCGCGCTCTGAACCGTGCCACGCTCGCCCGCCAGTTGCTGCTGAGCCGCGCCGAGATGACCGCTCAGGACGCCGTCACGCACCTGCTCGGGCTCCAGGCGCAGAACGTGAAACCTCCCTACTTCCAGCTCCACGCCCGCCTCGCCGGTTTCCGGCCCGCCGAACTGGCCGGGCTCATGGAGTCCCGGGCGGTCGTCCGGATGGTCAGCATGCGCTCCACGATCCACACCCACACCGCGCACGACGCCCTGACCCTGCGCCCGCTCGTCCAGCCGGCCCGCGACCGGGAGGTCAACTACTTCCGGAAAGGGCTCGTCGGAGTGGATCTGGACCGGCTGGCGGAACGGGCCCGCGCCTTCGTCGAGAGCGGGCCGCGCACCATGGGCGAGATCCGCGCGGAACTGCTGAAGGAGTGGCCCGACGCCGACCCGCAGTCCCTCTCCGTCGCCGCGCGCTGCCGGCTGCCGCTGGTCCAGGTCACGCCGCGCGGCGTGTGGGGGCGCAGCGGGCAGGTCCGGCTGACGACCGTGGAGGACTGGCTCGGGCAGCCCGCCGGGACGCCGCAGCCCGTGGACGAGGTGGTGCTGCGCTACCTCGCCGCCTTCGGGCCCGCCTCCGTCAAGGACATGCAGGTCTGGGCCGGGCTGACCCGGCTGCGCGAGGCCTTCGAACGGCTACGGCCGGGCCTCCTGGTCTTCCGTGACGAGAACGGCGTGGAACTCTTCGACCTCCCCGACGCGCCCCGCCCCGACGCGGACACCCCGGCGCCGCCGCGCTTCCTCCCGGAATTCGACAACCTCCTGCTCTCGCACGCCGACCGCAGCCGCGTGGTTCCCCCCGAGGTCAAGGGACGGACCTGGACCGGTAACCAGGCCCACCGCACCCTGCTCGTCGACGGGTTCCTCGCCGGCCTGTGGAGGCTGGAGGGGGCGGTCCTCACCGTCGAGCTGTTCGGCCGGGTCTCGAGGGCGACGAAGGAGGAGATCGTCGCAGAGGGGGAGCGGATGATCGCCGACATGGCCGAGCCCACCGAGCCCACCGAGCCCACCGAGGCCGCCGCACGATGCTCCGTCCGCTTCGGGGTGTCCAACCGCTGATGCGCCGACCGGCCCGGCCGGCCGGCGGAGTGAGCGGAACAGTCCCGGAACGGTCAACTCGCGGCTGACGCCGCCCTGGTGGTCCGTACACCGAACGCGGCACGATGCCTGCCATGACGACCGAAGGCACAGGCACGCAGAACACACAGAACACACGGGACAGCGGCAGCGCCACCGCCCGGTTCCTGGCAGCACGGGACTTCCTGCTGGAACGCCGCGGTGACTACGAGGCCGCCCGCACCGGATTCACCTGGCCCCGCCCCCGCCACTTCAACTGGGCCCTCGACTGGTTCGACCACATCGCCCAGGGGAACGACGCCGACGCCCTGCGCATCGCCGAGGAGGACGGCACCACTCAGGGCGTCTCTTTCGCGGAGCTGGCCGTACGGTCGGACGCGGCCGCCAACTGGCTGCGCGAGCAGGGCGTCGCACCCGGCGACCGGATCCTCGTCATGCTCGGCAACCAGCGCGAGCTGTGGGAGGTCATGCTCGGCGCGATGAAACTGCGCGCCGTCGTCATCCCCGCCACGCCCCTGCTCGGCCCGGCCGACCTGAGCGACCGGGTCCAGCGCGGCCACGTACGCCACGTCATCGCGCGCGCGGAGGACACGGCCAAGTTCGACGAGGTGCCGGGCGGCTACACCCGGATCGCCGCCGGGCCGCAGGTCCCCGCCGGCTGGCTGCGGCTGGCGGACACCCAAGCCGCCGACAGCGACTTCACCCCCGACGGGGAGACCCTCGCCACCGACCCGCTGATGCTGTACTTCACCTCCGGCACCACCGCCCGCCCCAAGCTCGTCGAGCACACGCATGCCTCGTACCCCATCGGGCACCTCTCGACCATGTACTGGCTCGGGCTGCGCCCCGGCGACGTGCACCTCAACATCGCCTCGCCCGGGTGGGCCAAGCACGCCTGGTCCAACCTCTTCGCGCCCTGGAACGCCGGCGCGACCGTGTTCGTCCACAACTACACCCGCTTCGACGCCGAGCGGCTGATGTCCGAGATGGACCGGCACGGCGTGACCACCTTCTGCGCCCCGCCCACCGTGTGGCGGATGCTGATCCAGTCCGACCTCTCCAAGCTGGCCCGGCCCCCGCGCGAGGCCGTCGCCGCCGGTGAGCCGCTCAACCCGGAGGTCATCGAGAAGGTCCGCGCGGCCTGGGGCGTCACCATCCGCGACGGGTTCGGCCAGACCGAGACCACGCTCCAGATCGGCAACTTCCCCGGGGTGCCCGTCAAGCCCGGCTCCATGGGCCGCCCGGCGCCCGGCTACGAGATCGTCCTGCTGGACCCGGTCACCGGTAAGGAGTCCCCCGACGAGGGTGAACTGTGCGTGGACCTGCGCACCCGGCCCGCCGGGGTGACGACCGGTTACCGCGACGACCCGGAGCGCACCGCCGAGGCCATGGCGGACGGGCTGTACCGCACCGGCGACATCGCCGCGCGCGACGCCGACGGGTACCTCACCTACATCGGGCGCTCCGACGACGTCTTCAAGGCCTCTGACTACAAGATCAGCCCGTTCGAGCTGGAGAGCGCCCTGCTGGAGCACGAGGCGGTCGCCGAGGCCGCCGTCGTCCCGGCCCCGGACGAGCTGCGGCTGGCGGTCCCGAAGGCGTACGTCACGCTCGCCGGCGGCTGGGAGCCCGGGCCGGAGACGGCCCGGGTGCTGTTCGAGCACTCCCGCGCGGTGCTGTCCCCGTACAAGAGGATCCGCCGCATCGAGTTCGGCGAGCTCCCGAAGACCGTGTCCGGCAAGATCCGCCGGGTGGAGCTGCGGGAACTCACCGCCGCCGGCTCGGCGGGGGAGTACCACGAGGCCGACCTCGGTCGAGCCGGGTCGAGCTGAGCTGCTGCCCGGGGCCGGCCGCGAGGTCAGCCGGCCCGAGCGGAGGCGTTACGCGGGCAGGTGCGCCTCGATGGCGGCGATGACCTCGGGGGACTCGGGCTCGGTGCGCGGGCGGAAGCGCGCCACGACCTCGCCGGCGGGGGATATCAGGAACTTCTCGAAGTTCCACTGGATATCCCCCGCCTCGCCCTCCGCGTCGGGGGTCTTCACCAGCTCCTGGTAGAGCGGGTGCCGGTTCTCGCCGTTGACCTCGGACTTCTCCAGGATCGGGAAGGTGACGCCGAAACCGGCCGCGCAGAACGTCTGGATGTCGTCGGCGTTGCCGGGCTCCTGCTCGCCGAACTGGTTGCAGGGCACGCCGATGACCGTGAAGCCCTTCTCCTCGTACTTGAACTGCAGGCGGGCCAGTCCCGAGTACTGCGGGGTGAGCCCGCACTGCGAGGCGGTGTTCACCAGGAGGATCGCCTTGCCCTTGTGGGCCGCGAGGCTGGTGGGCTCGTCGGACAGGGTGGTCAGCGGGATGTCGTACAGGCTCATCGGACGCTCCTCGGCGGGAAAGAGTAGGAAGGCAGGAAGGGCAGGAAGGGTATGGAGGCAGGAAGGGCAGGCCCAGGCTGACGGGTGACGAAAGTCGTCCCCGAGCTTAGGCGGTGCCGGGCCCGAGCCCGAGCCCGAGCTAGGCCCCCGATGCGACCAGCTCGTCCGCCGGGTCGTTGACCGGCTGGGGCATGCCCGTGAGGTCCATGACGAACAGCGGTATCCCGAGATCGTCCGCGCGGGTGCGGGCGTCCTCCGTGTACCCGGCGAGCGAGAAGTAGACGCTGGTCGCGGAAGCTGTCAGTCCGTTCAGCCAGACGCACTCCACCGCCCGCAGGCCGGCCGGTGCGGTGGTCGGGTCCACCTGGGCGACCAGCCCCGGAGCCCGCAGGTCCACGGCCGCCGAGGGGATCGGGCGCCCGTCGGGCTGCCGTACGTCCTGGAAGCCGAGCCAGCGCAGGTACAGCGCGGCCGTGACCACCGCGTCTCGGGCCGTACGGATGGTCACCGGCCGGAACGCGGGTCGCGGCGGCACCGGTGCGGCCGGCGGGAGCGGCGTGCGCGCCGGGTGCCCGGTGGCGGGCCCGTCGCCGCGCGGATCCGCCCGGCCGGCGGACCGGGCCGGGCCCGCCCGGCCAGCGGGGCTCCCCGCGCCCTGACCCGAGCCCGCCTCCTGCTCCGCGGCCCCGCCCGCGTCCGCCCCGGCGCCCGCGCCCGTGCCCGTGCCCATGCCCCGACCCGCCGCGGCGCCGTCGGCCCGTACGTCGCCGGAGGCCTGCCCGGGCGCCTCGTCCCGTACGCCGGCACCGCCCGCGGGCTCCACCCGCTCCGGCGGGTGGACCGGAAGCCGCACCACCGTCCCGCACGATCCGCACCCCAGCTCGGGCTGCGGCCACTCGCTCTCCCGCCCGCAGGACGTGCACCGCACCGCCACCCAGGTGTCCGACCAGGTGCGATGCGTCAGCGGCACCGGTGGCGCCGCGAGGTCCAGCGGGGGATGGACCGGGCTTCCGCAGGCGCACGGGAAGACCGGGGCGGTGTAGCCGTTCTCGCGCAGGCACGCCGGGCAGCGCACCGGTACCGCTTCCGCCATGAGACCTGGACCCCCTCCATCGCTGTGCGTAGGTACATGCTCCACCACCGGCGACCACGGGGGCGAGGGCGCACGCCATTTCGGGGGTTTTCCCGTCGGCGGATCGGTCATTTGTGCAACTCGCCGAGCGAGATGCGGCTTTTGGTGGCTTCCGGGGTCCCCTACCGCCTTGACGCCGAAGGAGCCGCCGCTTAGCTTGTTCCGTATAGCAGAACAAAACTTCCGGATGACGGAAAAGCCTGACCGCCAGACTCGCAGGAGAACCTGATGCCTCGTATGACAGCCGCCGCCGCTGCAGTTGAGATCCTCAAGCTCGAGGGTGTCGAACAAGCATTCGGCGTGCCCGGTGCTGCGATCAACCCGTTCTACCGCGAGCTCAAGAACGTGGGCGGTATCGGCCACACGCTGGCCCGCCACGTCGAGGGCGCCTCGCACATGGCCGAGGGCTACACGCGGGCCAAGGCGGGCAACATCGGTGTCTGCATCGGTACCTCGGGCCCGGCCGGCACGGACATGATCACCGGCCTGTACTCCGCGATCGCGGACTCGATCCCGATCCTGTGCATCACCGGTCAGGCTCCGGTCTCGAAGCTCCACAAGGAGGACTTCCAGGCCGTCGACATCGCCTCGATCGCCAAGCCGGTCACCAAGAAGGCCACCACGGTCCTGGAGGCCGCGCAGGTCCCGGGCGTGTTCCAGGAGGCCTTCCACCTGATGCGCTCCGGCCGTCCCGGCCCGGTCCTGATCGACCTCCCGATCGACGTCCAGCTCACCGAGATCGAGTTCGACCCGGAGACCTACCAGCCGCTGCCGGTCTACAAGCCGCGCGCCAGCCGCGCCCAGGCCGAGAAGGCCCTGCGGTTCCTGCTGGACTCCGAGCGTCCGCTGATCGTCGCCGGTGGCGGCATCATCAACGCCGACGCCTCCGACCTGCTGGTCGAGTTCGCCGAGCTGACCAACATTCCGGTCATCTCCACCCTCATGGGCTGGGGCACCATCCCGGACGACCACGAGCTGAGCGCCGGCATGGTCGGTGTCCAGACCTCGCACCGCTACGGCAACGCGACCTTCCTCGAGTCGGACTTCGTCCTCGGCATCGGCAACCGCTGGGCCAACCGTCACACCGGTTACAACCTGGACGCCTACACCAAGGGCCGTAAGTTCGTCCACGTCGACATCGAGCCCACCCAGATCGGCAAGATCTTCGCCCCGGACTTCGGCATCGCCTCCGACGCCAAGGCCGCGCTGGAGCTCTTCATCGAGGTCGCGAAGGACCTCAAGGCCGAGGGCAAGCTGCCGGACTTCTCCGCCTGGGCCGAGTCCGCCCAGGAGCGCAAGGCCACCCTGCAGCGCCGTACGCACTTCGACAACATCCCCATGAAGCCGCAGCGCGTCTACGAGGAGATGAACAAGGCCTTCGGCCCGGAGACGCGTTACGTCACCACCATCGGCCTCTCCCAGATCGCCGGCGCGCAGATGCTGCACGTCTACAAGCCCCGCAACTGGATCAACTGCGGCCAGGCCGGCCCGCTCGGCTGGACCATCCCGGCCGCGATCGGTGCCGCCACCGCCGACCCGGAGACCCCGATCGTCGCCCTGTCCGGCGACTACGACTTCCAGTTCATGATCGAGGAGCTCGCGGTCGCCGCGCAGCACAAGGTCCCCTACGTCCACGTCCTGGTGAACAACGCCTACCTGGGCCTGATCCGTCAGGCGCAGGGCGGCCTGGGCATCAACTTCGAGGTCAACCTCGAGTTCGAGAACATCAACACCCCGGAGATCGGCGTCTACGGCGTCGACCACGTCAAGGTCGCCGAGGGCCTGGGCGTCAAGGCGATCCGCGTGACCGACCCGGACAAGCTGGGCGAGGCCTTCGAGGAGGCCAAGAAGCTGGCGCAGGAGTTCCAGGTCCCGGTCGTCGTCGAGGCCATCCTGGAGCGCATCACGAACATCTCGATGAGCAAGACGGTCGACATGAGCGACGTCACCGAGTTCGAGGAGCTCGCGACCGAGCCGGGCCACGCCCCGACCGCGATCAAGGCCCTCAAGGTCTGACCTACGGGTCCGGAAGTACACGACGACCCCCGTCCCTCCATCAGGAGGGGCGGGGGTCGTTCTGCGTTTCGCGGGCCGTCAGGAGCTGTCCGGAGCGCCCTGGGGCTCTTCGGAGCTGCCTGGGGCCGTCAGGGGCTGTCCGGAGCTGTACGAGGCCGTCCAGGCCTATCCAGGGTGCGGGCCGAGTTCCGCGTCCACCGCGCCGGTCAGCAGCTCCCGGGCCCGGTCCAGGGTCAGGGATCCGCTCAGCCAGCGCTCGCTGAGGCCCTCCACCAGGGCGGTGAGCCGCTCGGCGGCGTCCAGCGGCGTGACGTGCAGGTCGGCGAGGCCGGCCGCCTGGGCGTCCGAGATGGCGTCCGCGGTGTCCTGGGACCAGGAGCGGGTGGAGTCGGCCAGGGTCGCGCGCAGGTCGGCGTCGAAGACGGCACTGGCCCGCAGCTCGCCCCAGGCGGTGCTGTTCTCGCGGACCCGCGGGGTGTCCTGGAGCTCGCTCAGCAGCAGGTGCAGAAGTACGGTACGGGCATCCTCGGCGCCCTTGAGGGCCTCGTCGGTATAGCCGGTGGCCCGGTCGCTGATGAAGGCGAGAGTGCGCCGGATCAGGCCGGCCCGGTCCTTGAAGTGGTAGTAGATGAGCGCGGTGGACACCCCGGCCTCGGCCGCCAGGTCCTCCACGCGCAGGCCTCTGACACCGTTGCGCGCGATGACTCGTACGGCTGCTTCCAAGATCAACGCCTGGCGGTCGGCCACTCTCGCGCACCTTTCGGTCGGTCACCCTTTGACTGAGCTTTCAGTCAGGGCCACACGGTAGCCGCCACCCGACGCCCTGACTGAATTCTCAGTCTCTCCAGCGACGGAACGACGGAACGACGGAACGAGGGAACGACAAAGCGCCGAGTCACGGGACCGTCCGTGACTCGGCGCTCTGGTTGTTACCGCCCGACGGAGCGAGGCTGGCGCGACAGGACGTTCGCACCGCCGGGCGGAGTCGGAGGCTCTCGGCGTACAGGGGACTCTGTGCGTGGCCCCTGTACAGAGAGGAATGGCTGGGACCGTGGCGGGCGGGCGACGAGAACTCCGGCGCCGTCTCCCTCAGGTCAAGAGACGGGCCTCGGAACCCATTACCACCGCACTGGCTCGCACGCCCGCCACGGTCCTCGTCCTGCCCTCACCGCGTACCACCCCTCATCCGGGTCCACGGGTCGGGCTCAGCACCCGGGGCCTGACCTCCCGTCAGGCCCCCGGTACAGCTGTGTGGCTCAGGCGTCGCGCAGGGCGCGAACGGCCTCCTCGACGCGCTTGCCGTAGTCGGCGTCCGCGGCGTGGAAGTGAGCCAGGTTCTTCTCGATGACGTCCTCGAGGGTGACCTGAGACAGACCGCCGGCGATGTTCGCCACCAGACGCTGCTTCTCGGCCTCCGACATCAGGCGGTAGAGCTCACCGGCCTGGAAGAAGTCGTCGTCCTTGGTGTGGGCCGGGGCCTCGTGGGTGCCCGTGTAGCCGGAGACGGCCTTCGGGGCGCCGAGCGCCAGACCGGTCTCGGCCGGGCCCTGGTACGAGTTGGGCTCGTAGTTCTTGTCGTGGCGCGAGCCGTTGCGCAGCGCCATGACACCGTCGCGGCCGTAGTTGTCGGCCTTCGTCGCCTTCGGGGCGTTGACCGGCAGCTGGGTGTGGTTCACACCGAGGCGGTAGCGCTGGGCGTCGGCGTACGCGAAGAGACGGCCCTGGAGCATCTTGTCCGGCGAGGCGGTGATGCCCGGGACGAAGTTGTTCGGGGAGAAGGCGGACTGCTCGACCTCGGCGAAGACGTTGTCCGGGTTGCGGTCGAGGACCAGACGGCCCACGCGCTGCAGCGGGTAGTCGCTGTGCGGCCACACCTTGGTGAGGTCGAACGGGTTGAAGCGGTAGTCCGCGGCCTCGGCGGCGGGCATGATCTGGACGTAGAGGGTCCAGCTCGGGTTCACACCGCGCTCGATCGCCTGGAGCAGGTCGGTCTGGTGCGAGTTCGGGTCCTTGCCGACGAGCTCGGCGGCCTGCTCGCCCGACAGGCAGCGGATGCCCTGGTTCGTCTTGAAGTGGTACTTGACGAAGAAGGCCTCGCCCGACTCGTTGGTCCACTGGTACGTGTGGGAGCCGTAGCCGTTCATGTGACGGTACGACGCGGGGATACCGCGGTCACCCATCAGCCAGGTGATCTGGTGCGTCGCCTCGGGGGCGTGCGCCCAGAAGTCCCAGACGTTGTCCGGCTCCTGCTTGCCCGTGAAGGGGTCGCGCTTCTGGGAGTGGATGAAGTCGGGGAACTTGATCGGGTCCTTGATGAAGAACACCGGGGTGTTGTTGCCGACGAGGTCGTAGTTGCCCTCTTCGGTGTAGAACTTCAGCGCGAAGCCGCGCGGGTCGCGGACGGCGTCCGCGCCACCCAGCGAGTCGGCGACGGTGGAGAACCGCAGGAAGGTCTCGGTCTTCTTGCCGACCGTGTTCAGGAACGCGGCGCTGGTGTACGCGGTGACGTCGTCGGTCACCTCGAAGTAGCCGTACGCGGCCGAGCCGCGGGCGTGCACCACGCGCTCCGGGATGCGCTCACGGTTGAAGCGGGCAAGCTTCTCAAGGAGCTGCTGGTCCTGGACCAGGAGCGGGCCACCGACGCCGGCGGTGGCGGAGTTCTGATTGTCGGCGACCGGGGCGCCGGACTCGGTCGTCAGCGTGCGCTTCGACATGGTGACCTTCCGTACGGGTAACTGCTGACGGAAAGCGTCTTCCGTCATGCGGAACAGCCTAATTTCGGCGAGAACTAAACGTCAACAGTTTGTTGAACAAAGATGGAGAGAGGTGATCCGGACGGTGCCGGCGCTTGGGCGCGACAGGACAGGTGTCAGCACCGGCACCATCCGGAAACTCAGGTCCCCCAGGGGGGAGGGTGTTCGGCCGGTCAGACCTGCGAGCCGGAGAGGCGCTCGACGGCACGCAGCAGGGCCGAGTGGTCCAGGCCACCGTCACCCTGGGCGCGCAGCGAGGCGACCAGCTGGGCGACGACCGCGCCGACGGGCAGGGCCGCACCGACGTTGCGGGCGGCGTCGGTGACGATGCCCATGTCCTTGTGGTGCAGGTCGATCCGGAAACCGGGCTTGAAGTCGCGGTTCAGGAAGTTGTCCTTCTTGCGGGTCAGGACCGTGGAGCCGGCCAGACCGCCGTTCAGGACGTCCAGGGCGGCCTGGAGGTTCACGCCGGACTTCTCGAGGAAGACGACGGCCTCGGCGCACGCCTGGATGTTCACCGCGACGATGAGCTGGTTGGCGGCCTTCACCGTCTGGCCGGAGCCGTGCGGGCCACAGAGCACGATGGTCTTGCCGAGGGCCTGGAGGACCGGCAGGGCCTCGTCGAAGTCGGCCTGCTCGCCACCCACCATGATCGACAGGACGGCCTCGATGGCGCCGGCCTCGCCGCCGGACACCGGGGCGTCGATGACGCGGATGCCCTTCTCGGCGGCGTTCTTCGCGAGGTCGATCGAGGTCTGCGGGGTGATCGACGACATGTCGATGATCAGCGCGCCGGACTTCGCGTTCTCCAGGATGCCGTTCTCACCGTAGGAGATGGCCTCGACCTGCGGGGAGGCGGGCACCATCGTGATGATGACGTCGGCGTCCTTGACGGCCTCGGCGATCGAGCCGGCCGCGGTACCGCCGGCGGCGGCCAGGCGGTCCAGCTTGTCCTGCTCCAGGGTGAAGCCGGTGACCGAGTAGCCGGCCTTCAGGAGGTTCTCGGCCATGGGGGAGCCCATGATGCCGAGACCGATCCAGGCGATCGACGGGAGCGCAGTGGGGTTGCTCATGATGAGGGTCCTTCTCTTAATGCTTCGTACGAAAAGTTCGTGACGTGCCTGGCTGATCGCCTGGACTTTGTCCGCTTACTTCGCGGCGCGGGCCTCGGCCGGCAGCCACTCGAAGGAGGCGGCAGCGTCGGCGGCCTTGTACTCCAGGCCTACGTAGCCCTCGTATCCGGCCTTCTTCAGCTGGTCGAGCAGCTCCTCGAGGGGCAGCTCGCCGGTGCCGGGGGCACCTCGCCCGGGCTTGTCCGCGATCTGGACGTGCCCGGTCTTGGCGGCGTACTTTTCGATGACCTCGGAGAGGTCCTCATCGTTCATCGCCAGGTGGTACAGGTCGAGCAGGAACTTGGCGTTGCCGAGGCCGGTGGCCGCGTTCACCTTGTCCACTACCTCGATGCCGGCCGGGGCGCTCACCAGCGGGTAGAGCGGCGACTCGGGCTTGTTGAGGGTCTCGATCAGGAGGATCGCGCCGACGCGGTCCGCGGCCTGAGCCGCCACGACCAGGTTCTTCAGGGCGAGCTCGTCCTGGACGGCCGGGTCCACGCCTTCGACGCGGTTGCCGTAGAGGGCGTTCAGCGCCTTGCAGCCGACCGAGGCCGCGAAGTCGGCGGCCACGTTGATGTTGGCGTTGAAGCGCTCCGACTCCTCACCGGGAACCGACACCGCGCCGCGGTCCGGGCCCGGCAGCTGGCCGGCGTAGAAGTTCAGGCCCACCAGCTGGGTGCCGGCGTCCTCAAGAGCCTTCTTGAGGGCGTCGAGCTCCTCCTGTGCGGGGGTGGGGGTCTCGATCCAGGGCCACCACAGCTCGACCGCCGTGAAGCCCGCCGCGGCGGCAGCCGCGGGACGCTCCAGGAGCGGGAGTTCCGTGAAGAGGATCGAAAGGTTTACATCGAAGCGCTGGTCCGTGTATCCCATGAGGGGTGTGCGCTCCTTCCGTATTGCGGAAGTTAGTTTCTGCTTGATGGAAGACTGCAAGCAGGTCGCCGCACTTGTCAAGTACGGGCTGCCGAAAAGTCCTGAGTGCCGGGTAGCTTGACGGCGTGCGATTGAGAGTGGAGTTCACGACCGAGCCCTTCGACCTCGAAGAGGCCCCTGCCCATGCCGTGGCCGCCCGCGAGGTCATCCAGAAGGCCCAGCTGGACGCGGTGGACGTCGGCCCGTTCGGCAACACCGCCGAAGGCGAGGCCGACCGGGTACTGGCCGCGGTGGGCGCGCTGCTGCGCGACTCCCTGGAGGCCGGAGCCACCCGCGTCTCGCTCCAGGTCAATGTGATCGGGGGAGACACGCCATGACCGAGCCCCGCGACCACCCCTTCGTCACCGCGGTCAAGCCGCTGGTGGACGCCATGGGCGGCGAGCTGATGGATCCGGCCCAGGCGCAGCCCGACGACGTCGTGCTCACCTGGGAGGGTCAGGACCTGCTGGCCGTGCGCCTGCCGCAGCTCTCCGACTCGCTGGACCACATCCTGGCGGCCCTGGAGCGCCGGCACGGCGTACCGTTGTCGCAGCTCGACCGGAAGTCCAAGCAGGACGTCGTACGGATACTGGAGGCGCGGGGCGCCTTCTCCGTGCGGCACGGCGTGGAAACGGTCGCGGGCGCCCTGGGCGTAAGCCGTTTCACGGTCTACAACTACTTGAACCGGGATTCCAACGCCCCGAAAGGTCCCGGTAAGAGCAGCCAAGAGTGAAAGATTCCTGACCCACGGTGACGAGCCGCCGCCCAATTCACCCGGGCGGCGGCTTTTGTGTACGGGAAGTTTCAACAAAGTGTTGACGCCGTGTTGCGGAGGGCGTTAGCTATGCGCAGCCCGTCAAAGCAACAACAGGCCACGGAGGCCTACCGTGACTTCGAGTCCGACCCCGGGTCTCACCCGGTTCAACACCTTGGACGACAGCGCGGCCACGGCCGAGCTGCACGAGGTGTGCGCCAGCTCGGCGTGGGGGAGCAAGCTGCTCGCCCAGCGCCCCTTCGCCACCGCAGAGTCCCTGTTCGCCGCGAACGAAGCCGCCATGGCGGAGCTCACCGCGGAGGACCTGGGCGAAGCGATGGCAGGCCACGCGCCGATCGGCCGGCCGAAGCCGGGAGACCCGACCTCCGCCCGCGAGCAGCGTGGCATGGCCGGTGCCTCGGAGGAGCTCAAGAACGAGCTCCTCGAACTGAACCTGGCGTACCAGGAGAAGTTCGGCCACGTCTTCCTCATCTGCGCCACCGGTGCGACCGGTGAGTTCATGCGGGACGCGGTCAAGGTCCGGATCGACAACTCGCCGGAGCAGGAGCGGGAAATCGCCCGCGGCGAGCTCGTCAAGATCAACCGGATCCGCCTGACCCGCCTCGTGGAACTCGTAGAAGGAGAGTGAGACCGAAGCATGAGCACTGAGACCACCGCGTCGGTGTCCACGCACATCCTGGACACCAGCATCGGCAAGCCCGCCGAGGGCGTCGCCATCTCCCTGTCGGCCCGCGCGGGCCTCGACGGGGAGTGGGCGGCCCTGGGCGGCTCCGCCACCGATGCGGACGGGCGCTGCAAGGACCTGCCGGCCCTGCCGGAGGGCACCACCCACGTGCGTCTCGACTTCGAGACCGAGACGTACTTCTTTAATAAGCACAGTTCCAAGAAGCAAGCCGAGGCGCAGCAGGACGCCCCCCGCGTAAGGGACAGCGGTGCGTTTTTCCCGGAAGTGACGATCACCTTCGCGGTCACTCCTGGCGAGCATTACCACGTACCGCTGCTGCTCAACCCGTTCGGCTACTCCGTTTACCGAGGGAGCTAGCATGGCCACGATTCTGGGCCAGAACCAGTACGGCAAAGCAGAGAACCGCGTCGTCAAGATCACGCGGGACGGCGACACGCACCACATCAAGGACCTGAACGTCTCGGTCGCCCTCTCCGGCGACATGGACGACGTCCACTACTCCGGCTCGAACGCCAACGTCCTGCCGACGGACACCACCAAGAACACGGTGTACGCGTTCGCCAAGGAGTACGGCATCGAGTCCGCCGAGCAGTTCGGCATCCACCTGGCGCGCTGGTTCGTCAACAGCCAGGAGCCGATCAAGAAGGCGCGCATCCGGATCGAGGAGTACGCCTGGGACCGGATCGCCACCTCGGACGCCAACAGCAAGTTCATCGGCTCCGACGAGGTGAACCACTCCTTCGTCCGCCAGGGCGCGGAGACCCGCGTCACCCAGATCACGTACGACGGCACGAACTGGGAGGTCATCTCCGGCCTCAAGGACCTCGTCGTCATGAACTCCACGAACTCCGAGTTCTGGGGTTACGTGAAGGACAAGTACACGACGCTGAAGGAGGCCTACGACCGCATCCTGGCCACCCAGGTGTCGGCTCGCTGGCGCTTCAACTGGTCGGACGACGAGCAGCGGATGCCCAACTGGGAGAAGTCCTACGCCGAGACCCGCAAGCACATGCTGCAGGCCTTCGCGGAGACCTACTCCCTGTCGCTGCAGCAGACCCTGTACCAGATGGGTTCGCGCATCATCAACCACCGTTCGGAGATCGACGAGGTCCGCTTCTCGCTCCCGAACAAGCACCACTTCCTCGTGGACCTTGAGCCCTTCGGCCTCAAGAACGACAACGAGGTGTACTTCGCCGCGGACCGCCCGTACGGTCTGATCGAGGCCACGGTCCTGCGGGACGGCGTAGACGCCCGCATCCCCGTGGACATGACCAACCTCTGACACGGCACGCCCGTCCCGGGGCACCGCAGTGGCCCCGGGACGGCGCGACACCCTTCAGCTTCCTGAATCGGCACCCGGACGCAACACTCGGGGCGGCAGTACTGTCAGCTGTCAAGGCCCCCGGCTCCGGCACTCAAATCCCCTGGGCCTTGCCGTGCCCGCACCGCCACTGAAAGCACGAGGAAGTCCCATGGCAGCATCGGCAGCCCTTGACAGCGCGGTCGAGCGCATCGTCATCGAGAACTGTGCGATTGCGACCGTCGACGCGAACGACACCGAGTACGCCTCGGGCTACGTGGTCGTCGCCGGAAACAAGATCGAGTCGATCGGTGCGGGCAAGGCCCCCGAGAACCTCGACAATGTGGTCCGCCGCATCGACGGCACGGGTCACCTCGTCACCCCGGGTCTGGTCAACACCCACCACCACTTCTACCAGTGGATCACGCGCGGTCTGGCCACCGACCACAACCTCTTCAACTGGCTCGTCGCGCTGTACCCGACCTGGGCGCGCATCGACGAGCAGATGACGTACACGGCCGCCCAGGGCTCCCTGGCGATGATGGCCAAGGGCGGCGTCACCACCGCCATGGACCACCACTACGTCTTCCCCAAGGGCTCCGGCGACCTCTCCGGCTCGATCATCCGCGCCGCCTCCGAGATGGGCGTACGGTTCACCCTCGCCCGCGGCTCGATGGACCGCAGCGAGAAGGACGGCGGCCTGCCGCCGGACCACGCCGTCGAGACCCTCGAGGGTGCGCTCGCCGACACCGAGGCGACCGTCAAGAAGCACCACGACTACTCCTTCGACGCGATGACCCAGGTGGCCGTCGCCCCCTGCTCCCCCTTCTCGGTCTCCACCGAGCTGCTGAAGCAGGGCGCGGAGCTGGCTCGCCGCCTCGGTGTGCGCATGCACACGCACGGCTCCGAGACCGTCGAGGAAGAGCAGTTCTGCAAGGAACTGTTCGGCATGGGCCCGACCGACTACTTCGAGTCGACCGGCTGGCTCGGCGAGGACGTGTGGATGGCGCACAGCGTCCACATGAACGACTCCGACATCGCGGCGTTCGCCCGCACCAAGACCGGTGTGGCGCACTGCCCGTCCTCCAACGCCCGGCTGGCCGCCGGCATCGCCCGCGTCCCGGACATGCTCGCCGCCGGTGTCCCGGTCGGCCTCGGCGTGGACGGCACCGCCTCGAACGAGTCCGGTGAGCTCCACACCGAGCTGCGCAACGCGCTGCTGATCAACCGCCTGAACCCGGTCCACCGCGAGCGTGCCCTCAACGCGCGCCAGGCCCTGCGCCTCGGCACGTACGGTGGCGCCCAGGTGCTCGGCCGCGCCGACAGCATCGGCTCCCTCGAGGTCGGCAAGTGCGCCGACCTGGTCATGTGGAACCTGAACACCCTGGCCCACTCCTCGATCGCCGACCCGGTCACCGCGCTGGTCTTCGGTGCCGCGGCCCCGGTCACCCTGTCGCTGGTCAACGGCAAGCAGATCGTGGAGAACAACCGACTCCTCTTCGCCGACGAGGACGCCATCGCCGTGTCCACGCGGGAAGAGGCCCAGCGCCTCGCGCGGATCGCCGCGCAGGCCTGATCCCACGGAGTCCGGCCGGGGGGGACGGCCCCCGGCCGGCGGCCGCGGACCCGAGCGGGGTCCGTCGGCAGCCGTTCCCGGGGGCGCCTGAGGAAATCCGAAGGCGCCCCCGGGAACGGTCACTCGTGCCACTGGCTGCACTGGCTGCACTGGCTGCATTGGCTTCGTTGCTCCACTGCTTCACCATGCGGAAAAACTGACGCGGGACGGTTTGGGCGAATCGTTTCTGCACCCCTTGGGACACGTAGTCGCACCACCCACAACTCCATACAGCTCGACTCGCACAGCTTTCGCACCACCTCCATGACACCCACGTCCCTGCCGACGTGTTTAACCGACCGGAGGAAGCCGTGGCCGCAACGCCCAGGTTTCGCAAAGATGCAGTCGCAGTACCGGAGGAGAAGCATCCGGTCGACGAGACCCTGCCTCCCCTGAAGATGTTCACCAGCGGGCTCCAGCACGTGGCCGCCATGTACGCGGGTGTCGTCGCCCCACCCATGATCGTCGGCCCTGCCGTCGGACTCTCCGCCACCGAGACCGCCTTCCTGATGGGCGCCTCGCTCTTCACCGCCGGCCTCGCCACCCTCCTCCAGACCCTCGGGTTCTGGAAGATCGGCGCCAAACTCCCCTTCGTCAACGGCGTTTCTTTCGCCGGTGTGACCCCGATGATCGCGATCGGGAAGGGGGAGGGGGACAACGCCCTCCCCATCATCTTCGGCGCGATCATCGTGGCCGGGATCGCCGGCTTCCTCGCCGCCCCCTACTTCGGCAAGCTCGTCCGCTTCTTCCCGCCGGTCGTGACGGGCACGGTCATCACCCTGATCGGCGTCTCGCTCCTGCCCGTCGCCTTCAACTGGTCGCAGGGCGGAAACAGCACCGCCGCGGACTACGGCTCGATCAAGAACATCGGCATGGCCGCGGTCACCCTGGTCATCGTCCTGCTGATGCGCAAGTTCCTGCGCGGTTTCCTCCAGCAGATATCGATCCTGCTCGGCCTGGTCGCGGGCACGCTCATCGCCCTGCCGCTCGGCATGACCAGCTTCGACGCCGTCAAGAACGCCTCGCTGGTCGGCTTCCCGACGCCGTTCCACTTCGGCGCCCCGCAGTTCCAGATCGCCGCCATCATCTCCATGTGCATCGTCATGCTCGTCTGCATGACCGAGTCCACCGCAGACATCCTGGCGCTGGGCAAGATCGTCGGACGTCCCGCGGACGCCAAGACCATCGCGGGGGGCCTGCGCGCCGACACCCTCGGCAGCGCGATCAGCCCGCTGTTCAACGGCTTCATGTGCAGCGCGTTCGCCCAGAACATCGGGCTGGTCGCCATGACCAAGGTGCGCAGCCGGTTCGTGGTGGCCGCGGGCGGCGGCATCCTGATCCTGCTGGGCCTGTGCCCGATGGCGGCCTCCGTCATCGGCGTGGTCCCGCTGCCGGTCCTCGGCGGCGCCGGCATCGTGCTCTTCGGTTCGGTCGCGGCCAGCGGCATCCAGACCCTGGCCGGTGCGGCCATGGAGAAGGGCGAGAACGCCCTGATCGTCGCCGCCGCCGTGGGTATCGGCCTGATCCCGATCGCCGCGCCGGAGTTCTACCACGCCTTCCCGAAGGACCTGCTGGTCGTCCTCGACTCCGGCATCAGCACCGGCTGCGTGGTGGCCATCCTGCTGAACCTGGCCTTCAACCACCTCGGCGCCCGCAAGGGCGCGGCGCCGGGAGCGACCCCGGACCCGGTCCCGGTCCACTAGGCGGTGCCGTACGGCGGTGGGGGGGGGGGGGGGGGGGGGGGGGGGGGGGGGGGGGGGGGGGGGGGGGGGGGGGGGGGGGGGGGGGGGGGGGGGGATACCCCCCCCCCCCCCCCCCCCCCCCCCCCCCCCCCCCCCCCCCCCCCCCCCCCCCCCCCCCCCCCCCCCCCCCCCCCCCCCCCCCCCCCACCGCCGTCCGTACGCCCCCGGGTACGGATCGTCGCCGGAGGCGGACGGTGCGTGTTCCGGCGGCCGCCGGTCGCCGGGCCACGGAGGCGAGAGGAGGATGGGAAGCGGGGCGCGTCCGATCGAAGGAACGGTCATGTTCGCAGACACCAAGGCATTCAGCGGATTCTCGGTCGACGACATCGGCAAGGCCAAGGAGTTCTACGGCGGAACCCTCGGCCTGCGCGTGTCGGAGGACCAGGACATGTTGTTCCTGCACCTGGCAGGCGACACCAGGGTCCTGGTCTACCCGAAGGACAACCACGAGCCCGCGAGCTTCACGATCCTGAATTTCCCCGTCGACGACATCGAGCGCGCCGTCGACGAGCTCACCGCGCGCGGTGTCCGGTTCGAGCGGTACGAGGGCTTCGACACGGACGAGAAGGGCATCGTCCGCCAGGAGGGCGAGATGCCTTCCATCGCCTGGTTCAAGGACCCGGCGGGCAACGTCCTGTCCGTACTGGACGAATCGACCTAGTCGCCCGAAGCCCCGCGCGTCAGGAGGCCGGCATCAGGAACATGCCCGTCTGGTCCCCGCCCGCGGTGTTCTTGCAGCTGTGGCCCGAGTTCGCGGGCTGGGCGACGACCAGGGCGAGGCAGCGCCCGGCGGCCAGCTGGCCGAAGTAGTTCGGGTGCATGGACTCCTGGATCAGGCCCTGCGACTCGTTGTTGTCGATCCAGCGCGCCCACTCGCTCGTCTTCGCCGAGGCCGGGACCGTCGAGCTCACCTGCTGGCTCGCCCTGGCGCACACCTCGCGCCCCTGCATCATGTCCCGCAGGTCCAGGAACTGCACTCCCTTGGCCGCGGCGACTGACTTGATCCGGTTGGCTATCTGAGGCACGAGCGAGTCCCGCGCCCAGTCCGAGTCGCGGTTCCAGAAGGGGCAGCCGCCCGTGTTGAGCCGGCTCCAGTCGCTCTGCGTGTACCGGTTCTCCGCGCCGCGCGGGATCGGCGACGGGTAGGACTGCAGCACGATCCGGTACGAGGAGTCGGCGTACCCGGCCGCGCGCATCACGGCCCGCACCTCGTCCACGGACTTCCCGACCTTGGCCATGACACCGTCGATCTTCTGGTCGACGGCGTACTGCTGGTCGTCGTGGCAGTACGAGTACCAGATGGCGAAGTCCAACGCGCACTTCTCGATGATGTCGGCGAAGCCCAGGTCGTTCCCGCCGATGGACAGGGCGATGACCTTGACGTCGTGACTGGCGGCCACCGCGGCGAGCTGATCGGCCTGCGGGGCCTCGCCCTTGAAGGTGACACCGCCGTTCGAGGCGCGGAAGACGTTGTCGGACGTCGCCCCGGAACAGGCCAGGTTCACGGCGACGTCGGCGATCGCCCCGGCGCTGCGCACCTCGGCGGAGTCGGACCGGTGGCACCCGCCCGCGGTGGTCCCGTAGACCTTGCCGGGATCGTAGGTGTCGGCGCTGACCCAGCCCCGGTCGGTCCCGTTCCGGCTTCCGGTGTTGGTGAGGCTGTTGCCCTTCCAGCGACCGGCCTCGCCGGAGATGTAGCTGTCGCCCATGGACACCACGGCGGTGGGCCCGCTCCCGGGGCTGGCCACGGAGGTCCCGGTCCCGCCGGCCCACAGCGCGCTGACGGCGAGCGGCAGAACCATCCCGGCCCCGGCCAGTCGTCGCACCCGACTGCGGTCCCGGTCCTTGCTGACGTTGCGGAATCCGATCACGGCGGAACTCCTGCGTTCGGCCACGCCGAAGTCGGCGAACGACTGCGTCGCGTGGCTGGGAAGTGGGGGTACCGCCGGCCGGTGGCATCGGAAAGGTGACACGCGGCAGCTTGTTACCGCTAGGTACAGGCAAGTTACGAACAAGTAACAACCGACCGGTCGTTCGGCGTTCGGGGCCGCGGCTGGTTCCCGTCCTCCTGGCCGAGAACAACTGACGGATCGTCGGATCTCATCCGCTCCGCATTGCGGAACGCAAACGGCTCCGCCCCCGTGCCGTGAGGCGACGGGGGCGGAGCCGGCGGGTTCGGCTGCTGTGCGTTTCAGTCGAATCCGGGGATCAGCCGACCAGTTGGTCGTACGCGGGGAGCGTGAGGAAGTCCGCGTAGTCCGCGTCCAGGGAGACCTGGAGGAGGAGGTCGTGGGCCTGCTGCCACTTGCCGGCCGCGAAGGCCTCGTCGCCGACCTCGGCGCGGATGGCGGCCAGCTCCTGCGCCGCGATCTCGCGGGTCAGTTCGGCGGTGGCCTGCTGCCCGTTCTCGAAGACGACACCGGCGTTGATCCACTGCCAGATCTGCGAGCGCGAGATCTCGGCCGTGGCCGCGTCCTCCATCAGGCCGAAGATGCCGACGGCGCCGAGACCGCGCAGCCAGGCCTCGATGTAGCGGATGCCGACCTGGACCGCGTTGCGCAGGCCCTCGTACGTGGGCCGCGCGTCCAGCGAGTCGATCGCGATGAGCTCGCCCGGGGCCACCGAGACGTCCTCGCGCAGCCGGTCCTTCTGGTTCGGCTTCTCGCCGAGGACCGCGTCGAAGGAGGCCATGGCGATCGGAACCAGGTCGGGGTGGGCGACCCAGGAGCCGTCGAAGCCGTCGCCCGCCTCGCGGTCCTTGTCCGCCTTGACCTTCTCGAAGGCGATCTTGTTGGCCTCGGCGTCCTTGCGGGACGGGATGAAGGCCGCCATGCCGCCGATGGCGTGCGCGCCGCGCTTGTGGCAGGTGCGGACGAGCAGTTCGGTGTACGCCCGCATGAACGGGGCTGTCATCGTCACCGCGTTGCGGTCCGGCAGGACGAACTTCTCGCCGCCGTCACGGAAGTTCTTCACGATCGAGAAGAGGTAGTCCCAGCGGCCCGCGTTCAGGCCCGCCGCGTGGTCGCGCAGCTCGTAGAGGATCTCCTCCATCTCGTACGCGGCGGTGATCGTCTCGATGAGGACGGTCGCGCGGACGGTGCCCTGCGGGATGCCGACATAGTCCTGGGCGAAGACGAAGATCTCGTTCCAGAGGCGCGCCTCCAGGTGCGACTCCGTCTTCGGCAGGTAGAAGTACGGGCCCTTGCCGAGGTCGATCAGGCGCTTCGCGTTGTGGAAGAAGTACAGCCCGAAGTCCACGAGCGAGCCGGAGGCCGGGCCGCCCTCGAACCGCAGGTGGCGCTCCTCCAGGTGCCAGCCGCGCGGCCGCATGACGACGGTCGCCAGCTCCTCGGCGGGCTTGAGGGTGTACGCCTTGCCCGTGCGGGCGTCGGTGAAGTCGATGCGGCGCTCGTAGGCGTCGATCAGGTTGAGCTGGCCGAGGACGACGTTCTCCCAGGTGGGGGCCGAGGCATCCTCGAAGTCGGCGAGCCAGACCTTGGCGCCCGAGTTCAGGGCGTTGATGGTCATCTTGCGGTCCGTCGGACCGGTGATCTCCACGCGGCGGTCGTTCAGCGCGGCCGGGGCCGGCGCCACCGTCCAGTCACCCTCGCGGACCTGTGCGGTGTCCGGGAGGAAGTCCAGGGTGGAGGTCCGGGCGATCTCGGCGCGGCGCTCGGCGCGGCGGGCGAGGAGCTCGGCGCGGCGGGGGGCGAACCGCCGGTGGAGCTCGGCCACGAAGGCGAGGGCCGCTTCGGTGAGGACTTCGTCCTGCCGTGGCAGGGGCTCGGCGTCGACGATGGCCAGCGGGGACGGCGCTGGTGCGGACATATCTGTCACTCCTTCAGCGGCGGTGCCTGGCGGCCGCGGGGGAATGCTCGCGCGAGACGGCACGCAGTGCCGTCGGGTGTGGAGAGTTCCGGGATACGGTCGCGGGCGCCGTCAGTGGGTTCAGGGCGCTTCTGACCAGTGGATAGTAATTTCCTCATGGTGGAAGTTCAATGGTTTGTTGATGTCGAGATTCTCTTGGTCGACAGATCCCGCCTTCCGGTGGCCCTCAGTGCCACTGCCGTCACGCCATGCTCAGAGGAGACGGGCCAGGTCGGGCGGCGTGTCGATGTCGAAGGCCTCCGCGACGTCCGAGCACTCCACCAGCACCAGCTCCCCGGCGTGTCGGGCGAGGTGCACCCGCGCGCCCTTGTCACCCGTCGCCGTCGCCGCGATGTCGGCCCAGCGGTCCGCGCCGAACAGCACGGGATGGCCGCGCTCCCCGTCGTACGCCGCCGCCACCAGGCTCGCCGGGGAGCGGTACGCCTCCCGGATCCGGGCCACGGCCGCCGGGCCGATGCCGGGCTGGTCCACCAGGGAGACCAGGGCCGCACGGGCGCCCGTACCGGCGAGGGAGGTGAGACCGACCCGCAGGGAGGAGCCCATCCCCTCCGCCCAGTCCGGGTTGTCCACGACCACGCAGCCCGTCAGGTCGGCGCGCTCGCGGACCTCGGAGGCCGAGGCGCCGAGCACCACGTGCACCGGGCCGCAGCCCGCCTCCCGCAGTACCCGTACGGCGTTCTCGACCAGCGGGCGGCCGCGGTAGGGCAGCAGGGCCTTGGGCCGGCCGCCGAGCCGCCGGCCGCCGCCGGCCGCCAGGAGCAGGCCCGCGATCAGTGGGGAACCGGGGTGGGTGCCGGCTGAGAGGGAAGGGGAGTCGGCTGACATGACACCGATTCTCGCTCCTGCGCCGCATCCCGTGAGCGCCGCCTCAGCGTGCGTCGTAGGGAGGCCAGTGCGGCCCCGACCCGCGGCGGCCGGGAGATCCGGTTCTCGGTGGCGGCCAGCAGGGCGCGTTCCTCACGGTCGGTCAACATCTCGGCATCTCCTTGCCAATCGGGGGCCAATACAGCGAGTCTGGTCCTCGATTGGCCTGGCCGTCAGAGCCAATCAGGGGAGGTTGGCATGGCATACGGGCGAGTGGTCCAGACAGCGGACAGAGCCATCGGCAGCCGGCAGCTCGCGGCCCTGCTGCCCGCCGACGTGCTGGCCCGCCCCGGCTACCGGGCGCTCGCCGACGCCGTCCGCACGCTGCTCCTCGACGGCCGGATCGCCCTGCACGTACGGCTCCCCGCCGAACGCGAGCTCGCCGAGGCGGTCGGCGCCAGCCGGGCCACGGTCACCGGCGCCTACGACCTGCTGCGCGAGAGCGGGTACGTCCGCAGCCGGCGCGGCTCCGGCACCTGGACCGAGCTCCCCGACGGCCACGGCCCGGTCGGCGCCCACCTCCTCGGCGGGACCGGCGGCCGCCCCGACGACGACGCCGGCATCGACCTGGCCATCGCCGCCATGGGCGCCCCGGACGGCAGCCTCACCGAGGCCCTCGCCTGGGCCGCTCCCCGGCTGCCGGGGCTCGCCCGTAGCCCCGGCTACCACCCCTTCGGACTGCCCGACCTCCGTACGGCCGTCGCAGACCGGTTCACCCGGCGCGGCCTGCCGACGCGCCCCGAGCAGATCCTGGTCACGGCCGGAGCCCAGCAGGCCTTCGCGCTGATCGTCAGCCTGCTCTGCCGGCCAGGGGACCGGGTGGTGACCGAGAGCCCCACCTACGCCAACGCCCTCGACGCCCTGCGCCACGCGCGGCTGCGCACGGGGTCCATCGCCGTCTCCGACGCGGGCTGGGACATGGAGATAGCCGAGTCCACGCTGCGCCAGAGCGTGCCGCGGCTCGCGTACGTGATCCCCGACTTCCAGAACCCGACGGGCGCGCTGATGCCACCTGAGCAGCGGCTGCGGCTGCTCGCGGCGACCCGCTCGACCGGAACCTGGCTGGTGGTCGACGAGACCATCGCCGACATCGCGCTGGACGTCCCCGCGCCCGCGCCCCTGGCCTCCCTCGCCCCGCGCGGCGGCGCCGACCACGTGATCACCATCGGCTCGCTCAGCAAGACGCACTGGGGCGGCCTGCGCGTGGGCTGGATCAGGGCCACCGCGAAGATGATCGCCGAGCTGACGACGGTACGGGTCTCGGCCGACATGACCGGCTCGGTCCTCGACCAGCTGGTCGCGCTCCCGCTGATGGACGCCATGGACCGGTCCCTGCCCGCACGGCTCGCACAGCTGCGGATCCAGCGCGAGGCCCTGGTGCAGTCGCTCCAGCGCCACACCCCGGAATGGTCCTGGCAGATACCGCCCGGCGGGCTCTCGCTCTGGGTCGACCTCGGCGAGGCCGTCAGTTCCGCCCTCGCCGAGCGGGCCGCGGCCGCCGGTGTGCACATCGGCCGCGGGGCGCGCTTCGGGGTGGACCCGGGGACCTTCGAACACCGGCTGAGGATCCCGTACACGCTCCCCGCGGACCGGCTGGACGAGGGCGTACGCCGCCTCGCGAGCGCCTTCCACGACGGGGTCCCGCTGCCGTCGGCGGTGGAGCGGCCGCACTGGGTCGCGTAGTGCGGCCGAGGCGGGCGGGCGAGAGGCCCCCGGGTCAGCCGACGCCCAGGGCCACCAGGCAGGTGTCGTCCTCGTGGTCCTCGGGCGTGTACGCGTCCATGATGCGGTCGAGGGTGTCCTGGGGGCCGAGCCCGCCGCAGCTCATCAGCACCTTGCCCAGGAGGTCGATGCCGTCCGCGATGTCCTCACCCCGGCGCTCGACCATGCCGTCCGTGTAGAGCAGCAGGAGATCACCCGGGAGAAGGTCCACGGTCGCGGTCTCGTACTCGTGCCCGGGCAGGAGCCCGAAGAGGGGGCCCCGGTGCGCCGTGTCCAGCGCCGAGGCCGCGCCGTCACGCAGCAGCAGCGGCGCCGGATGGCCGGCGCACGCCCAGCGGAAGCGCCGCCCCCGGTCGATGTGCCCGATGATCGCGGTGGCCGTCTCGGCGGCCGGGTCGGCGCACAGCAGCTCGTTGAGCCAGGTGGTCAGCTGGCCCGCATGGGTCCCGGGGGCGTGAGCGAGACCCGCGAGGGCGTGCCGCTGCTGCGCCATCCGGGCGACCGCGCTCAGTCCGTGGCCGCAGGCGTCGCCGATGGCGAGCAGGATCCGGCCGTCCGGCAGCACCCGGCACTTGTACCAGTCGCCGCCCACCGCCGCGTCCGTTTCCGCCGGCAGGTACGCGGCCGCCACGGAGAGGCCCGCCTGGGCGAGCTCGGCGGAGTGCGTCGGGAGCAGCGCCTCCCGCAGGGCGGCGGCCACCCGCCGCTCGGCGGCCGCCTCCTCCCGCAGCCGGTCGGACTGCCTGCGCGTCGCGGCGAGCCGCTGCCGACTGCGTACCTGGGACGTCAGATCGCGTGCGATGACGTGCACCGACCAGGGAAGCCCGTCGGTCGCGATGACGGGATGTCCTACCAGGTGAAGGGTGCGCACCTCACCGAGCATGCTGAAGCGGATGTCCGTACCCGACGGCTCCTCCCCGTCGACCAGTGCCAGCAGGAACTTCCCGAAGCGCGGTACGTCCTCCAGGAGCACCATGTCGCACAGTTCGGCGAGGGACAGGGGCCGGGACGGATCATTGCGGAAGATCGACGACAGCCCCTCCGACCAGGCCACCTCGCCGGACAGCAGGTCCCAGGTGCCCCAGCCCATGGACGCGATGTACTGCGCGTCGAGCGAGAGCAGCTCCATGCGGTTGTGGGCCGCCCGCCACGTCGCCAGTACCTTCCCGCCGCAGGCCGCGGCGTCGTACAGGAGCTTCGTGCGGTGCAGACCGTCGCTGCGCTGCTCCGTGTAGTCCAAGGCGTACGCCTTGAGGGCGCGACCGGTGCGCAGCACGGAGTCCAGGGCGCCGACGAGCCCGCCGACCGCGGCGCCGGGCTGGACCTCCAGCAACCGCCGGCCTATCTGGCGGTCCGGAGCCTCCAGCCACTCGGCCGCGCGGACGTGGTTGCCGGCCTTGACCGTGAAGTCCACCGTCCGGCCGGCCTCGTCGTGTTCGGGCGTGAACAGCGCGGCCGACAACGGGATGGCGGGCAGGGTCGCGCAGACGCACGCCCACGGGTCGTGGCCTTCGCCCTCGTCACCGCAGCCGTGCCCGGGTCCTGCGGCGCCGCACGGGCAGGACTCCCCGCCCTCGTCCTCCGGCTGCGCCCCGGCCGGTGCGGGGCCCTCGTCGAGCCGGACGCCGGCGCCGTGCCGGGCGGCCTCCCGCAGGGCTCTCACCTCGCGGGCGAGGAGCCGCTTGAGCGTCTCGGGGTCCTGGGGGGTGAAGGGGCTCATATGTCATCACCGCCTGGATAGCTGGCACGACCCTGCCGCCGCCGTCACGCGGCGAGCATGCCCGTGCGCAGTTTGGTCAGGATGCGGGTCAGGAGGCGCGAGACCTGCATCTGGCTGATGCCGAGCTCGGCGCCGATGTCGGACTGGGTCATCTCCCGGCCGAACCTCAGGTAAAGGATCTGGCGGTCCCGTTCGCAGAGCTGGTCCAGGAGGGGGCCCAGAGCGTGCAGGTCCTCGAAGAGCTCGATGGCACGGTCGCTCTGCCCGGTGACGTCCGCCGGCGTGCGGGACGTGCGCGCGGGCGCGGCCTGCTCCCCGCCGCGGGCCGGGGTGTCGAGGGGCTCGGTGGAGTAGCCGTTGGCCGCGACGAGCCCCTCGATGACCGTTTCCTCGTCCAGGTCGAGATGGCGGGCGAGCTCCTTGACGGTGGGGGCGCGGCCCAGCGTGGCCGAGAGATCGTCGCCGGCCTTGGCCAGGTCGATGCGGAGTTCCTTGAGCCGGCGCGGAACGTGCACGGCCCAGGTGGTGTCCCGGAAGTGCCGTTTGATCTCCCCGGTGATGTACGGGAGGGCGAGCGTGGAGAAGCACACCCCTCGATCGGGGTCGAAGCGGTCGATCGCCTTGATGAGTCCGATCGTGCCGGCCTGGACGATGTCCTCCATCTCGGCACCCGCCCCGCCGGCGCCTCCCGCGCTCCCGCGGAAACCGCGCACGGCGAACTGGACCAGGGCCGTGTTCATCTCGATCAGCGTGTTGCGCACGTACTGGTACTCCGCGGTGCCCTCCCGCAGGCTCCGCAGGCGCGTGAAGAAGAGCCTGGTCAGCTCCCGGGCGTCCGCCGGGGCCATCTCGTGGGCCTGGGTGATCCGGGGCAGCCCGGCACGGGCCGGTGCCGACGCGTGTACCGGCGCGTAGGCGGGCGCGTCCGTCGGCGCGTACGCGGGCCCGTCCGTCGGTGCTTCCGCCGGGGCGAAGTGGCTGGTGGGGGCGATGGGCGCGATCGGTGGGGTGGAACCGGGCACGATCCTTCCTTCCGTCGGTGGGTTCTGGGCTGCGCGAAGGTGCGCCTGCCCACCCGCTCGCCGTCCACGCCCACCAGGACGCCAAAGGGGCCGTCCGGCCCGCCGCCGAAGGACTTTCGTCCCGCCCCGGCCCGGCCCGTCCGGAGCGCCGTCCCGGCCGACGGACTGCGCCTTACCGTTATCCCGCCGTCGAAACCGCGGCCCGCTACGGCGTGCGGATCAGCCGCCGGCTGCCGGCCGCCGCGACCGCCGAGGTGCGGGAGTCGACGCCGAGCTTGGCGTAGATGTGCACGAGGTGGGATTTGACCGTGGCCTGGCTGAGGAAGAGCTTCTTGGAGATCTGCTGGTTCGACAGGCCGTCCGCGACCAGCTGCAGCACCTCCAGCTCCCGCTTCGTCAGCGCCTCCGCCGGCGTCCGCATCCGGTCCATCAGGCGCAGCGCCACCGCCGGGGCCAGCGCCGACTGGCCCGCGGCGGCCGTCCGTACGGCCGCCGCCAGCTCCTCCGGCGGGGCGTCCTTGAGCAGGTAGCCGGACGCACCCGCCTCCACCGCCGCCAGGATGTCGGCGTCCGTGTCGTACGTGGTCAGCACCAGCACCCGGGGGGCGTCCGGGCGGGCGGTGATCAGGGCCGTCGCCGCGGAGCCGTGCATGCCGGGCCCGAATTGGAGGTCCATCAGGACGACGTCCACGGGCTCGGAGGCCGCCAGCTCCACCGCCCGCTCGGCGGTCGCCGCCTCGGCCACCACCGCGAAGTCCGCTTCGGTGTCCAGCACCGCGCGCAGCCCCGCCCGGACCACCGGGTGGTCGTCGGCGAGCAGGAGACGGATGGT
This sequence comes from Streptomyces sp. NPDC028910, assembly GCF_055564955.1. NCBI lineage: Bacteria > Bacillati > Actinomycetota > Actinomycetes > Kitasatosporales > Streptomycetaceae > Streptomyces > Streptomyces sp. NPDC028910. The sequence continues at coordinate 4,957 of NZ_JBVHVF010000020.1, read as the reverse complement.
CACGGTGCCTCCACGGGGTCCAACGGTGCCTGCACGGGTTCCAGCGGCAACGGCAGGGTGACGGCCACGGCGGTGCCCTGGCCGGGGGCGGACTCCACGGTGAACAGCCCGCCCAGCGACTCGGCGCGCGAGCGCATGGCGGGCAGCCCGAAGCCGCCGTCGCCGGAGCCCGACGCGGCCGAGGACGGGTCGAAGCCGTGCCCGTCGTCCACGACGTCCAGCGTGACCGAGGCGTCCATGAAGGTCAGGGTGATCTCGGCGCGCCCGGCCCGCGCGTGCCGCACCACATTGGCCAGCGCCGACTGCGCGATCCGCAGCAGGGCCACCTCGTACGGGGTCGGCAGCACGCGCGGGCTGCCGCTCAGCGAGAACCGGACCCGCGGCCCCGGCACCCCCGCGCACAGCCGTTCCAGCGCGGCGGCGAGCGAGCCGTGCTCCAGGTCGGGCGGGGTGAGGGCCCGTACGAAACGACGCGCTTCGGCGAGGTTCTCCTGGGCGGCCTCCCGGGCCCGGGCGATGTGTTCCAGTGCCGGAGCCCGCGCCGGCAGGGTCCGCTCGGCGGCCCGCAGCAGCAGCTGGATGGAGGACAGCCCCTGGGCGAGGGTGTCGTGGATCTCCCGGGCCAGGCGCTCCCGCTCGGCCAGGATCCCGGCGCCCCGCTCGGCGGCGGCGAGCTCGGCCCGGGTCGTGATGAGCTCCTCGATCAGCTGGCGGCGGCGCTCGCTCTCGCGGTACAGCGCCTGGTAACCGAGTACGGTCGCCACCGCCACGGCTCCGCCCAGCAGCGGCCCCAGGAAGGCCCCGGGGGTCACCGCGCCGCTGTGCGCGAGGAAGCCGCCGATGGCCGCGCAGGCCGTCACCGCGACGGCCGCGACCCCCCAGCGCAGCCGCAGCAGGTGCAGCTCCAGGAAGTACAGCGGGAAGGCGATCCACAGCCCCTCGGGGGAGAGCGCGAGCAGCGCCGCCCAGGCCGCGCCGAGCCCTGCCAGCCAGACCGCCCCCGCGCGCGGCGAGCTGTGCACGGCGGGGGCCCGTACGCCGCCCACGTACCCGGCGGCAAGCACCGCGCAGGTGGCGACCACCCAGCCGGCCCGGGGCGCGGCGTCGGCGACGGCCCGCCCGGCGGCGAGCGCGAGCAGCCCGAGGAACAGCGCGTGCAGGCACAGCCGCAGCACCTTCGACACGGGGGTGAGGGCGCGGGAGGCGGCCGGAACGGCGGAAACGCCGGGAACTCCGGGAACGCCGGGAGCGGCCGGAACGGTGGGAACGGCGGGCGCGGGGGACACGCGGGGCACGGGAGCAGTCATCGCCCGACCAGCGTAAGTCGGCGCCGGCCGGCCCCGGTCAATCGAAAGTTTGATGTCCGCGTGCGCCCTTCGATACGAGGATCACTACCGTGGCGCGATGCCTTGTGTCCACGCGGAAGACCAAGGTGGGGAACATGTTCGTCGCATGGAGAGATCTCCGGTTCGCCAAGGGCCGCTTCGCCCTCATGGGCTCGGTCGTACTGCTGATCACGCTGCTGGTCGGCCTGCTGTCCGGGCTCACCTCCGGCCTGGCCCGGGAGAACGTCTCGGCCATCACCGGTCTGCCCGCCTCGCACCTGGCCTTCGCCGCGCCCACCGGGGACCAGAAGGTGTCCTTCACCAACTCCCAGGTGCCCGAGTCCGCCTGGCTGGCCTGGCGGGGGCAGCCCGGGGTGAGGTCGGCGGAGCCGCTGGGCATCCGCACCACCAACGCCGTCTCGGGTGAGCGCACCGCCGCGGTCTCGGTCTTCGGCGTGGACCCGGCCGGCGGGCTGGGACCGCGGAAGGCCGGCCTCACCCAGGGCCGGGTGGTCCTCGCCGAGAAGGCCGCGAAGGAGCTCGGCGGCCTCACCGCCGGCGCAAAGCTCAAGATCGGCCCGCTCGAACTGACCGTGGCCGCCGTCTCCGGAACCGCCGCCTACAGCCACACCCCGGTCGTCTGGATGGACCTCAACGACTGGCAGCGGATCGGCAACCCGGGCACCTCCATCGACACCCTCGCCACCGTCGTCGCCGTCTCCGGCAGCGGCCTGGACCTCGCCGCCGCGGACGAGGCCGCCGCCACCAGGGCCAGGACCGTCGACGAGGCCCTCGGCGCCATAGGGTCCTACCAGGCTGAGAACGGCTCGCTCCAGCTGATGCGCGGCTTCCTCTTCGTCATCTCGGCCCTGGTGATAGGGGCCTTCTTCACGGTGTGGACGATCCAGCGCAGCGGGGACGTCGCCGTCCTGAAGGCACTGGGCGCCTCCACCCCGTACCTCCTCAAGGACGCCCTCGGCCAGGCCGTGGTGATGCTCGCCATCGGCACCGGCCTGGGCACCGCCCTCGCCGCCGGCTTCGGCGCGCTGATCAGCGACGGTGACGTGCCCTTCGTCCTCGATGCCGCCACGGTGCTCGTCCCCGCCGCGATCATGATCGTGCTGGGCGCGCTGGGCGCGGCCCTGTCCATCCGGCGGATCACCGCCGTCGACCCGCTGACCGCCCTCGGGAGCGCCCGATGACCCTGCTCGTCCACGACGCCACGCTCACTTACCCCGACGGCGAGAGCCGGCTCACCGCCCTCGACGCGGTCCGCCTGGAGGTGCCCGCCGGCACGCTGACGGCGGTGATCGGACCCTCCGGATCCGGCAAGTCCAGCCTGCTCGCGGTCGCCGCCACCCTCGTCACCCCCGATTCCGGCCGGGTCGTCGTCGCGGGCCAGGACACCACGCGGCTCGGCCCCGCCGAGAAGTCGGCCCTGCGCCGGGAGAAGATCGGCATCGTCTTCCAGCAGCCGAACCTGCTGGCCTCGCTGACCGCCGCCGAACAGCTCCAGGTCATGGCCCACCTCTCCGGCCGCCCCGCGCGGCGGCTGCGCCGGCGCGCGCTGGACCTGCTGGACGCGGTGGGCCTGGCCGACAAGGCCGACAAGCGGCCCCACCAGCTCTCCGGCGGGCAGCGCCAGCGGATCAACATCGCCCGTGCCCTGATGAACGAGCCCGCCGTGCTGCTGGTCGACGAGCCGACCAGTGCCCTGGACCACGAGCGCGGCGCGGCCGTGCTCGACCTGCTGGTCACCCTGACCCGCGAGCGCTCCACCGCCACGGTGCTGGTCACCCACGACCACGCCCACCTGGAGCGGATGGACCGTACGGTGACGATGGCCGACGGCCGGCTCACCGCATCAGTTCCCGCGTAGCGCCCGCTCCTCGACCGGCCCCGGGGATGCGGGCCGCGCCGAAGGGGACAGATAGGCGAGGTGGCCGTCCCCGCCCGGGAGGTCCGGCAGGGGGAGCGGCCGCCAGCCGCGCGCCCACGGGGGCGGCGGCGCCCCGCCCGCCACCAGCACCGCCGTGGGCCGGGTGCGGGCGAGGGCGGCGAGCCCGTCCGCGGTGATGCTGCCGTCGTGGCCCCCGTAGACCTGGCGCGAGGCGCAACCGGCGAGGAACGCCACCCGGACGGCCTCCTCGCCGCTGACCACGCAGGGCGGTCGTACCCCCTGGCGGTGCAACTCGGCGGCCGCGGCGGTGAAAGCCGTCCGGTTGGCCCTGGCGCGCGCGCCCAGCGTGGCGGTGAGGGCGAGGTGGAGCGCGAGGTGCGCGGCCAGCGCCAGGCAGAGCACCCCGAGGGCGAGCGGGCGGCCGCGGGCCCAGGTGAGCATCCGGGCCAGGCACAGGGCGACGGGCAGGGCCAGCAGGGCGTAGGCGGGCAGCAGGAAGCGGGGGGCCGCGTACCCGACCATCAGCAGGTACGGCGCCGCCAGCGACAGCGCGGCCGCCGTCGGTACGAGGGCCAGGCGCAGCCGCCCGGCGCGGTACGCGGTGACGAGCCCGCCGGCGGTCAGCAGCGGCAGCGCGAGCCACCACAGGCCGGTGACGGGCTGGGACCAGGGCACGTCGCACGGGCGGCAGAGCGTCCGGCCGCCCAGGGCGCGCAGGTGGTCGCCGAACGCCGGATGCCAGCCGAGCCCGCCCTGGATCTCGCCGGCGCGGTGCAGCCGGGTCAGGAAGCCGCCGTAGCGGAGCTCGGCCTCGATGACCCACTCGGCGCCTCCGAGCAGCGCCCCCGCGGCGAGCGCCGCGAGCAGCGCGAGCCGCCGCCCGGCGCGTACGGCCAGGGTGGCGCAGGCCAGGGGCAGGACGAGCCAGACGGCGTCGGAGGGACGCATGAGCGCGGCGAGGGCGGTCCCGGCGAGGGTCCCGGCGAGCGCGAGGCGGTCGCCGGGATCGCGGGCGGCCCGCAGGAAGCAGCCGACCGCGAGGAGCGCCCCGAAGGCCACCCAGAGATTGGGCATGGCCTGCGGACCGTAGAACAGGGTCGGCCAGAGACCGGCGAAGAGGACCCCCGCCAGGGCGAGCACGGGCGCCGGGAGCAGTCGCCGCCACACCCAGAGGGAGAGCAGGAGCGCCGCGGCCGACAGCAGCGCCAGGTAGATCCGCAGCGCCGTGACGGAGGGGGTGAGGGCCGCGACGGGGGCGACGAGGTAGGTGATGCCGCGGGCGCGCGGGGCGCTGAAGAACGCGGCCGGAGCGTCGGGCGCGACCTGGCTGACGTACACGGTCTCGTCCCAGCCGAGTCCGGTGCCCGGCACGGCCAGGAGCAGCTGGGCGACGGCGTACGCGGCGGCGACGGGGGCCAGCCAGAGGAGATCGCGCCGCCGCCCCGCGCCGGCGGCGGGGCCCGGCGGGGCATCGGACGGGCTCGGCGCCGTGACGGGGTTCGTGGCCATGGGCGGACCTCGGGGCGGGGAGGCGGGGCAGTTGCCTCACCACGCTGCCCCGCCGGACCGCGCCCCGCCATCGCGGGCCAGCAGTCGGCCCAGCGCCGGATAGGCCCGGATACGCCCGAGTGCCTCTAGCTAGTGCTGTGACCGGAAAGGTTCACCGGGTCACGGCGCCCGGCACGGCACCTCGCGGCGTTGTCGGACCGCGCAAGTACGTCCAGTACGAGCC
>NZ_JBVHVF010000019.1:0-157265 GCF_055564955.1 Streptomyces sp. NPDC028910 | reverse complement strand
GGGGGGGGGGGGGGGGGGGGGGGGGGGGGGGGGGGGGGAGGGGGGGGGGGGGGGGTGGGGGGGGGGGGGGGGGCCTCTCCCCCCCCCCCCCCCCGCCGCACATCACCCGGGTGGCCCCGCCCCGCGGCGGCCGCCCGTACGGCCGGCGCGACCGGGAATCCGGCCCGCACGGGCGTGGCTTGTCCAACCCGGCCAACCACGGAAGGGTGATCCTTCCGTACAGGCGGAAATCCGGCCCGTCAGCGCCACTACACTGCTCAACACATACGCGTCAGGCCCACAGTGTCGTGCGTCTTCCACGCGGCTACCCCCTCCACCGCCTGCGGCCGTCGGGACGGCCGTCCGCACTGGACTTGTGAGGACCCACGTGAGCTCGAAACCTGTCGTACTCATCGCCGAAGAGCTGTCGCCCGCGACCGTCGAGGCGCTCGGCCCGGACTTCGAGATCCGGCACTGCAACGGCGCCGACCGCGCCGAGCTGCTGCCCGCGATCGTCGACGTCGACGCGATCCTCGTCCGCTCCGCCACCAAGGTCGACGCCGAGGCGATCGCCGTGGCCAAGAAGCTGCGGGTCGTCGCGCGCGCCGGCGTCGGTCTGGACAACGTCGACGTCTCCGCCGCCACCAAGGCCGGCGTGATGGTCGTCAACGCCCCGACCTCCAACATCGTGACCGCGGCCGAGCTCGCCTGTGGCCTGCTCGTCGCCACGGCCCGCAACATCCCGCAGGCCAACACCGCTCTGAAGAACGGTGAGTGGAAGCGGAACAAGTACACGGGCGTCGAGCTCAGCGAGAAGACCCTCGGCGTCGTCGGCCTCGGCCGCATCGGCGTCCTGGTGGCCCAGCGCATGTCCGCCTTCGGGATGAAGGTCGTCGCGTACGACCCCTACGTACAGCCCGCGCGCGCCGCCCAGATGGGCGTCAAGATGCTGACGCTGGACGAGCTCCTCGAGGTCGCCGACTTCATCACCGTGCACCTGCCCAAGACCCCCGAGACCCTCGGTCTCATCGGGAACGAGGCCTTGCACAAGGTGAAGCCGTCCGTCCGCATCGTCAACGCCGCGCGCGGCGGGATCGTGGACGAGGCCGCGCTGTACTCGGCCATCAAGGAGGGCCGCGTCGCCGGCGCCGGCCTCGACGTGTACGCGAAGGAGCCCTGCACGGACTCCCCGCTCTTCGAGCTCGACCAGGTCGTCTGCACCCCCCACCTCGGCGCGTCCACGGACGAGGCCCAGGAGAAGGCCGGTGTCTCGGTCGCCAAGTCGGTGCGCCTCGCGCTCGCCGGTGAGCTCGTGCCGGACGCGGTCAACGTCCAGGGCGGCGTCATCGCCGAGGACGTCCGTCCCGGTCTGCCGCTCGCCGAGAAGCTCGGCCGCATCTTCACCGCCCTCGCGGGCGAGGTGGCGGTCCGCCTCGACGTCGAGGTCTGCGGCGAGATCACCCAGCACGACGTCAAGGTGCTGGAACTCTCCGCGCTCAAGGGCGTCTTCGAGGACGTCGTCGACGAGACGGTCTCCTACGTCAACGCCCCGCTGTTCGCGCAGGAGCGCGGTGTCGAGGTGCGCCTGACCACCAGCTCGGAGTCCCCGGACCACCGCAACGTGGTGACCGTCCGCGGCACCCTGTCGGACGGCCAGGAGGTCTCGGTCTCCGGCACGCTCGCGGGGCCGAAGCACCTGCAGAAGATCGTCGGCGTCGGCGAGTACGACGTGGACCTGGCGCTCGCCGACTACATGGTCGTGCTGCGCTACACCGACCGCCCCGGCGTGGTCGGCGCGGTCGGCCGCGTCCTCGGCGAGGCCGGTCTGAACATCGCGGGCATGCAGGTCGCGCGCGCGGAGGAGCACGGCGAGGCGCTCGCCGTCCTCACGGTCGACGCCGAGGTACCGGCGAACGTCCTCGCGGACATCGCCGCCGAGATCGGCGCCGCCTCGGCGCGCACGGTCAGCCTCGCCTGAGTCCGCTCGGGCCGCGCCACGGCGGTATAGCGGCATAGCGGTATAGCGACATAGCGGTATAGCGACATGAGGAAGGGCCCGGGGGGTGATCCCCGGGCCCTTCCGCGTTCCACCGGCCCCGCCGCACGGATCAGTTGTACGTCGCCTCGTGGACCAGGATCCCGGCACCGTCGGCCGGCTCCGCCGCGGGCGGGGCAGGAGCTTCGGTCCCCCGCATCAGAGCCGCGGCGACCACGGCCGCCCCGAGCAGCAGCGCCGTGCCGCTCCAGGCCGCGTACTGCATTCCGTGGACGAAGGCCTCCCGGGCCACGGTCAGCACCTGCCCGCCGGCCGCCCCGCCGATCTGCTGGGCGGTGGCCACGGCACCGCCCAGGGTCTCCCGCACGGCGGGCTCGGAATCCTCCAGGTCGCCGCGGTAGACCGCGGTGCCCAGGCTGCCGAGGACCGCCATGCCCAGGGCGCCGCCGAACTCCGCCCCGGTCTCCAGCAGGGAGGCGGCGGAGCCGGCCTTCTCGGCGGGGGCCGAGGCGAGCGCCATGTCGGAGACCAGGGACATCACGGTGACGATGCCCGAGGCCAGTACTCCGGAGCCGGTCAGCAGCAGCCACAGCGAGGCGGTGTCCACCAGGCCGACCAGGGCGAAGCCGGCGGCGGCGAGGACGAACCCGCCGGCGATGACGTAGGCCCGGTCCACCTTCTGGGCCAGGGCGGCCGAGAGGGGGGCCGCGGCGCCGATGACGACCGAGGGGGCGAGGCTCCACAGGGCGGCTTCCAGGGTGCCCATGCCCAGCACCGACTGGAGGTACTGGGTGGTGAAGTAGGCCGAGCCCATCATGGCGAAGGCGGCGACGGTGTTCAGGCCGATGCCCGCCCCGAGGCCGGGGCCGCGGAACAGCGCCCGGCCGACCATGGCGTCGTCACGGGTGCGCTGGCGGCGGACGAAGGCGTATCCGAAGGCCAGGCCGACGGCGAGGCAGAGCAGGTAGAGGGGCTCGAAGCCCTCGGCGGCGATCTCCTTGAGGCCGTAGACGACCGGCAGCACGGCGGCCATGGACAGCGGGACGCTCAGCAGGTCGAAGCGGCCGGGGGCCGGGTCCTTGAACTCGGGGACCAGGACCGGGACCAGGATCAGCAGGAGCAGCATGGCGGGCACGTTGATCAGGAAGACGGAGCCCCAGGAGAAGTGGTTCAGCATCACACCGCTCAGTACCGAGCCGAGTGCGATGCCGCCGGTCATGGCTCCGGACCAGATGGCGATGGCCCGGCCGCGCTGCTGGTCGTCCTGGAAGAGGTTGCGTACGAGGGCCAGCGTGGAGGGCATCAGGGTGGCGCCGCCGATGCCGAGCAGGACGCGGGCCGCGATCAGCATCTCGGCGCTGGTGGCGTAGGCGGCGCCGACCGAGGCGAGGCCGAAGGCGGTGGCGCCGATCAGCAGCAGTTTGCGGCGGCCGATCCGGTCGCCGAGCGAGCCCATCGTGATCAGCAGGCCCGAGAGGGCGAAGGCGTAGCTGTCGAAGATCCAGAGCTGCTGGGTGGCGCTCGGGTCGAGCTGGTCGGTGATGGCCGGGATGGCGAAGTAGAGGACGGAGACGTCCATCGAGACCAGGAGCAGGGGCAGCAGGAGGACGGTGAAGGCGGTCCATTCGCGGCGGCCGGCGCGGGGCGCTGTGGCGGCGGGGTTCGTCATGGGCAGGAACATACAGGCGTATTAAACGGCTGTCTGTGACGAGCGTATGGAACTGGTGTCTGGGACGGCTGTCTTGCTACCGTGTGGCCATGGGACATCGCGAAGATCTGCTCGACGGCGCCAAGAAGTGCCTGGTCGAGAAGGGGTTCGTGCGCACCACCGCGCGCGACATCGTCAGCGCCTCGGGGACGAACCTGGCCTCCATCGGCTACCACTACGGCTCGAAGGACGCCCTGCTCACCCAGGCCTTCATCGGCCTGATGGAGGAGTGGGGTGCGGTCTTCCAGGACGGCCTCGAAGGTGAGGGCGGCTCGCTGGAGCGCTTCCGCGCGCTCTGGGAAGGCGTGCTGGCGCAGCACGAGAAGTCGGGTCCCGTCTGGGCGGCCGGCCTGGAGGTGGCGCTGGGCGGGGACCAGCGGCCCGAGCGTCGGGCCATGCTGGCGGCCTCGCAGGCCGAGGCGCGCCGGGGCCTGATCTCGATGCTGACCGGCACCCCGGAGGACCAGCTCGACGAGCGGGACGTACGCACGCTGGGCACCTTCTACCAGGCGCTGCTGAACGGGCTGATGATCCAGTGGCTGTTCGACCCGGAGTCGGCGGCCACGGCGGAGGAGTTCACCGAGGGCATGCGCCGGGCCGCGGAGGCGATGACACGCTCCCGGGGGTGAGCGGAGCCGCAGCGTCGCTCACACGGTGATGAGGACCTTCGCGCGGGCGTGCGGCCCCTTCGAGGTGGTGAGGAGGGCCATCGGCCCCACCAGACTGCCCCCTTCGGGCCCACCGCCACCGGAGAGCACGAGCGTCCCCCCGGGTGTCTGCGCGCGTCCGCACTCGGCCGGCGAACGGAAGGCCCATGCTGTTCGCGACGGTACGCGACCGGTGCCCGCCCGGGCATCGGGGCAACCCCCAAGTGAGGGCCGGATTTCGGGTCAGGTCAGGCGGACGGCCTTGAGGGCCATGTGGAGCAGCAGGCGGTCCTCGCCCGCGTCCAGGTCGAGGCCGGTCAGCTGCTCCACGCGGCCGAGGCGGTAGTAGAGGGTCTGGCGGTGGACGCCCAGGGCGGCCGCCGCCCGGCCCGCCTGACCGGCGCAGTCAAGGAACACCTCGGCGGTGCGGGCGAGTTCGCGGTGGGCGGGGGCCAGCAGGGCGCGCACCGCCGGATCGTCCACCGGGTCGGCGGCCAGGGCGGCCAGCAGCCGGTACGGGCCGATCGCCGACCAGTGCGCGACCGGGCCGAGCCGGGGCTGCGCGACGGCCGCCCGGGCCGCGGCCACGGCCTGCTCCCAGGCGGCGGGCAGCGCCGCGAGACCCCGGACGGGATCGGCGACTCCGGCGGTCATCCGGTGGGCGGGTCCGGGGTCCCGCGCGGGTCCGGCCTCCCGGGAGCCTCCGGGATCCGGGGCGGCCCCCGCCGCTCCGGCCGTGCCCGCCGTCCCTGCCGTCCCTGCCGTCCCTGCCGTCCCTGCCGTGCCCGCCCGCCCCGGCGCGCCGGGCAGCAGCCGGGCCACCGCCGTCAGGGCCGGGGCCAGCGCGTCCGTCGAGCGCAGCCGGAGCAGTACCGCCAGAGCCAGGTCGCCGGCAGGGCCCGTACCGCCTTCACCCGCGTCACGCCCGCCCCGCCGCGGTACGACGCACACGGCCGCCGCGCCCGGTACCGACGCCGGTGCCTCCCCGGGCCACGGCGCCAGGCAGACCACCGCGTGCAGCCCGTCCCCGCCCGGGCCGAGGGCGACCCGCAGTGCGGCCACCGCCATGTCCTGCTGCCAGCCGCGCCCGGCCGTGAGCACCGCCAGGAACTCCCGCGACAGGTCGGCCCCCGCCTTCGCCTCCTCGGCGAGGAGGACCCCGATCCGCTGGGCCACCTCCATGGCCGCGGCCAGCGCCGCCGGCTCGGGGCCGGGCTTGCCGGGCTCCTGGTCGAGGAGCCATACGTAGCCGTGCACGATGCCCCGGTACCGCACGGGCAGGCAGATCCGCCCCCGGAAGACCCCCGCGTCGGGCGCCGCCGGGATCCGGACGGGTCCGGTGGCGCGGGCGATGCCGAAACCCTCGAACCAGGACCGGACGGCCGCCGTCGACTGGCGCGTCAGGATCGAGCGGGTCCGTACGGGATCCATCGCGAGGTCGTCCTCGCTGTCGTGCGCGCCGAAGGCGATGAGGCGAAAGTCCCGGTTCTCCAGGGTCGCCGGGGCACCGAGCAGCGCCGAGATCTCGTCCACCAGGTCCTGGTAATCGCCCTTCACCCGGACATTCTCCCACCCCGGAGCCGGCTCTTCAGACAGATGTATGAGATCCGGGACACGGATGCGTGACAGCTGTCGATGGCAGAGGATCAAAGCGATCCTTAGGTTTCACGGTGGTTTCACTTGCGCTTTTCTTCTGCCACCCGCTGGAGGTGCCCCCGTGCTGGGTCCCGTGATCCTCGCCGCTTCGCGCAGCGACAAGATGCGTCGTATCGTCTCTGCCGCCCCGGTGACCAAGCCCGTGGTGAATCGATTCATCCCCGGTGAGACGGTCGACGAGGTCATCCCGATCGTCGAGGACCTCACGCGCGGCGGCCTCGAGGTCACCCTCGACGTCGTGGGCGAGGACATCACCACGGTGGAGCAGTCCCACGCCGCCCGGGACGCCTACCTCCAGCTCGTCGAGCGGCTCGCGGAGCTCGACCTCGGCGAGAGGGCCGAGATGTCCGTCAAGCTGTCGATGTTCGGCCAGTCACTGGAGGGCGGCCACGAGCTGGCGCTCGCCAACGTGCGCCCGGTCGTCGAGGCCGCGGCCGCCATCGGCACCACCGTGACGCTCGACGCCGAGGACCACACCACCCTCGACTCGATGTTCGCCATCCACGAGGAGCTGCGCCGGGACTTCCCGCAGACCGGCTGCGTGATCCAGGCGTACCTCTTCCGCACGGAGGCCGACGCCCGCCGCCTGGCCGCCGCCGGCAGCCGCGTCCGGATCGTGAAGGGCGCCTACAAGGAGCCCGCCGAGGTCGCGTACCAGGACAAGGCGGAGATCGACAAGGCGTACGTCCGGATCCTGAAGATCCTGATGGAGGGCGAGGGCTACCCGATGATCGGGTCCCACGACCCGCGTCTGATCGCCATCGGCCAGGAGCTCGCGCGCCAGGCCGGGCGCAAACTGGACGAGTACGAGTTCCAGATGCTGTACGGCATCCGCAGCGAAGAGCACCTGCGGCTCGCCGCCGAAGGGCATCGGATGCGCGTCTACACCGCCTACGGGACGGACTGGTACGGCTACTTCATGCGCCGCCTCGCGGAGAAGCCGGCCAACCTGCTCTTCTTCCTCCGCTCGATGATCACCAAGAACTAGCCAAGAACTAGGTCAAGGAGTTACCAGCCCCATGGATGCTGTGACCCAGGTCCCCGCGCCGGTCAACGAGCCGGTCCACACGTACGCCCCCGGGAGCCCGGAGCGCACGCGGCTCGAAGCGCAGCTCAAGCTGCTGTCCGAGAACCCGATCGAACTTCCCATGACGATCAACGGCGTCAAGCGGATGGGCGGCGGCGAGCGCTTCGACGTGGTCCAGCCGCACGACCACAAGTCGGTGCTCGGCACCTACGCCAACGCCACCGAGGCCGACGCGCAGGAGGCCATCGACGCCGCCCTGGCCGCCGCCCCGGCCTGGCGCTCGATGTCCTTCGACGACCGCGCCGCGATCATCCTGCGCGCCGCCGAGCTGCTGTCCGGGCCGTGGCGCGAGAAGCTCGCCGCCTCCACCATGCTGGGCCAGTCGAAGACCGTGCAGCAGGCGGAGATCGACACCCCGTGCGAGCTCGTCGACTTCTGGCGCTTCAACGTCCACTTCGCCCGCCAGATCCTGGCCGAGCAGCCGGTCGCGAACTCCGCCGGCGTGTGGAACCGCAGCGACCACCGCCCGCTCGAAGGCTTCGTCTACGCGATCACGCCGTTCAACTTCACGGCCATCGCCGGCAACCTGCCGACCGCCCCGGCCCTCATGGGCAACGTGGTCCTGTGGAAGCCGTCCCCGACGCAGACCCACTCCGCGGTCCTCCTGATGGAGCTCCTGGAGGAGGCCGGCCTGCCGAAGGGCGTCATCAACCTGGTGACGGGCGACGGCATCGCGGTGTCGGAAGTGGCCCTGAACCACCCCGAGCTGGCCGGCATCCACTTCACCGGCTCGACCAAGACCTTCCAGTACCTGTGGAAGACGGTCGGCAACAACATCGAGAAGTACAAGTCCTACCCGCGGCTGGTCGGGGAGACCGGCGGCAAGGACTTCGTCGTCGCGCACCCGTCCGCGGACCGCGCGATCCTGAAGACCGCGCTGACCCGCGGCTCCTTCGAGTTCCAGGGCCAGAAGTGCTCGGCGTCCTCCCGCGCCTACATCCCGGCCTCGATCTGGAACGACGGCTTCAAGGAGGCCTTCGCGGCCGAGGTCGACGGCATCACCATGGGTGACGTCCGCGACCTGGGCAACTTCATCGGCGCCGTCATCGACGAGCGCTCGTTCGCGAAGAACAAGGCCGCCATCGACCGGGCGAAGGCCGACCCGACCTGCGAGATCGTCGAGGGCGGCACGTACGACGACTCGGAGGGCTACTTCGTCCGTCCGACCGTCATCGCGTGCACCGACCCGGGGAACGAGGTCTTCACGACCGAGTACTTCGGCCCGATCCTCGCCGTGCACGTCTACGAGGACGCCGATTTCGACGCGATGCTGGCGCAGATGGAGTCCGTCTCGGCGTACGCCCTGACCGGCTCGGTCATCGCGGCGGACCGGTACGCGGCCGCGGACGCGATGGAGAAGCTCCGCTTCGCGGCGGGCAACTTCTACATCAACGACAAGTCCACGGGCGCCGTCGTCGGCCAGCAGCCCTTCGGCGGCGGCCGCGCCTCCGGCACGAACGACAAGGCGGGCGCCGCGACCAACCTGCAGCGCTGGACCTCGACCCGCTCCATCAAGGAGACCCTGGTCGCGCCGACCGAGTACGGCTACCCCCACATGGGCTGACCCTCCGGCCCACTGAACCCCGCCCCCGCCCCGGTACCCCCAAGTCCGGAGCGGGGGCGGTTCCATTCCTAGACCTCGACGAGGACCTGGGTCAGGGATTTGCGGACCAGGGCGGGGACCTCGCAGTCCGGCGACGGGTAGCCGATGGGGATGACGGCGAAGGCCTTCTCGTTCTCGGGGCGGTTCAGGACCTGGCCGAGGAAGCGCATCGGGCTCGGGGTGTGGACGAGGGCCGCCAGGCCGCTCAGGTGGAGGGCGGACAGGAGCATGCCGACCGCGATGCCGACCGACTCGTCGACGTAGTAGTGCTTGCGCTTCGTGCCGTCCGGGCCGAGCCAGTAGCGCTGCTGGAAGACCACGACGAGGGCCGGGGCGTCCGTGAGGTGGGTCTTGACGGCGTCCGTGCCCAGGGGGCGCAGGGCGGCGAGCCATTCCTCGCCGAGGCGGCCGTCGTAGGAGAGCGCCTCCTCCTGCTCGGCGGCGGCGCGGATCCGTGCCCGTACGCCCGGATCCTTGACCAGGACGAAGGTCCACGGCTGCTGGTGGGCGCCGGAGGGGGCGGTCGCGGCGCACGCGACGGCGTCCCGGACCACCTGCTCGGGCACCGGGTCGGGGGAGAAGTGGCGTACGGTCCGCCGCTCGTCCATCCGCGCCCGCAACGCGGCGGAGCGGGCGATGGATTCCTCGCCCGGCATCCGCTCGGGCCGGTAGGGGGCGGGGCGGTACGGCTGGCCGTGGGTCGGGGTCCACTGCTGGGTATCGGACGACATGCAGCGAGTGTGCTGAGGCGGGCGGGGGGATGGCCAGGAACATGCCGGTCGATTCGTGGCGGGGAGACACTGGTTCCATGACCGATACGCGGACACGCCTCGCGCACACCTCTCAGTTGGGCCCCGGGGCGCTGGAGGAGATCCGGGCGATGCTGGACGAGGCCTTCGAAGGGGACTTCTCCGACGAGGACTTCGAGCACGGGCTCGGCGGGATGCACGCCCTGGTGCACGAGGGCGGGGAGCTGGTCGGGCACGGGAGCGTGGTCCAGCGCAGGGTCGTGCACCGGGGCGTGGCCCTGCGCACCGGGTACGTCGAGGCCGTGGCCGTACGGGCCGACCGGCGGCGCAGGGGGATCGGCGGCGCCGTCATGGCGGGCCTGGAAACGGTCATCGGGCGGGCCTACGTGCTCGGCGCGCTGTCGGCGTCGGACGACGGAGCCGGGCTGTACCGCGGCCGTGGCTGGTCCGTGTGGCCCGGCCGGATCGGGGTGCTCTCGCCGGACGGGCCCGTGCGCCTGCGCGAGGAGGAGGGGTCCACGTACGTGTGGACCCCGCCCGGCGGGACCCTCCCGGACACCGCCGGGAGGCTGGACTTCGACTGGCGCAACGGCGACGTGCTGTAGCCGCCGTCAGCCCGAGACGCTCGGCGTGCCCGACTCGATGTGGCCCGTGTAGCGGCGCGACCAGGTGCCGTCGCAGTCGGCCAGGATCGTGAAGTCGTACCAGCCGTTGTGGTAGGCCACGGCGTTGAAGTGGTCCTGCCGCGAGGAGTTCGCCGGGACGGTGTAGGTCCACGGGCCGTCCGTGCGGTAGGCGTTCGCGCGGATCGTGAAGGTGACGGGGGAAGCGGAGGAGTTCTTCATCCTGAAGTAGAGCGCCGTCCTGCCGGTGCCCGGCTCGACCGCGAAGCGGGCCGCCACCTCGATGTCCTTGCCCGGTTTCGACGCGTCGCCGATGAAGCGGCGCAGGAAGCGGTTCGGCCCGTGCATCGAGATGTCGTACTTGCCCGAGCCGTGGCCGAAGCCGATGTTGAAGTAGTCGCTGCCGGCGGCGCCCGGGTCGACCGTGTACTGCCAGGCCGCCGTGTCCCGGTGCTGGTGCGGGTGGATCGAGAAGTGCGCCGCCTGCTTCGCCTCGGCGCCCTGGTTCGTCATCGAGAACCAGGCCAGGATCTTGCCGGCCGCCCCGAACTCGAAACGGTCCAGATTGCCGTTCACCTGGTACGGCAGCGCCCGCGCCGGGCGGGTGCCGGGCTCCTGCGCCGGGAGGGCGTTGTCCTGCGGCACCGGGTTGGGGAGCGGGCCGCAGGTGGACTGGCCGATCACCTCGGCGGTGGACGGGAGGCCCGCGGGGACCCCGTGGACCGGGTGCGCGAAGTCGAAGACGCCGGTCAGGTCGCCGACCACCTTGCGGCGCCACGCGCTGATGTTCGGACAGGTGGCGGGGGTGCCGAGGGCGGCCGTCCACTTCTCCATGAACCGCAGGACCGAGGTGTGGTCGAAGACCTCCGAGCTCACCCAGCCACCGCGGGTCCACGGGGAGATCACGATCATCGGGACGCGGAAGCCGAGCCCGATCGGGGCGCCGTCCAGGTACTCGCCGGGGGTGCCCGGCGAAGCGACGGGCGGCGGCACGTGGTCGAAGAAGCCGTCGTTCTCGTCGTAGTTGAGGAAGAGGACGGTGGAGTCGAAGACCTCCGGGTTCGCGGCGAGCGCCCGGTAGACCAGGTCCACGAAGTGCGCGCCGTCGCCGGGCGGGGCGTAGGGGTGCTCGGAGAAGGCCTCGCTGGCCACGACCCAGGACACCTGGGGGAGGGTGCCCGCGAGGACGTCGGCGCGGATCGCGGCCGCGATGTCGTCCGGGGTGGAGCCGGTGACCCTGGGGACCGAGCCCATGCCCCGGTCCCACAGCGGGTTGCCGGGGACCGCGTCCGTGAACTTCTTGAAGTAGGCGAGCCCGTTGTCCCCGTAGTTGTCCTGGGCGTTCTGGTAGACCTTCCAGCTCATGCCGGCCCGCTGGAGGGCCTCGGCGTAGGTCTCCCAGGTCAGCCCGGACTCGTCGCCGCCGTCCTTGCTGGAGGCATCGATCCTGCCGCTCCACAGGAAGGTCCGGTTCGGGCCGGTCGCGCTGAGGGCGGAGCAGAAGTACGCGTCGCAGATGGTGTAGTGGTCGGCGAGGCCGTAATGGAAGGGGATGTCTCCCCGGTCCAGATAGCCGAGCGTGCGCGTGTTGCCGACGCCGGTGACCCAGTTGTCCATCCGGCCCTTGTTCCAGGCCGCGTGCTGCGAGGTCCAGCTGTGCGGGAGGTCGCCGTTGCACTGGG
The DNA here is from genome assembly GCF_055564955.1 of Streptomyces sp. NPDC028910. Classification (NCBI taxonomy): domain Bacteria; kingdom Bacillati; phylum Actinomycetota; class Actinomycetes; order Kitasatosporales; family Streptomycetaceae; genus Streptomyces; species Streptomyces sp. NPDC028910. The sequence goes on along the minus strand of NZ_JBVHVF010000019.1, from coordinate 145,535 downwards.
CCAGGGTCTCGCCGTCCACGCCGCCCGCCGGCGGGGTGGAGCTGAGCTTCCACGGGTACTGGCGGCCGCCCCAGTTGGGCTGGTTGAACATGCCCCAGCCGCCCGGGAGGTTGCCGGCGGCGCGGTCGCCGAACCCGCGCACGCCCTTCAGCCGGCCGAAGTAGTGGTCGAAGCCGCGGTTCTCCTGCATCAGGATCACCACGTGCCGCACGTCGGTGATGGTGCCGGTCGCGGCGGCCGCGGCCGCCGTCGTCGGCAGCGCGGCGGGCAGGGCCGACCCCGCCATCAGCCCGGCGCCGATTCCCACGAAACCTCTGCGGCTGATCGGTGTCACTGGCCCCTCGCCTCCCACTCGAGTGCCCCGTCGGCACATTGACGGCAAGGGTGACGGGGGCCGCCTCAAAGGTCTACATCCGTGCGGCAAGAGTTCGGTGAACTTACCGATGAATGGATTCAGTTGGCGATCCGCACGAGCATCTTGCCCAGATTGTCCCCGCGGAGCATGCCGCGGAAGGCGTCCACCGTGTGATCGAATCCCTGCACAACGGTGGTATCGGTACCGATCCGGCCGCTGCGCAGATGAGGCACCAGGAAGTCCTCCAGCTCGTCCTGCAGATTGGTGTGATCGCGAACCAATACCCCTTCCAGGCGCAGGGATTTGTTGACGACTTCGAAGAGGTTGCGGGGCGCGGCGGGGGACCGGTCGCCGTTGTACGTGGAGACGGCGCCGACCCAGGCGATCCGCCCGTATGCGCGCAGAACGTCGATCGCGCCCGCCAGGTGGTCGCCGCCCACGTTGTCCACGTAGACGTCGATGCCGTCGGGAGCCGCCTTCGCGAGCTGCTCGCCGACCGGCCCGTCGTGGTAGTCGAAGGCCGCGTCGAAGCCGAGCACCTCGGTGAGGTGGCGGACCTTGGCCGCCGGGCCCGCGCTGCCGATGATCCGGCGGGCGCCGAGCAGCCGGGCGATGTGCCCGGCGGCCGTGCCGACCCCGCCCGCGGCGGCGGAGACGAAGAGGTCCTCGCCCGCCCGCAGCGCCGCCGTCCGGGTCAGGGCCGCGTACGCGGTCAGTCCCGTGCCGCCCAGGATGGAGAGGTGCGCCTCGAGCGGGACGCCCTCGTGGGTGCGCACCTTGCGCGTGCCGCGCACGCCGAGGGTGACGAGGGCGTGCGTACGCCAGCCCTCGCGGTGGAAGACCAGGTCGCCCTCGCGCAGCCCCGGATCGCGGGAGGCGATCACCCGGCCCACCGAGCGGCCCTCCAGCGGGGTGTTCAGCTCGAAGCCGTCCTCGCCGCCGTCCATCATCTCGCGGTGCGGGGGCACCTCCCAGCGGTAGCTGGGGGCGGGTCCACCGAGAGCAGCAGGTTCGCCACCAGGGCGGTGCCGGGCGCCGGTTCCGGGACCGGGAAGGAGGTGTAGGCGAAGTCGGTCGCGGCGGGGAAGCCGGTGGGGCGGGCGATCTGGTGGACGGCGTACGCGGTGTTCTCGGTCATGGCCCCGACGCTAGGAAGGAATCCCGCGGCCGGGCAGGGGGTTGCGTTCATGGAAGCCGCGCATCCATGAACGGCGCTCATAGAGCGAGGTGGGGAACCCCGTGGCCGAACTGCTCCCGCAGGAACTGCGGATCCTGGTCGCCGTCGCCGAGACCGGCGGCTTCTCCGCGGCGGCCGCCGCGCTCGGCCTCACCCAGTCGGCCGTCTCGCACTCGGTGCGCGGCAGTGAGGCCAAGATCGGCGCGGTGCTCTTCGAACGGGGGCGGACCGGGGCCTCGCCGACCCGGGCGGGGGAGCGGGCGGTCGGCCACGCCCGCCGGATCCTGCGCCTGTACGAGGTCATGGGCGCGGAGGCGCGCGGCGCGGCCAGCAGGAGGCGTACCGCCTGGTGCACCCGGCCGGGCATCCGGACCCCAGGGCGCTGCCCCTGATGGACTGGGACGAGAACTGCGGCTCCTACACACGTGCCTGGTGGCGGGCCCAGGACTGGATACCGCGGGCGACGGTGACAGCGGAGGACGACGCGATGGTGCTGACCATGGTCGGCCGCGGGCTCGGCATGGCGATCATGCCCGAGCTGTCCCTGCGGGAGGCGACCGAGGCGGTCGACATCACCGATTTGGGGCCCCAGGGGCCGGTGAGGCACGTGGGGTACGTCACCACACCGGAATCAGCCTCGACCCTCGCCGTACGGGCTCTGATCAGGGAACTCCGCTCCGAGAAGGGCTGAACCGGACCCTCGGAACGGAGCTTTCCGAGGGGCTGCTCGTCTCAGATAGTAGGAAGTCCGAGTAATTGCCGAGACATACAGCGGGACCTGCCCTAGCTTTGTAGGAGCCGAACGTCTCGCCGATCGGGCGAATGGCGGTCGAGAGCGCGCGCCCCTGGCAGGCAACCCCTGCGGCGCACTGCTCCCCGCCTCTTCCGGCGCCTTGAAGGAACCCCTCATCCGTGGCTTCGCCACGCCGTGATCTCAAGGAGTCGATCACCATGACCGCAACCACCGCCGTCCGCCGCGTCCGTCACACGTCCGCCTCGGCCGCCGACCGCAAGAACGCCGCCGCGGCCCTCCAGCGGGCCCTCGACCGCCGCGACAACGGCGGGGCGACCGGCCACTGACCAGCGCCCTCCCGGGACATTCTGCGTCCGGATGGTGGACGCGGAATGTCTGAGGGCTGGGACAGGGAGTACGGTTCCGCCATGTCGACCAGCATCAATCTCGCAGTGATCCCCGGTGATGGCATCGGCCAGGAAGTCGTGGCTCAGGGACTCAAAGTCCTTACCGCGGTCCTGCCCCAGGATGTGAAGCTGGAGACCAGGCAATACGATCTCGGCGCGCAGCGCTGGCACCGCACCGGTGAGACCCTCCCGGACGCGGAGCTCGAAGCCCTCAAGCACCACGACGCGATCCTGCTGGGCGCCATCGGCGACCCCTCGGTCCCGTCCGGCGTGCTGGAGCGCGGCCTCCTGCTGAAGCTCCGCTTCGCCTTCGACCACTTCATCAACCTGCGCCCGTCGAAGCTGTTCCCCAACACCGCCACCCCGCTGGCCGGCCGCCCGGACATCGACTTCGTCGTGGTCCGCGAGGGCACCGAGGGCCCGTACACCGGCAACGGCGGCAGCCTGCGCACCGGCACCCCCGCCGAGGTGGCCACCGAGGTCAGCATCAACACCGCGTACGGCGTCGAGCGCGTCGTCCGTGACGCGTACGAGCGGGCCAACTCCCGTCCCCGCAAGAAGCTGACGCTGGTCCACAAGAACAACGTCCTCGTGTACGCGGGCCACATGTGGAAGAACATCTTCGACAAGGTCGGCCAGGAGTACCCCGAGGTCACCACCGACTACCTGCACGTCGACGCCGCGACGATCTTCTTCGTCACCCAGCCCGAGCGCTTCGACGTCATCGTCACGGACAACCTCTTCGGTGACATCCTCACCGACCTGGCCGCCGCCGTGACCGGCGGCATCGGCCTCGCCGCCTCCGGGAACATCAACCCGACCGGCGCCTTCCCGTCCATGTTCGAGCCCGTTCACGGCTCGGCCCCGGACATCGCCGGCACCGGCAAGGCCGATCCGACCGCGACGATCCTCTCCGTCGCCCTGCTGCTGCGTCACCTGGGCTACGAGGCCCAGGCCGTCCGCATCGAGGACGCGGTCTCCGCCGACCTGGCGGAGCGCGACGGAACCTTCCGCTCCACCGACGCGATCGGCGACGCCCTCGCCGCTCGAGTAGCCGGCTGACCCGGCAGCTCCACCTCAGGAAGCCGTCGGGTCACAAATGGGACCTGGCGGCTTTTCCTGTGCGGCCCCGGGTGCCACCATCTCCCCTGGGCCGCTGTCCCCGCTTCTCCGAAGTCCTCGCGCGCGCGATAATCGAACGCGAGGCCGCGGAATGCGGGGAAGCTCGGACGTCCTAGTACGCCGTGAGCGCGGTCCGCCATACACAACCGGTGAAGGACAAGCACTCATGACGACGCCCACGATCGAGCTCAAGCCCTCCTCGAACCCGCTGTCCGACGCGGAGCGCGAGGCGATCCTGGCCAGCCCCGGCTTCGGCCGCCACTTCACCGACCACATGGTGACGATCAAGTGGACCGAGGGCCGCGGCTGGCACGATGCCGAGCTGGTCCCGTACGCGCCGCTCTCGATCGACCCCGCGAACATGACCCTGCACTACGCGCAGACGATCTTCGAGGGTCTCAAGGCCTACCGCCAGCCCGACGGCACCGTGGCCACCTTCCGCCCCGAGGCCAACGCCGCGCGCTTCCAGTCCTCCGCCCGCCGGATGGCGATGCCGGAGCTGCCCACCGAGCTGTTCATCGAGGCCTGCGACGCGCTCATCAAGCAGGACCGCGCCTGGGTGCCGGACTCCGGCGAGGCCTCCCTCTACCTGCGGCCCTTCATGTTCGCCTCCGAGGTCGGCCTCGGCGTCCGCCCGGCCAACGAGTTCCTCTTCATCGTCATCGCCTCGCCCGCCGGCGCGTACTTCCCCGGCGGCGTCAAGCCCGTCTCCGTCTGGCTCTCCGAGGACTACGTCCGCGCGGTCAAGGGCGGCACCGGCGCGGCCAAGACCGGCGGCAACTACGCGGCCTCGCTGGTCGCGCAGGCCCAGGCGGCCTCGCACGGCTGCGACCAGGTGGTCTGGCTCGACGCCGTCGAGCACCGCTGGATCGAGGAGATGGGCGGGATGAACCTGTACTTCGTGTACGGGCAGGAGGACGGCACACAGCGCATCGTCACCCCGGAGCTCACCGGCTCGCTCCTTCCCGGCATCACCCGCGACTCCCTCCTCACCATCGCCCGCGACCTCGGTTACACCGCCGAGGAAGGCCGGATCACCACCGAGGACTGGAAGCGCGACAACGAGAACGGCACCCTGACCGAGGTGTTCGCCTGCGGCACCGCCGCGGTCATCACCCCGGTCGGCTCGGTCAAGTCCGAGCGCGCCAACTGGATCCAGGGCGACGGCGAGCCCGGCCCGGTCACCATGCGCCTGCGCAAGGCCCTCCTGGAGCTCCAGACCGGCCACAGCGCCGACACCCACGGCTGGATGCACCCGCTCGGCTGACGGCCCGGGGTGACCGATCGGTACGGGCCTAACCTGGAGTGGGGGCCCGTACCGAGGTGGTGTGCGATGTCCGAGGCGAGTAACTACTGGGCTTCTGGGAACTGGAAGGTCTCCGAGGGCAAGGAAGACGAGTTCGTCGACCGCTGGACGGCCTTCCTCACATGGACCAAGGAAGCGAACGAGGGCTTCCTCTTCGCCCGCCTGATCCGCGATCTGGGCAATCCGGGCCACTACGTGTCCTTCGCCTCATGGCGCGACGTGGACGCGATGAAGGCCTGGCAGGACAGGCCCGAGTTCGCCGAGCACTTCGGCGGCTGCCGCGCCCTGTGCGAGGACATGCAGGGCGGCGGATTCGCGTTGGCCCGGGCGGTGGACGCGTAGAGCTCCGCACGTACGAAGGGCCCGTCTCGGGAGACGGGCCCTTCATGCGTACGGTCCCGCTCAGGCGGCCGCGGCCGCCGGCTCCTCGGCGGGAACGGCCACGGCCGCCCGGGAGGTACGAGCGGTCAGGGCCGCGTAGAGCAGCCCGCCCGCGAGGCCGGAGAGGACGAAGGAGCAGTCCACGCCCCCGGTGAGGGAGAGCAGCGGGCCCTCGTAGAAGGGGGTGCTCACGGAGAGCAGGCCGATCCCGGCGCCGACCGCCCAGGAGACGGTGGCGCCCGGGTTCCAGCCGGCGCGGTACCAGTACACGCCGCCCACCGAGCGGCGGTTGAAGACCTGGAGGGCGTCGGCGTCGTACTGCCCGCGGCAGCGCACGTAACCGATGAGCGTGATGACGGCCCACGGGGTGCCGATCGCGGTCAGCAGCAGGACGAAGGAGGTCATCGCCGACTGCACGTCCCACGAGAAGGAGCCGATGAAGACGAAGGCGGTGGCGACGACCGCGGCGACCAGGGTGGCCGTGGTGCGGGTGGCCCTGGGGACGATCGCGTCGAGGTCGAGGCCCATGGAGTAGAGCATCAGTCCGGCGTTGCCCACCGAGCCGGCCGCCGCGGCGGCGAGCAGCGGAACCAGGAACCAGAACGGCGCGGCTTCGACCAGCGGCCCGGCGTAGTCGGCGCCGGCCTTGGCGGCGAGCGCGGTGTAGGTGCCGAACAGCTGCGGTACCAGCAGGCCGACGAGCAGGCCGAGACCGGTGGCCCAGAGGACCTTGCGGGAGCTGTGCCTGCGGGGGGAGACGTAGCGGGTGTAGTCGCCGAGCAGGGTGATGAAGGCGACGGGACCGCTCAGACCGGCGGCGACGGCCGCGAGCAGCCAGGTCGGCCAGAAGGAGCCCAGCAGGTACGCGGTGTCCGGCGGGGCGGCGGTGGTGAAGTCGCCGGAGTAGGCGAAGACGCCGACGGCCAGCAGGACGACCATGCCGATCGACAGGACCTTGCTCATGCGCAGCAGCAGCCGGTAGCCGAAGACGGCCGCCACGACGGTGCACGCGGCCAGTACCCCGTACATCACGGCCCGCGAGACGCCGGTGTCCGGGAGCCCGGTGAGCCGGGACAGGACGCCGACCATCACGTCGCCGCCGATCCACAGGGTGAGCGCGGTGTAGCCGAGCGACAGCAGCAGGCCCACCACCGAGCCCACGAGCCGGCCGCGGACGCCGAACTGCGCGCCGCTGGAGGTGGAGAGGTTCGTCGCCGTACGCAGGGAGACGAGCGCCAGCGGCGCGGTGAAGGCGATGCCGACGAGGGTGCCGGTCACGATGGCGGTGACCGAGGGCCACAGGCCCAGTCCGAAGGACGGGGGCAGCCAGCCGAAGACGATCACGCCGAGGCAGAGGTTGGAGCCGAGGAGGATCGAGATCAGGTCACGGGGACCGCTCGTCCGCTCCTCCTCGGGGATGGTGTCGACTCCGCGCTGTTCGATGGGCATGGGGGGACTCCCTTGGCAGGGCGGGGGATGGTCGCGCATGTTTGAGCGACATTCAATGTGACTCAAGCCCTGGTCCCAGGTCAATGATTCCCACCGACGAAATGAAGAGTTAGAGTGATGCTCTAACCCATCGACTCAAGAGGTGGTGGATCGGCGTGCGGCTGACCCCTACGGAGCGCGACCGGCTGCTGCTCCGCAGCGCTGCGGAACTGGCCAGGGCCCGACGGGCCCGGGGCCTGAAGCTCAACGTCCCGGAGGCCACCGCGCTGATCGCGGACACGGTCTGCGAGGCCGCGCGCGACGGCAAGCGGCTGGCGGAGGCCATCGAGGAGGCCCGGAGCGTGCTGGGCCCGGACGATGTCCTGCCGGGCGTCGCGGACGTGGTCACCGAGGTGCACGTGGAGGCCGTCTTCGACGACGGATCCCGCCTCGCGGTGGTCTCGTCCCCCATCCAGGGCGCGGTGTCGCTCGGAGACGACGCCCCGGGCGCGGTCGTCCCCGGCCCCGGCGTCCCCCAGCCGGAGCCCGCCGTGCACCTGCACGTGCGCAACACCGCCGCCGTGCCGGTGAGCGTCACCTCCCACTTCCACTTCTTCGAGGCCAACCCGCGGCTCGACTTCGACCGCGCCGCGGCCTACGGGATGCGGCTGTGCGTGCCGGCGGGCTCGTCCGTACGGTTCGACCCCCACGGCGAGGGCGAGGTCGGCCTCGTGCCCATCGGCGGCGAGCGCGTCGCGATCGGCTTCGCGGGGCTGGTCGACGGCCCCCTGGACGCCCCCGGAGCGAAGGCGCAGGCGCTGGCGAGGGCGGCGGCGTGCGGCTACCTGGGCGCGCAGGCGCCCGGGGCCGACGGCCCGGCCGGCCAGACCCCCGGCACCACCGAGCACGCGGACGGAGACCAGGCGTGAGCAAGAAGACCCCGCACAGCGACCACTGTGCGCCGGGCAGCCGGCACATCGACCCGCACGAGTACGCCTCCGTCTTCGGCCCCCGCGCCGGGGACCGGGTGCGGCTCGGCGACTCCGGGCTCACCGTCCGGGTGGAGTCCGACGCCCAGAAGCCCGGCGACGAGTTCCTCGCCGGCTTCGGCAAGACCGCCCGCGACGGTCTGCACCTGAAGGCCGCGGCCGTCCGCGAGACCTGTGACGTCGTGATCAGCAACGTGCTGGTGATCGACGCCGTGCTGGGCATCCGGAAGGTCTCCATCGGCATCCGCGAGGGCCGCATCCACGCGATCGGCCGGGCCGGCAACCCCGACACCCTCGACGGGGTCGACGTGGTCGTCGGCACGGGGACCTCGATCGTCTCCGGCGAGGGCCTGATCGCCACCGCCGGCGCCGTGGACACCCACGTCCACCTGCTCTCCCCGCGCATCATGGAGGCCTCGCTCGCCGCCGGTGTCACCACGGTCATCGGCCAGGAGTTCGGCCCGGTCTGGGGCGTCGGCGTCAACTCCCCGTGGGCGCTGAAGCACGCCTTCAACGCCTTCGACGCCTGGCCCGTCAACATCGGATTCCTCGCCCGCGGCTCCTCCTCGGACGCCGCGCCCCTCGTCGAGGCGCTGGCCGAGGGCGGGGCCTCCGGTTTCAAGGTCCACGAGGACATGGGCGCCCACACCCGCGCCCTGGACACCGCCCTGCGCGTGGCCGAGGAGTACGACGTACAGGTCGCCCTGCACAGCGACGGCCTGAACGAGTGCCTCTCCGTCGAGGACACCCTGCGGGTCCTGGACGGGCGCACCATCCACGCCTTCCACATCGAGGGCTGCGGCGGCGGCCACGTCCCCAACGTGCTCAAGATGGCGGGCGTGCCGAACGTGATCGGCTCCTCCACCAACCCCACCCTGCCCTTCGGCCGGGACGCCGTCGCCGAGCACTACGGCATGATCGTCTCCGTCCACGACCTCAAGCCCGACCTCCCGGGCGACGCCGCCATGGCCCGCGACCGGATCCGCGCGGGCACCATGGGCGCCGAGGACGTCCTGCACGACCTGGGCGCGATCGGCATCACGTCCTCCGACGCCCAGGGCATGGGCCGCGCGGGGGAGACCATCCGCCGCACCTTCGCCATGGCCGCCAAGATGAAGGGGGAGCTCGGCCCGCTGGCCGGTGACGGCGAGGGCGACGACAACGCCCGCGTCCTGCGCTACATGGCCAAGCTGACCATCAACCCGGCCATCGCCCACGGCCTCGCCCATGAGATCGGATCCATCGAGGTCGGCAAGCTCGCCGACATCGTGCTGTGGCGCCCGCAGTTCTTCGGCGCCAAGCCGCAGCTGGTCCTCAAGTCCGGCTTCCCGGCGTACGGGGTCACCGGCGATCCCAACGCGGCCACCGACACCTGCGAACCGCTGGTCCTCGGCCCGCAGTTCGGCTCGTACGGGGCCACCGCCGCCGACATCTCCGTCGCCTTCGTCTCGGCCGCCGCGGCGGCCCTGGGCAGCGACGAGATGCCCACCCGCCGACGCAGGGTCGCCGTCCGCGGCACCCGTGGGATCGGCCCCGGGGACCTGCTCCTCAACTCCCGGGTGGGCGCGGTCGATGTGGACGCGCGCAGCGGACTCGTCTCCCTCGACGGAGAACCGCTGCGCTCCGAAGCCGCCGAATCGGTCTTCCTCAACCGCCTGTACTTCCTGTAAGAGCTGTAAGGACGCCTCATGACCAAGCCCGCCAACGACGGATTCCGGATGCCGGCCGAGTGGACCCCCCACGAGCGCACCTGGATGGCCTGGCCCAGCCCCAACCCCACCTTCACCAACGAGCAGGAGCTCGCCGAGGCCCGCGAGGCCTGGGGCGCCGTGGCCCGCGCGGTCCGCTCGTACGAGCCGGTGACCATCGTCGTCTCCCCGGGCGACGCGGACAGCGCCCGCGCCATCGTCGGCGACGACATCGAGCTGATCGAGCAGGAGCTCGACGACGCCTGGATGCGCGACATCGGCCCGACGTTCGTCACCAACGACGCCGGTGAGCTCGCCGCCGTCGACTGGACCTTCAACGGCTGGGGCGCCCAGGAGTGGGCCCGCTGGGACCACGACTCGAAGATCGCCCGGCACGTCTCCGACGTGGTCGGCACCCGTACGTTCAGCACCGCGCTCGTCAACGAGGGCGGCGCCATCCACGTCGACGGCGAGGGCACCGTCCTGCTCACCGACACCGTGCAGCTGGGCGAGGGCCGTAACCCCGGCTGGACCCGCCAGGAGGTCGAGGCCGAGATCCACGCCCACCTCGGCACGACCAAGGCGATCTGGCTGCCGTACGGCCTGGCCGGCGACTACGGCACCTACGGCACCCAGGGCCACGTCGACATCGTCGCCGCCTTCGCCCGCCCCGGCGTCGTCATGGTGCACACCCAGCCCGACCCGGCCCACCCGGACCACGAGCGCTGCAAGACCATCGCGGCCATCCTGCGGGCGTCCACCGACGCCCGGGGCCGGCAGCTGGAGGTCGTGGAGATCCCCGCGCCGACCGTGCTGGAGGAGGACGGGGAGTGGGTGGACTACTCCTACATCAACCACTACCTGTGCAACGGCGGTGTCGTGCTGTGCGCCTTCGACGACCCGCGCGACGAAGAGGCCGCCGAGATCTTCCGCGGACTGTTCCCCGAGCGGACCGTGACCCTCGTTGACGCACGTACGATTTTCGCCGGGGGTGGCGGTATCCACTGCATCACCCAGCAGCAGCCGAAGGTCTGACCTTCGGGATCCGGACGAGGAGTGGGCTCATGGCGGCGGGTGGAGTACCGGTACGGGCGGCGCGCAAGAACGCGCCCCCGCGCGAGGACGTACTCGTCGCCGCCATGGCCACGATCGCCGAGCGCGGGCTCGAAGGCCTGACCATGGCCGGTCTGGGCCGCGAGGTCGGCATGAGCAGCGGCCACCTCCTCTACTACTTCCGCAGCAAGGACGAGCTCCTGCTGCAGACCCTGGAGTGGAGCGAGGCGGAACTGGGCGACGAGCGGCGGGCACTGCTGTCCCGCCGCGGTCCGGTGGCCGAGCGCCTGCGGGCGTACGTCGACCTGTACGTGCCCACGCGGGCCCGCGACCCGCACTGGACGCTGTGGCTGGAGGTCTGGAACCGCTCCCAGAACGCCGGCCCCGAGGAACGCGACCGGCAGGCGGCCATCGAGGGGGCCTGGCACCGCGACCTGGTGGCGCTGCTCGCCGAGGGCATCTCGCGCGGGGAGTTCCGTCCGGTGGACGCCGAACGCGTGGCGACCCGCATCCGGGCCCTGCTCGACGGATTCAGCATCCAGCTGGCGGTGGGTCTGCCGACGCTGGACCGGTCAGCCATCCTGACCCACGTCCACGAGTTCCTCACCGAAACCCTCGGCGATTTCAGCCCCGTCGGCGCTTGAGGCGGGCAGGGTGCCCGCATCGTGAGATTCCTGTCCATCCGCGGCGAGCGGTGTGGCAGACTGCCAGCGTGCCTGCTCAGCTCATGATTATCGCCAGCAGCGCGCCGGTCCCCAGTGGCCGCTGAACCGTGGAAGAACTTCGCGGAAGCGGCCACCGTGCCTCGGACCCGCGCGCAGACCTCTCGCTACCCGCGAGAGGTTTTTTCGTTTCCCGGACCATCCCTGCCGGGACCGGGCCGCGCGCGATGATGGGGGCAGTGACGGCGGCCTGCCCCTTTGGCGGGCATCCGGAACCACTCATCCGACAGGAGTCAGATCAGCATGACGACGACACCAGAGGCGGCAACTGTGCTGTCAGGGGGCGTGGACGACAGCTTCCACGTCTTCGACACCACCCTGCGCGACGGCGCCCAGCGTGAGGGCATCAACCTCACCGTCGCCGACAAGCTGACGATCGCCCGGCATCTGGACGACTTCGGAGTGGGCTTCATCGAGGGCGGCTGGCCCGGCGCCAACCCCCGTGACACCGAGTTCTTCGCCCGCGCCCGCGCGGAGATCGACTTCAAGAACGCCCAGCTGGTCGCCTTCGGCGCGACGCGGCGGGCGGGCGGCTCGGCCGCCCAGGACCCGCAGGTGCGGGCCCTGCTGGAGTCCGGCGCCCCGGTGATCACGCTCGTCGCCAAGTCACACGACCGCCACGTCGAGCTCGCCCTGCGCACCACCCTCGACGAGAACCTGGAGATGGTCCGCGACACCGTCTCCTACCTGGTCGGCCAGGGCCGCCGCGTCTTCGTCGACTGCGAGCACTTCTTCGACGGCTACCGGGCCAACGCCGAGTACGCGAAGTCGGTCGTACGCGTCGCCCACGAGGCCGGCGCCGACGTCGTCATCCTCTGCGACACCAACGGCGGCATGCTTCCCGCCCAGGTGACGGCCACCGTCGCGACCGTCCTCGCCGACACCGGCGCCCGGCTGGGCATCCACGCCCAGGACGACACCGGCTGCGCCGTCGCCAACACCCTGGCCGCCGTGGACGCCGGCGCCACCCACGTCCAGTGCACGGCGAACGGCTACGGCGAGCGCGTCGGCAACGCCAACCTCTTCCCCGTCGTCGCCGCCCTGGAGATCAAGTACGGGCGCAAGGTGCTCCCCGAGGGCGCGCTCGCCGAGATGACCCGGATCTCGCACGCCATCGCCGAGGTCGTGAACCTCACCCCGTCCACGCACCAGCCGTACGTCGGCGTCTCCGCCTTCGCGCACAAGGCGGGCCTGCACGCCTCGGCCATCAAGGTCGACCCGGACCTCTACCAGCACATCGACCCCGAGCGGGTCGGCAACACCATGCGGATGCTGGTCTCCGACATGGCCGGCCGCGCCTCCATCGAGCTCAAGGGCAAGGAGCTCGGCGTCGAATTGAACGGGGACCGCGCGCTGATCTCCCGCGTCGTGGAGCGGGTCAAGGAGCGCGAACTCCAGGGCTACACCTACGAGGCGGCCGACGCCTCCTTCGAGCTGCTGCTGCGCGCCGAGGCCGAGGGCCGGGCCCGCAAGTACTTCCGCGTCGAGTCCTGGCGGGCGATCGTCGAGGACCGCCCGGACGGCACCCACGCCAACGAGGCCACGGTCAAGCTGTGGGCCAAGGGCGAGCGGATCGTCGCCACGGCCGAGGGCAACGGCCCGGTCAACGCGCTGGACCGGGCGCTGCGGGTGGCGCTGGAGCGGTTCTACCCACAACTGGCCAAGTTCGAGCTGGTCGACTACAAGGTCCGCATCCTGGAGGGCACGCACGGCACGGAGTCCACGACCCGCGTGCTGATCGCCACGACGGACGGCGTCCGCGAGTGGTCCACGGTCGGCGTGGCCCCGAACGTGATCGCCGCGTCCTGGCAGGCCCTGGAGGACGCGTTCACGTACGGCCTCCTCCACGCGGGCGTGGAACCGGCCGAGTAGTTCGGGCTTATGTCCTGTTTACGCAGGAAAGTACCGGTTCGGGTAGCGTCGTGGATATGAGGACCAGGCTGATATCCGTTCGCTGTGGATCGCTGCTGGCCGGTCTGCTGCTGGCCCTGTCGACGGGCGCCCTGGTGGCCGCGCCGCAGGCGTCCGCCGCCACCGGAGTCGCCGCCGTGGGAGAGGCCCTCAAGGAGGGCCCGGTCTACGTCGACCCCCGAGCCGAGGCGCAGCTGCCCCCGGCCGAGGCGGACGCGCTCGAGCAGAAGATCAAGGACGCCGGGAAGCCGGTGTTCGTCGCCGTGCTGCCGGCCACCGCCGAGTTCCCCGAGGACAAGGTGCTCGGCGCCGTCCGCGCCGAGACCGGCATCACCGGGCTCTACGCGATCCGGCTCGGCGACGGCTTCAACGCCGGAGCCGACCGGGCGGTCATGCCGGGCAACGCCGTCCGCAACCTCACCGAGGCCGTGAAGACCGGTACCCCGGTGGACGCGAGCACCCAGCTCAACCACTTCGTGGACCAGGCCCTGAGCCAGGTCAAGGGCGGCGCCCCCGCCTCCTGGGGCACCACCGGCGCTGACGACGAGGTCCCGGTCGGCGGGCTGATCACCCTCGGCGCGGTGGCCGCGATCGGCGGCGGCGGCGCGTACGCGCTGGTCCGGCGCAACCGGAAGAAGAAGGAAGAGACCCGGCGCGAGGCCATCGAGCGGCTCCGGGTGGTCGTAGACGAGGACATCACGGCCTTCGGCGAGGAGCTGGACCGCCTCGACTTCCACCCCGGCGAACCCGGCGCGGACGACGCCATGCGCAAGGACTACGAGCAGGGGCTCGACTCGTACGAGAAGGCCAAGCAGATCATGGCCTCGGTCCAGTACCCCGAAGAGGTCAAGGGCGCGACCCAGGCCCTGGAGGACGGCCGGTACGCCCTGGCCTGCCTGGACGCGCGCCGCCAGGGGCAGCCGGTGCCCGAGCGCCGCCTTCCCTGCTTCTTCGACCCGCGCCACGGGCCGAGCACCGAGGACGCCACCTGGGCTCCGGCCGGCGGGGCGGCCCGTACCGTGCCCGTCTGTACGGCGGACGCCGTACGGGTGCGCGACGGCCTGGACCCGGCGGTCCGTACGGTCGACACCGCGCAGGGGCCCCGGCCGTACTACGACGCCGGCCCGGCGTACGGGCCCTGGGCGGGCGGCTACTTCGGCGGCGGCATCCTGCCCGGTCTGCTCATGGGCACGATGCTCGGTTCGATGATGTCCAGCCCCGCCTACGCCGCGGACTACGGCGGTGACATGGGCGGCGGCTTCGAGGGCGGGGACGTCTCCGGGGCCGACTTCAACCCGTCGGACTTCGGCGGCGGCGGATTCGACGGGGGCGGAGGCTTCGACGGCGGGGGCGGCTTCTAGCCGCCCCCAGAAGTCCGCAGGTCCGCAGGTCCGCAGGTCCGCAGGTCTGCGGGTCCGCCGGTCAGGCCTGCTTGATGGCCGAGATGTCGAAGGTCAGCTTCACCTTGTCGCTGACCATCACGCCGCCGGCCTCCAGTGCGGCGTTCCACGTCAGGCCCCAGTCGGAGCGCAGGATCTCGGCGGCGCCCTCGAAGCCCACGCGCTCGTTGCCGTAGACGTCCTTGGCGGAACCGGTGAACTCCAGGTCGATCGAGAGCGGTCGCGTGACGTCCTTGATCGTCAGCTCGCCCGTGACGCGGTACCGGTCACCGCCGAGCTGACGCGCCTCGGTGGACCGGAAGGTCATCAGCGGGAAGAGCTCGGCGTCGAAGAAGTCGCTGCCCAGCAGGTGGGCGTCGCGGTCGGCAATGCCGGTGCTGACCGAGGGGATCTTGACATCGATGGAGGCCGTGGAGCGGGCCGGGTCGGCGCCGTCCAGGTGCAGGGTTCCCTCGTGCTCCGCGAAGGTGCCGCGGACGTTGGTGACCATGGCGTGGCGGACGGTGAAGCCGATGCTGCTGTGGGCCGCGTCGATGACGTAGTCGCCGGTGAGGGCGGCGAGCGCCGGGTCCACGTCCAGCGTGGCGACGGCGGCGGTGGGGGTGGTCTGGCTGCGGCGGGTGAAGAGACCCATGGCTTCCTCCTCGGTAGTGTCCTGCTCGGTGGGGCGAGGATGTTGAATCTTCAACGACCTCACGAGAAGGACGCTAGACCCCTTTCGTTCAAATTTCAACATCTAGGCGGAGTGTCAGGCCATTTTGTGAAAATCTCACAAAGGGCGAGGGCTCCATCTGGCGGAGTCCTTACATCCCCCGGTCGTTCTGTGCGGGCCGGACAGCGGAAGACTCCCGAGACTGTGCGGAATGAACGGAGGTTTTTCATCGCGATCTTCGTAAGGTCGGTACATGACCGTTGTGGACCAGACCCCGAGCGAGCCGACGGACGCCCGCGGGCGCGTGGCCGAGCTGCACTCCCTGCGCGAGCAGGCGCGGCGCGGCCCCAGTGACCGCGCGACCGAGACCCAGCACGCCAAGGGCAAGCTGACCGCCCGTGAGCGCATCGCGCTGCTCCTCGACGAAGGTTCCTTCAAGGAGGTCGAACAACTCCGCCGCCACCGCGCGACCGGGTTCGGCCTGGAGTCCAAGAAGCCCTACACCGACGGTGTCATCACCGGCTGGGGCACGGTCGAGGGCCGCACGGTCTTCGTCTACGCGCACGACTTCCGCATCTTCGGCGGCGCCCTGGGCGAGGCCCACGCCACGAAGATCCACAAGATCATGGACATGGCCATCGCGGCCGGTGCCCCGCTGGTCTCCCTGAACGACGGCGCCGGCGCCCGTATCCAGGAGGGCGTCTCCGCCCTCGCCGGCTACGGCGGCATCTTCCAGCGCAACACCAAGGCCTCGGGCGTCATCCCGCAGATCTCGGTCATGCTGGGCCCGTGCGCCGGCGGCGCCGCGTACTCCCCGGCCCTCACGGACTTCGTCTTCATGGTCCGGGACACCTCGCAGATGTTCATCACCGGTCCGGACGTGGTCCGCGCGGTGACGGGCGAGGAGATCACCCAGAACGGCCTCGGCGGCGCCGACGTGCACGCCGAGACCTCGGGCGTCGCGCACTTCGCGTACGACGACGAGGAGACCTGCATCTCCGAGGTCCGCTACCTCATCTCGATGCTGCCCTCCAACAACCGCGAGAACCCGCCCGTCCACGAGACGAGCGACCCGGCGGACCGCCGCAGCGAGGTCCTGCTGGACCTGGTGCCCGCCGACGGCAACCGCCCGTACGACATGCTCAAGGTCATCGAGGAACTCGTCGACGAGGGCGACGTCCTGGAGATCCACGAGCGGTGGGCCCGCAACATCCTCTGCTGCCTGGCACGGATGGACGGCCAGGTCGTCGGCATCGTCGCCAACCAGCCCGGCCACCTCGCCGGCGTCCTGGACATCCACGCCTCCGAGAAGGCCGCGCGCTTCGTCCAGCTCTGCGACGCCTTCAACATCCCGATCATCACGCTGCTGGACGTCCCCGGCTTCCTGCCGGGCGTCGACCAGGAGCACGGCGGCATCATCCGCCACGGCGCCAAGCTGCTGTACGCGTACTGCAACGCCACCGTCCCGCGGATCTCGCTGATCCTGCGCAAGGCCTACGGCGGCGCGTACATCGTCATGGACTCCCAGTCCATCGGCGCCGACCTCACCTACGCCTGGCCCACCAACGAGATCGCCGTGATGGGCGCCGAGGGCGCGGCCAACGTCATCTTCCGCAAGCAGATCGCGGACGCCGAGGACCCCGAGGCCATGCGCGTGCGCATGGTCAAGGAGTACAAGGCCGAACTGATGCACCCGTACTACGCGGCCGAGCGCGGCCTCGTCGACGACGTCATCGACCCGGCCGAGACCCGCGAGGTCCTCGTCAGCGCCCTCGCGATGCTCCGCAACAAGCACGCCGATCTGCCGTCCCGCAAGCACGGCAACCCGCCGCAGTAACCGCGAAGGAGACCTGCCACCCCATGACCCACGCCACCGACACCCTGCTGCGCGTCGAAAAGGGCAACGCCGAGCCCGAGGAGCTGGCCGCGATCACCGCGATCCTGCTCGCCCGCGCCGCCGCCGCACCCGAGGAGACCGCGGTCCGCATGCCGCGCCAGGCCGGCTGGCGCCGCCTGGAGCGCACCCCCGGCTTCCGCGCCCCGCACAGCTGGCAGGGCTGAGTCCCCGAGCGTCCGAAGGCCCCGCACCCGTCCAGGGTGCGGGGCCTTCCGCATACGGTACGCACGCCCCGCGGCCGCCCCTCGCACGCCCGGGGCCGCGCCGTGGACGTCCCAGGGACCCGCCCACGGCGAAGGCCCCCGCGTCGTGTGACACAGGGGCCTTTCGGTGGCGGCAGGGCTGCTACCGCAGGCGGGCCATGAGGGCGTGCTCGACGAGCGTGATGAGCGCGCTCTTGGCGTCCGCGCGGTGGCGGGCGTCGGTGGTGATGATGGGGGCGTCCGGGCCGATCTGCAGGGCCTCGCGGACTTCCTCCGGGGTGTAGGGCTGGTGTCCGTCGAAGCCGTTGAGGGCGATGACGAAGGGCAGGCCGCTGTTCTCGAAGTAGTCGACCGCGGGGAAGCAGTCGGCGAGGCGGCGCGTGTCCACGAGCACGACGGCGCCGATGGCGCCGCGGACCAGGTCGTCCCACATGAACCAGAAGCGGTCCTGGCCCGGCGTACCGAAGAGGTACAGGATCAGGTCCTGGTCGAGGGTGATGCGGCCGAAGTCCATGGCGACGGTGGTGGTCGTCTTGTCACCGGTGTGGGTGAGGTCGTCGATACCGGCCGAGGCGCTGGTCATCACGGCTTCGGTGCGCAGCGGATTGATCTCGGAGACCGCGCCGACGAACGTGGTCTTGCCCACGCCGAAGCCGCCCGCCACCACGATCTTCGCGGAGGTGGTGGAGCGAGCGGGAGCCGCTCCGCCGTTAGAGCTTGCGAAGTCCACTGAGCACCCTTTCGAGCAGTGTCACATCTGGCTGGCCGCCGGCAGACTCGTCGCCGCCGGGCTGATGAATGGCGACAAGGCCCGCCTCCGCCAGGTCGGCGACGAGGATGCGGGCGACACCAAGAGGAATGGAGAGGAGTGCCGAGATCTCCGCGACGGATTTGATCTCCTGGCACAGACGGCAGATGCGCTGGTGCTCGGGCAACTGCCCTTGCAGGCGCGCGGGATCGGCCGTGGTACTGACCAGCGCCTCGATGGCGAGCTGGTAGCGCGGCCGAGTACGGCCGCCGGTCATCGCGTACGGGCGCACCAGCGGGTTGTGGGCCTTCGGAGCCGGCTGCCGCGTGGCGCGCGGAGGCTGCTGCGGGGGCATCTGGGGCTGCTGAGGCTGCTGGGGCTGCCCGTACTGCTGCTGGTAGGGGTTCTGCTCCGGCACGGGCCGGCTGGGCGCGGAGGGGAAGTTGAAGCGGTTCTGGTCGTGCCCACCCTGCGGCTGCTGCGCGCCGCCATAAGGATGTCCTCCGGGTGTTGTCACGTTTCCTCCTCCGACTCCAAGTACGCAGTACTCCCTGTGGAACCGCGCCACCGCACCCTATGGTGCGATGGCGCGAAACGCACTGCCTGTCTGCTAGTTGAGAAGACTGCCCTGCAGTTCGGCGCGCAGGTCCGGGGTGAGGACACTGCCCGCGCGATCCACCAGAAGAGCCATCTCGTAGCCCACGAGGCCGATGTCGCACTCGGGGTGCGCGAGCACCGCGAGAGACGATCCGTCCGAGACGGACATGAGGAAGAGGAATCCCCGGTCCATCTCGACCACGGTCTGGTTGACGGCGCCACCCTCGAAGATGCGGGAAGCTCCGGCGGTCAGCGAGGTCAGTCCGGAGGCCACGGCCGCCAGCTGATCGGCGCGGTCGCGCGGAAATCCGTCGGACATCGCCAGAAGAAGGCCGTCGGCGGAGACCACCACCGTGTGGGACACCCCTGGGGTGTTGTCCACGAAGTTGGTGATCAACCAGTTCAGGTTCTGTGCCGCCTGGCTCATCGGGCTCACACTAACGCTCCTGGTCATAGCTGTTACTTGACTGCTCAGAACCCGCGCTGCGTCCCTGCTGGACACCCCGCCGCAGGTTGCTCAACCTGCCGCGGACGTCCTCCGGTGCGCGGGAGACCTGGGGGCCGCCCTGCGGGGTCGTCTCCGCCGCGCCCTCGACCAGGTTGGCCTTGGGCACCCGCCGAGGGAGACCGGACGGGGTGACCCCGCCCGCCTTCGGCTCACGGAGTTTGGCGGCCTGCTGCCAGCGCTCGTCGTTGCCCGAACGCCAGGCCGTGCCGGCTTCCTTCTCCTCCGGGGCCCGCTCCGGTTCAGCGGGCTGCTGCTGACGCGGCGACCGCTGCTCGAAGAGGGATCCGGTGGACTCCGCTTCCTGCTGTGCCGGCTGCCACTGCTGCTGGCTGCCGCGGCGCGGCAGGCCCGCTCCGGTCATCACGTGACCGGTGTCGGCAGCGGCGCCCGGACGGTCGAAGCCTACGCGGTCCGGGGCCGGTTCGGGGACGGCAGGGGATTCCGATTCGGTCCCGTAATCCTGCTGGTAGGCAGCCGGATACGTGTTCTGCTCGGGCCACTCCGCCTGCCCCGACTGGGCTTCGTAGCCACCGTCGTAGCCAGGAGTGGTCGGCTGCCCGTCCGGATAACCGTCTTCCGTATAGGCGTAGTCCTGCTGCGGGTACGCCTGGTAGCCCTGCTGCGGCTGCGCTGCCCGCGGTGCCTCGTACGAGCCGTCGTAGCCCTGCTCGGGCTGCTGCTCGTAGCCCTGGTACGGCTGGTACCCGTGCTCCGGCTGAGGTTCCGGATAGTCCCGGGTGGCCGGCTCGGCGTACTGCTGCTGTTCCTGCGGGTAACCCACCTGGGCTGCCAGTGCGGCCCGGCGCTCCTGCTGTCCGAGGGACCGGCCCACCGGGTCGAGCGGGAGGCCGTCGGCGCCCTTCTCGTCGTACCGCGAGTCGTCGAAGCCGAGTTCGGCGGCCGTGCGCATCGGGGCGACCTGCTGGGCCTGCTGCTCCGGGATGATCTGGGAGACGGTGAAGTCGTCGTCCGGAATGCCCTCGCCACCGCCACCGTGGGTGATGGCGTCGGGGAGCATGACCAGCGAGGTGGTGCCGGCCGCCTCGCCCGAGGGGCGCAGCTGGACGCGGATGCTGTGGCGGTCCGCCAGCCGGCCGACCACGAACAGACCCATGCGCTGCGAGATCGCGGCGTCCACGGTCGGCGGGTTGGCGAGCTTGTGGTTGATGTCCGCGAAGTCCTCGGCGGTGAGGCCGATGCCCTTGTCGTGGATCTCGACCATCACGCGGCCGTCGGGCAGACGCGTGGCGTTGACGCGGACCTTGGTCTGCGGGGAGGAGAACGTGGTGGCGTTCTCCAGCAGCTCGGCGAGCAGGTGCACGAGGTCGGTCACGGCCTGGCCGTGGATCTCGGCGTCGGAGACGCCCGAGAGCTCGATGCGCTCGTACTGCTCCACCTCGGAGGAGGCGGCGCGCAGCACGTCGACGAGGGGGACCGGCTGGTCCCAGCGGCGGCCCGGCTCCTCACCCGCGAGGATGAGGAGGTTCTCGCCGTTGCGGCGCATACGGGTGGCCAGGTGGTCCAGGCGGAAGAGGTTCTCCAGCTGGTCCGGGTCCGCCTCGTTGTTCTCCAGGTCGGTGATGAGGGTCAGCTGGCCCTCGATCAGCGACTGGTTGCGCATGGAGAGGTTCGTGAAGATCGCGTTGACGTTCCCTCGCAGGAGCGCCTGCTCGGCGGCGAGCCGTACCGCTTCCCGGTGGACCTGGTCGAAGGCGCGGGCGACCTCGCCGATCTCGTCCTGGGAGTCGATCGGGATCGGGTGCACGCGGGTGTCGACCTTGCCCGGGTCGGTGCGCGAGAGCTGGTCGACGAGCATCGGCAGGCGCTGCTCGGCGATGTCGAAGGCGGCGGAGCGCAGGCGGCGCATCGCAGTGCCCATCTGGCGGGCCATCAGGCCGGCCATGATGAAGGCGAGGGACAGGGCCACGACCACGATGGCGCCGTTGGTGATGGCGTCGGTGCGGGCGTCGTCGGAGACCGCGACGGCGTCGTTGACGGCCTTGGCGAGGAGTTCCTTCTCGATCTCGTCGTAGCCGTCGAACTTCGCGGTGGCGGCGGCCTGCCAGTTCAGCGGCGTGGTGCCGTTCTCGGCCAGCTTCTTCTTGTTCTCGCCGCTGGCGATCGCATCGGTCATGCCGACGAGCGGGTTGTTGTTGTTGGGGCCCATGGGCGGGTGTACGAAGCGGACACCGGCCTGTTCGGCCTGACCCTTGGCCGCGGCGAGCTTGGCGGCGCCCTCCTGCGACTTCTTGGCCATGACCTCCTTGAGGCGGTTCACGTCCTCCTCGGTGCCCGCCGCGACGTACTCGCCGATGGCGATTTCCTCGAGGTAGGCGTAGGAGGAGAAGGCGACGAGCTGGGCCTTGCGGATGTTCTCGTCCGTGCTCGGGCGGACCAGCAGGTGGGTGCCGACGGAGCGCTGGAGCGAGTTCGCCGCCTTGGCCAGCTGGATCGCGTAGACCATGCGGCCGTACGAGGTCACGTTGCCGGTGCCGAGGCCGAGTTCGTTGGCGAACTGCATGAGGTAGTGCTGGACCAGCACGTACCCCTCTTCGGTCGGGATGGGGCCGAACGAATTGGGGCCCTTCTTGGGGCTCTCGGCCGCGGCCAGGTACGCCTTCTCGCGGACGTCCTTCAGCTTGGGCTCGTCCGTGCGGAAGAGCTCCAGACGCCGCTCCAGGCCCTGGTTCTTGGGCAGGTCCTTGACGGCCTCGTCGAACTTCTCCTTGGCCGCGGTGGTGACCGCGTAGGCCTTGGTGACCTTCTCGTCCTTGGTCTGGCCGTTCAGGAGCGGCTCGGCGGTGAGGTCACGCTCGTTGAGCAGTGCCTGACTGTATTCCGAGGCGGCCTGGACGACCGTGGCTATCTTCTCGGCGTCCTTGGCCTCGTTCCAGGTCTCGACGGAGCCCTTGACCTGGAAGCCGCCCATGACCAGCCCGACGAGGGCGGGCACGAGCAGGATGGCGTTCAGACGGGTCGGCACACGCCAGTTGCGGGGGGAGAACCTGCTGGTGCTCCCACTGCGCGCGGGCGGCTCCACGGGCACGTCGACGGGCGACGCGGCCGCTCTCGGCGGCGGGGTGAAGTTGCCGCGCGCGGGTTCATCCGCGGGGCTTGCGTTGCTTCGCCTCACTCGACCAACAACCTCTCGGCGGTGCTACTAGCTAGTTCGTTGAATTCCAGCACGGTTAACGGCCGTGTTCCAAACAGTTGGAATCGGCCATTCCAAGAGCCTTATGCCCCACATAATTCGGACATAAAGAGCGTCCTACGGCAAATATGGGGGCAGTTGTGCGCGCAGCGGCACCAACCGAACGCGCCCCGTTGCCAACTGGCGCCAATTCTCTGTCGAAACGTTATGAACGACAGGGGCGGGCCGTGTCGTAGGACACAGCCCGCCCCTCCCACGCGCCAGCTGAAACCGTGTTACTTGAGCCGCGCCATGAGGGCGTGCTCGACGAGCGTGATGAGCGCGCTCTTGGCGTCCGCGCGGTGGCGGGCGTCGGTGGTGATGATGGGGGCGCCGGGGCCGATCTGCAGGGCCTCGCGGACTTCCTCCGGGGTGTACGGCTGGTGTCCCTCGAAGCCGTTGAGGGCCACGACGAAGGGCAGGCCGCTGTTCTCGAAGTAGTCGACCGCGGGGAAGCAGTCGGCGAGACGGCGCGTGTCGACCAGGACGATGGCGCCGATGGCGCCGCGGACCAGGTCGTCCCACATGAACCAGAAGCGGTCCTGGCCCGGCGTACCGAAGAGGTACAGGATCAGGTCCTGGTCGAGGGTGATGCGGCCGAAGTCCATGGCGACGGTGGTGGTCGTCTTGTCACCGGTGTGGGTGAGGTCGTCGATCCCCGCGCTCGCGGACGTCATGACGGCTTCTGTGCGCAGCGGGTTGATCTCGGACACGGCTCCGACGAACGTGGTCTTGCCCACGCCGAAGCCGCCCGCCACCACGATCTTGGCGGAGGTGGTGGAGCGAGCGGGAGCCGCTCCGCTAGATGTTCCGAAGGCCACTGAGCACCCTTTCGAGCAGCGTTACATCCGGCGTGCCGCCGGCCTCTCCATTGCCCGGCTGGTGGATGGCCACCATTCCGGCCTCCGCCAGGTCGGCGACGAGGATCCGGGCGACACCGAGCGGCATCGACAGCAGTGCGGAGACCTCCGCGACCGACTTGACCTCGCGGCACAGGGTGCAGATGCGCTGGTGCTCCGGGAGCAGGCCGGACAGGTGCATCGGATCGGCGGTGGTGCTGACCAGCGCCTCGATGGCGAGCTGGTAGCGCGGCCGGGTCCGGCCGCCGGTCATCGCGTACGGACGCACCAGCGGCTGGTCGCCTTCCGAGTACGAGTCTCCGTACGCATCGGGATAGGCGGGGGGCGGGGTCATTGATCCTCCGGGCTGGACAGCAGTGGTCAGCGTGCCGTCTGACGGGGCGGCCGGTGGGGGGAACGGTATGACGGCCTGGCGGGGGTACTGGATTCCGGGGGCGGGGCCCCGGTCTCCCGGCCGGTAGTACCGTCCGGCCGGGAGAGGGGAAGTCAGCCGAGCAGGCTTCCCTGCAGTTCGGCGCGCAGGTCCGGGGTGAGGACACTGCCCGCGCGATCCACCAGAAGAGCCATCTCGTAGCCCACGAGGCCGATGTCGCACTCGGGGTGCGCCAGTACGGCCAGCGAGGATCCGTCCGAGACGGACATGAGGAAGAGGAATCCCCGGTCCATCTCGACCACGGTCTGGTTGACGGCGCCGCCCTCGAAGATGCGGGAGGCTCCGGCGGTCAGCGAGGTCAGTCCGGAGGCCACGGCCGCCAGCTGATCGGCGCGGTCGCGGGGGAATCCTTCGGACATCGCCAGAAGGAGTCCGTCGGCGGAGACCACCACGGTGTGGGACACCCCTGGGGTGTTGTCCACGAAGTTGGTGATCAACCAGTTCAGGTTCTGTGCCGCCTGGCTCATCGAACTCAACTATCGCTCCTGCTGGTATGTGGGGTCGATGTGGTAACTGCCGGTCGCCGGGCCGCTGTTGCCTGCCTGACGGCCTTGCTGGATACCGCGTCGGAGGTTGGTCAGACGGCCGCGGACGTCGTCGGGCGCCCGCGAGACCTGCGGACCCGCCTGTGCCTCGGCCTGCTGCTGCGCGGTGCCGGCCACGAGGTTCGCCCGTGGGACCCGGCGGGGCAGCCCCGAGGTCGTGATGCCGCCGGCGGCGGGCTGACGCACGCGCTCGGCCTGCCGCATCAGTTCGTCGTTCGGCGAGGACCGCCAGCTGACCGTCGGCGTGCTGCCGGTCGCCGTGGAGGCGGACTCGGCCGCCTGCTCCTGGCCACGCTGCTGCGCGGCCGTGGCAGCGGACTGCTGCGGCTGCTGGCCCGTCTGGGGCATCGCCGCGCCCGGTCCCTGCGCCGGGGGCTGCTGCCCCTCCTCGCGGAACCAGTTCGACTCCAGCGTGTCGAAGATCGGGCTGCGGCCGAGGTCGGAACTCCGGGCCGGGGGCAGCGCCTCCGGCCGGTGAGCCTGCGGCAGTCGCGGGGTCTCGGGACGCGCTGGCGGTACGGGTGCGTACGCGCCGCCGGGCTGCGGAGCCTGCGGCTGCATGTGCTGCGGCTGCGGCTGCTGCGGGGCCTGCGGCTGCTGCGGGGCCTGGGGCTGGCGGGCGAAACCGCCGCCGACCCCGGGGCCGCCGGGACGCTGGGGCTGACCGGTGGACGGGTAGGCGGCCGGGCGCTCGAACTGTCCGGTGGCGGACGGGTTCACGGGGCCCCGTACGTCCGGACGCTCGAACTGTCCGGTCGTGCTGTTGCCGCCGTCCGCCTGGGGCATCGGGGCGTTGAAGTCCGGGCGGGCGAACTCGGCCGTCGAGCCGGGGCCCGAGAGCTCGTCGTGGCCGCGGGCCTGGTCGGCGCCCCAGCTGGTGGTCTGCGGGCCGGGAAGCTCCGGACGGGGGGCGCCACCGCGCGGCGGCAGCTGCGGCCGGGGGCCGTTCGAAGCCGGTGCCGCGGGAGCGGCCGGCTGCTGGGGCTGCTGCTGCTGCGGCCGCTCGAAGCCGTTGCCCTGCGGGTATCCGGACGGACCGGAAGCCGGACGGGCCTGCGGGCCGCCGCTGGGCCCGGCACCGGCGACCGGGCCGCGGGCCGGCAGCGGCGCACCGGCGCCGAAGGCACCCTGGCCCTGCCCCGCGGTGGTCGGACCCTGCTGCGGACGGGCACCGGGAGCACCGGGGCCGCCCTGCTGCGGGGGCCGCCCGCCCTGCCCGCCCTGCGGACGCTGCTCGCCGGCGGCGCCGTCGCGCCCCGGCAGGGCGGCACGCTGGCCGCCCGCGGAGACCTGACCGCGCTGCGGGGCCGCGCCCACGGACGGACGAGCGCCGGGGCCGGCCACGGAAGCCTGCGCACCGGGAGCGCCCTGAGCGCCACTGGGGCCGCCCTGACCACCCTGACCACCCTGGCCCGCCGTCGGAGCCGGCTTCTTGCCGCCCTGGGCGACGTCCACCGGCAGCATGACGAGGGCCGTCGTACCGCCCGAGTCGGAGGGGCGCAGCTGGATGCGGATGCCGTGTCGCAGGGACAGGCGGCCGACCACGAACAGGCCCATGCGGCGGGAGACGGAGACGTCCACGGTCGGCGGCGACGCGAGTCGCTCGTTGATCGCGGCGAGGTCCTCGGGGGAGAGGCCGATACCGGTGTCGTGGATCTCGACGAGCACGCGGCCGTCGGGCAGCGCGTGACCGGTGACCTTGACCTTGGTCTGCGGGGAGGAGAACGAGGTGGCGTTCTCCAGCAGCTCGGCGAGCACGTGCACGAGGTCGTTGACGACGCGGCCGGCGACATCGGTGCCGGGCACGGAGGCCAGCTCGACGCGCTCGTACTGCTCCACCTCGGAGGCGGCGGCACGGAGCACGTCGACGAGCGGGACCGGGCGCGTCCACCGGCGGCCCGGCTCCTCGCCCGCGAGGACGAGGAGGTTCTCGCCGTTACGGCGCATACGGGTCGCGAGGTGGTCGAGCTTGAAGAGCGAGGACAGCTGGTCCGGGTCGGCCTCGCGCGACTCCAGTTCGGAGATCAGCGAGAGCTGACGCTGGATGAGGCCCTGCGAGCGGCGCGAGAGGTTGGTGAACATCGCGTTGACGTTGCCTCGCAGGAGGGCCTGCTCGGCGGCGAGGCGGACGGCCTCGCGGTGCACGTCGTCGAAGGCCGCGGCCACCTGGCCGATCTCGTCGCGGGTGTGCACACCGACCGACTCCACGGACGTGTCCACGTCCTGCGGGTCGGACTCGGACAGCTGCTTGACGAGCTCCGGCAGGCGGTCCTGCGCCACGCGCGTCGCGGTGTCCTGCAGGCGGCGCAGCGAGCGGATCATCGAGCGGGCCATGACGAAGGCGCCGACGAGGGAGACACCGAGGACGAGGAGGATCAGGGCACCGTTGATGATGGCGTCCTGCTGGGCCTCGTTCTTCAGCTCGCGGGCCTTCTGCTCCATCTCCTCGAGCAGGGTCAGCTCGATGACCTTCATCGCCGTGAGCTTGGTGCCGTCGGCGTCGTACCAGTCGAGCCAGGACCGGTTCTTCTCCCGGAGGAACGCGTCCGGGCTGGCCAGCACGCGCTTCGCGTAGTGGTCGGCGCTGGAGATCTCCGAGTTGCTGTCGCCGAGGCCCGAGAGGAGCTCCTCGGTCTTGCCCTGGTAGACGAGCTCGAAGGTCGTCTTCGCCTGCGTCTCGCCCTTCTGCGCGGAGAGGGCGTACAGCCGGTCGTTCTCCTTCAGCTCACCCTGCCTCTCCGGGGTTTCGGGGAGCGAGGCGGCGATGATCGCGCGCTGGATGGAGGCGTACTCCTTGGCGGCGGAGAACGCCGCCAGGGCACGCGTACGCTTGATCATCTCCGGGTTGGAGGTGGCCTGCGCCATGTCCTGCGAGAGCGAGAGCAGCGAGACGATCATCGCGTTGTACTCGCTGACGGTCTGCTGGGCGCCGTTCACGTACGCCTTGGTGCGGACCGTTTCGATGTTGGTGAGCTGGCGGCCGATCTGCAGGACGTTGTTGCGGATCGACTTGAGGGTGTCGTCCCTCTCGCCCGTGTTGTCGACCTTGTCGGTCGCGGCGGTGAAGGCCTTGAGGGCGGTGTCGGTCGTCTGACGGACGCCGTCGACCGTGCTGGTGCTCTTGCCCTTGGAGAGCGAGAGCGGACCCGCGGACAGGTCGCGCTCCTCCTGGAGCGCGGCAGCCAGGTTGGTGGCCTGCCTGGTCATCGTCGTCAGCAGCTGCATGTGCTCCAGCTGCGCGATGTCGTTGAGCGAGTCATTGATACGGAAGCCACCGAGCGTGGTGGCGGCGACGACCGGCAGGGTCAGCAGCGACACCAGGCGCGTGCTGATGCGCCAGTTCTGCATGGCGAGACGGGAACCGGGCCCACTGGGGGCCTTCGGTATCGCCGCGTCCTGCTCGGCCGGCCCGGCCTTGGGCTTGGCGGACCTGCCTCGGCCCTTCGCCTTCACCGTGGCCGAGGAGTCGGGGCGTGCGCCTTCGACAGCCGGCCCGCGGTTCTGGGCGTGCTGGGGCGAGGAGCCACGGTCGGTCCCGCCGCGCGGCTCCTGCTCCGCCGCAGCTTCCCCTCGGCCCTGGCGGGCCTGGGGAGACCCCATTCCATCCCTCTTGAATCGTCCCTGCACTAGCGTCGCAACCTCTGGACCAGGCGTCCCGCCGGGCGACCGGTGGGACGGTGTCGAGTCGTGGGGCACGTGCGGCCCCATGGTGGTCGTCGGTGACCGGCGCGTCTCCCTCTCCTTGCCACCGCGCTCGGCGCTGAGTCGCGCCACCTGCGCGCCGGCTGATTCCCGCGGCGGTCCCGCGAATTCCAGCACAGTGCAGGATCTCCAACAAGGTGCGAGTGCCGGCCCGGAGCGTCGGTTACGGCTCGTGAGAAACCGACTACGCGATGTGTGACCGCATTCGGTAGAAACCGGACTTACGTCACCCAAACAGCGTGGCTGTCAAGGTGTCCCAGTCGCGATGATCAGGAGCGGAATGGCTCATTCAGTGACGCAATGTCCGTTTAGGGCGGTGGAATTGACTGTCCATTATGCCGGTAATGCCGGGTCGCGGGTGAGCAAACTCACACAGCCGTGGCCATTACTTCCTGGTTCCGTGGGGGATTCAGATGTTTAGCCTTGCCCCTTAAAGGGTTGGCGCCAGGGTTGGTGCACGCAACAGCCGACACTCACAGATCGAACCGAGGACCCCGAACTCCGATGAAGACGACGATGATGTTCCGCAACATAGCCAACCCCCGCCGCACGACCCTCGCGCACCTCAAGGACGCCGAGGACCTGCAGGCGGCCCCGGCCACTCCGGAGCACTCCGTCGAGCTGCCCACGCAGACCGCCAACCCCCGGCGCACGGTCCTGATGGACGCGCCGGTCGCCGCCGCCGCGCAGTAGCCACCCCGCAGAGGAACGTGAAGCGTCGCTGCCCGCCGCGTTAGCCTGGGGTCCGCAGACTCCAGCCAGCGGAAATACAGAGGGGCAGACGCAACACGTGCGCATCGCCAGGTTCTCGATCGACGGCAATGTCGCCTTCGGCGCGGTCGAGGGCGACGCCGCCCCCGGCGCCGAAGGGGAGCTCGTCCTCGACATCATCAAGGGCATCCCCTTCGCGGACTTCGAGCTCTCGGGCACGAAGGTCCCGCTCAGCAAGGTCCGGCTGCTGCCGCCCGTGCTCCCGAACAAGGTCGTGGCCATCGGCCGCAACTACGCGGAGCACGCGGCGGAGCTCGGCAACGCCATCGTCGACGATCAAGGCCGCCCGGAAGCCCCCATCACCTTCTTCAAGCCCTCCACCTCGGTGGTCGGCCCGGGCGACCCGATCACGTACCCCTCCTTCTCCCAGGACCTCCACCACGAGGCCGAGCTCGCCGTGGTCATCGGCCGCATGTGCCGCGAGGTCCCCAGGGAGCGCGTCAAGGACGTCATCCTCGGCTACACCTGCGCCAACGACGTCACCGCGCGCGACGTCCAGCAGCGGGAGAAGCAGTGGGCCCGGGCCAAGGGCTTCGACAGCGCCTGCCCCCTCGGCCCCTGGATCGAGACCGACCTGGACCCGAGCGACCTGACCATCCAGTGCACGGTCAACGGCGAACAGCGCCAGCTCGGCCGCACCAGCGACATGGTCCGCCCCATCGAGGACCTGATCGTCCACATCACCGAGGCCATGACGCTGCTCCCGGGCGACGTCATCCTCACGGGGACCCCGGCCGGAGTCGGCCCCCTCAACGTCGGCGACGAGGTCGCCGTCACCATCGAAGGCATCGGCACTCTCACCAACAAGGTGATCAAGCGTGGCTAACGCGAACGTCCGCGTACGTTTCTGTCCCTCCCCGACCGGCAACCCCCACGTGGGCCTGGTCCGGACCGCCCTCTTCAACTGGGCGTTCGCCCGCCACCACGGCGGTACGTTCGTCTTCCGTATCGAGGACACCGACGCGGCCCGCGACTCCGAGGAGTCGTACGAGCAGCTGCTCGACTCGCTGCGCTGGCTCGGCTTCACCTGGGACGAGGGCCCCGAGGTCGGCGGCCCCCACGCCCCGTACCGCCAGTCCGAGCGCATGGACATCTACGCGGACGTCGCCCAGCGCCTGCGTGACGGCGGCTACGCCTACGACTGCTACTGCACGACCGAGGAGCTGGACGCCCGCCGCGCCGCCGCCCGCGCCGCCGGCAAGCCCTCCGGCTACGACGGCCACTGCCGCGAGCTGACCCAGGTGCAGCTGGAGGCCTACCAGGGCGAGCACCGCCCCTCGATCGTCCGCTTCCGGATGCCCGACGAGCCGATCACCTTCACCGACCTGGTGCGCGGCGAGCTGACCTTCACCCCGGAGAACGTGCCGGACTTCGGCATCCTGCGGGCCAACGGCGCGCCGCTCTACACGCTGGTCAACCCGGTGGACGACGCGCTGATGCAGATCACGCACGTGCTGCGCGGCGAGGACCTGCTGTCCTCCACCCCCCGCCAGATCGCGCTCTACAAGGCGCTGATGGAGCTGGGCATCGCCACGGACGTCCCGCAGTTCGGCCACCTGCCGTACGTGATGGGCGAGGGCAACAAGAAGCTCTCCAAGCGCGACCCGGAATCCTCGCTCAACCTGTACCGCGAGCGCGGTTTCCTCCCCGAGGGCCTGCTGAACTACCTCTCGCTCCTCGGCTGGTCCTTCTCCAAGGACCAGGACGTCTTCTCGATCGAGGAGATGGTGTCGAAGTTCGACATCGACGGTGTCAACGCCAACCCGGCGCGCTTCGACCTGAAGAAGGCCGAGGCGATCAACGCCGACCACATCCGCATGCTGGACCCGAAGGCCTTCGCGGACGCCTGCGCCCCGTGGCTCCGGGCGCCGCACGCCAACTGGGCGCCCGAGGACTTCGACGCCGAGGCCTGGGAGCGCATCGCCCCGTACGCCCAGACCCGCGTCACCGTCCTGTCGGACATCACGGCCAACGTCGACTTCCTCTTCCGGAAGGAGCCGGTGGAGGACCAGGCCTCGTGGGACAAGGCGATGAAGGGCGAGCCGGCCGCGCTGCTGACCACGGCGCGCGAGAACCTGTCGACCGCCGACTGGTCGGACCCCGAGTCCCTCAAGCAGGCGGTCCTGACCGCCGGCGAGGCCCACGGCCTCAAGCTCGGCAAGGCCCAGGCCCCGGTCCGCGTGGCCGTCACCGGCCGCACGGTCGGCCTGCCGCTCTTCGAGTCCCTGGAGATCCTGGGCAAGGAGCGCTCGCTGGCCCGCATCGACGCGGCCCTGGCCAAGCTCGGCGCCTGACCCGTACCCCCTGAAGGGGCGGCTGCCGGACCTCCGGCCGCCGCCCCTTCGGCGTTCCGGCACCGGCGGGCCCCGGAAACAACTCCACGCACGCCGGCGCGGGCATAGGCTCGGCCACATGCCGATCCGTGCCGTGCTGTGGGACATCGACGACACCCTGTTCGACTACACGGGGGCCGATGCCGCCGGGCTCGCGCGGCAACTGGAGGACCAGCAGCTCACCGAGCGGTACGGGAGCCCCGCGCAGGCGCTCGCGCTGTGGCGGGAGATCACCGCCCGGCACTGGGCGCGCTTCGCCGCCGGCGAGGGCACCTTCCAGGGGCAGCGCCAGGACCGGGTGCGGGAGTTCCTCGGGCTGCCCGGGATGACCGCGGACGAGGCCGACGCCTGGTTCGACCAGTACGTCGCGCACTACAAGGCGGCCTGGACCGTCTTTCCCGACGTGGTGCCCGCACTCGACGCCCTCGCGGCCGACTACCGGCACGGGGTGCTCTCGAACTCCTCCACCGCCAACCAGGACCCCAAGCTGCGCCACCTCGGGCTGCGCGAGCGTTTCGAGGTGCTGGTCTGCGCCGTCGAACTCGGAGTCAGCAAGCCCGAGGCGGCGGCCTTCGCGGCGGCGTGCGGGGCGCTCGGGCTGCCGCCGGGCGAGGTGGCGTACGTGGGGGACCAGCCCGAGATCGACGCCCGCGGGGCCCGTGACGCCGGGCTGCTGGCCATCTGGCTCGACCGCGACGGCGGCCGCGGGCCGGGGCCGGACGGCGCACACCGGATCGAGGGGCTTGACCAGCTACCGGAGCTGCTGGCCCTGGATACCCGTTTTGGAGCACGGTCAGCCATCCGGTAATGTTCTTTCTGCGCCGCCGGAGCGGGCCGAAAGGCCGGACGGAGGCGACACCCGAAGAAAAACCCCTCAAGGGGTTGACTTTTGGTGGGGTATGGTGTAATTGGCAACACGAGGGTTTCTGGTTCCCTTATTCTAGGTTCGAGTCCTGGTACCCCAGCGCAGTGCAGCAGTAACGCAGTGCTTTGCCCCCGTTGTGTAGCGGCCTAGCACGCCGCCCTCTCAAGGCGGTAGCGCCGGTTCGAATCCGGTCGGGGGTACAGATCCTTCCCGCGAGGTCTCCTGGGTCGCACCCGGACGTCTTGACGCAGGATCGCTAGGGCCCCCGTTGTGTAGCGGCCTAGCACGCCGCCCTCTCAAGGCGGTAGCGCCGGTTCGAATCCGGTCGGGGGTACTGGTCTGGTCTAGACCACTTTGGGCTATAGTGTAATTGGCAACACGAGGGTTTCTGGTTCCCTTATTCTAGGTTCGAGTCCTGGTAGCCCAGCGCAGTAACAGCAGCACCAGCTAGCCCCCGTTGTGTAGCGGCCTAGCACGCCGCCCTCTCAAGGCGGTAGCGCCGGTTCGAATCCGGTCGGGGGTACGCATCGAAGAGGCCCTCCGCATTCATCGCGGAGGGCCTCTTCGTGTTCCCCTGGCGTGGAGACAAGTACGGGCCCGGAGGCGCGCGTTCGGACGTGTGCGGCGTCGTGCGCGCCCCCGGGCCCGGGGGACGGATGGGGGCCTTTCGGGCCGGAGGGTGCTCAGCCGGAGCGGCGCAGGGCCTCCGTGAGGCGGGCGGCCGCGTCGATGACGGCCTGCGCGTGCATCCGGCCCGGGTGGCGGGTCAGCCGCTCGATCGGCCCGGAGACCGACACGGAGGCCACCACGCGGTTCGACGGCCCGCGCACCGGCGCCGAGACGGAGGCCACGCCGGGCTCCCGCTCGCCGATCGACTGCGCCCAGCCGCGGCGCCGTACGCCCGAGAGCGCCGTCGCCGTGAAGCGCGCGCCCTGCAGGCCGCGGTGGAGCCGCTCGGGCTCCTCCCAGGCCATCAGGATCTGCGCGGCCGAGCCGGCCTTCATCGGGAGCGTCGAGCCCACCGGGACGGTGTCCCGAAGGCCCGAGAGCCGCTCCGCGGCCGCCACGCAGATGCGCATGTCTCCCTGACGGCGGTAGAGCTGCGCGCTCTCGCCCGTCACGTCACGGAGGTGGGTGAGTACAGGTCCCGCCGTGGCCAGCAGGCGGTCCTCGCCGGCCGCGGCGGCGAGCTCCGCCAGCCGCGGGCCGAGGATGAACCGGCCCTGCATGTCCCTCGCCACCATCCGGTGGTGTTCCAGTGCCACGGCAAGGCGATGTGCCGTGGGTCGTGCGAGCCCTGTCGCCGCGACCAGCCCGGCGAGGGTGGCCGGACCGGACTCCAGTGCGCTCAATACCAGAGCTGCCTTGTCGAGAACGCCGACGCCGCTAGAGTTGTCCATGAAACGATATTCGCGTCTCACACTGTGAAACGCAAGTTCAATTTTTCCAAGAACCAGCGAGTCTGTATGTGCGGGTCCACGAACCACTGGGTCCGAGCCGTCGTCCGGGACGTGGGGTACGGGCGATCAGGCGCACAAGATCTCTATGAAGCGCCGGCACAACCGGCCGGCCGGAGGGAAAGCGATGGGTAGGACACTCGCGGAGAAGGTCTGGGACGACCATGTCGTCCGGCGCGCCGAAGGCGAGCCCGACCTCCTCTTCATCGATCTGCACCTGCTGCACGAGGTGACCAGCCCGCAGGCTTTCGAGGGCCTGCGCCAGGCCGGCCGCAAGGTCCGGCGCCTCGACCTCACCATCGCGACCGAGGACCACAACACCCCCACCCTCGACATCGACAAGCCGATCGCGGACCCGGTCTCCCGGGCCCAGCTGGAGACGCTGCGGAAGAACTGCGGCGAGTTCGGCGTCCGCCTGCACTCGCTGGGCGACGTCGAGCAGGGCGTCGTCCACGTCGTGGGACCGCAGCTGGGTCTGACCCAGCCCGGCACCACCGTGGTCTGCGGTGACTCGCACACCTCCACGCACGGCGCCTTCGGCGCGCTGGCCTTCGGCATCGGCACGAGCCAGGTCGAGCACGTGCTGGCCACCCAGACGCTGCCGCTGGCCCGCCCGAAGACGATGGCGATCACCGTCACCGGCGCGCTGGCCGAGGGCGTCACCGCGAAGGACCTGATCCTGGCGATCATCGCCAGGATCGGCACCGGCGGTGGCCAGGGCTACATCCTGGAGTACCGCGGCGAGGCCATCGAGCAGCTCTCGATGGAAGCCCGCATGACCATCTGCAACATGTCGATCGAGGCCGGCGCCCGCGCGGGCATGATCGCCCCCGACCAGACCACCTTCGACTACCTGCGGGGCCGCGACCACGCCCCCGCGGGCGAGGACTGGGACGCGGCGGTTGAGTACTGGAAGACCCTGCGCACCGACGACGACGCGGTCTTCGACGCGGAGGTCGTCATCGACGGCACCGCGCTGGCCCCGTTCGTCACCTGGGGCACCAACCCGGGCCAGGGCGCGCCGCTGTCGGCCAACGTCCCCGACCCGGCTTCGTACGAGGACGCTTCGGAGCGCCTGGCCGCCGAAAAGGCCCTGGAATACATGGGGTTGACCGCCGGACAGCCGCTGCGCGACATCAAGGTCGACACCGTCTTCGTAGGTTCCTGCACCAACGGCCGCATCGAGGACCTGCGCGCCGTCGCGGGGATCATCGAGGGCCGCAAAGTCGCCGACGGGGTACGGATGCTGGTCGTCCCGGGCTCGGTGCGCGTCGCCCTGCAGGCCGTGGAAGAGGGCCTGGACAAGGTCTTCAAGGAGGCCGGCGCCGAGTGGCGGCACGCGGGCTGTTCGATGTGCCTGGGCATGAACCCGGACCAACTGGCGCCCGGCGAGCGCTCCGCGTCCACCTCCAACCGCAACTTCGAGGGCCGGCAGGGCAAGGGCGGGCGTACCCACCTGGTCTCCCCGCAGGTGGCCGCCGCCACCGCGGTGCTGGGCCATCTGGCCTCGCCCGCCGACCTGTCCGACGCCCACGCGACCGCCGGAGTCTGAGAACCATGGAAGCCTTCACCACCCACACCGGCCGGGCCGTCCCGCTGCGCCGCAGCAACGTCGACACCGACCAGATCATCCCGGCCCACTGGCTGAAGAAGATCACCCGCGACGGATTCGAGGACGGGCTCTTCGAGGCCTGGCGCAAGGACCCGGAGTTCGTCACGAACCGCCCCGAGCGCGCCGGCGCGACCGTGCTGGTCGCCGGCCCCGACTTCGGCACCGGTTCCTCGCGCGAGCACGCCGTCTGGGCCCTGCAGAACTTCGGCTTCAAGACGGTCATCTCCTCCCGCTTCGCCGACATCTTCCGCGGGAACTCGCTGAAGAACGGCCTGCTGACCGTCGTGCTCCCGCAGGAGACCGTCGAGCAGCTGTGGAAGCTGACGGAGGCCGACCCCACCGCCGAGATCACGGTCGACCTGGTCGACCGCCAGGTGCGAGCGGAAGGCGTCGTCGCGGAGTTCGAGCTCGACGACAACGCCCGCTGGCGTCTGCTGGAGGGCCTGGACGACATCTCGCTCACCCTTCAGAACGAAGCGGACATCGCTGCGTACGAAAGCGCCCGCCCGGCCTTCAAGCCGCGCACGATTCAGTCGTGATTCCTGCCTGATCAGCGCTTATTCACCCTCGGGTGATCACATCGACAACACTGTGCCCCCCGCCCTCCGGCGGGGGGCACAGGCGTTTGTTGAGGCCCCGTGAGGCGACAACTCGCCCCAGATGGCACAATCTGTGCATGGAACGCGACAGTCAACTCGAGCTCTACGAACTCGTCGCGGACCGGTTGAAAGAAGCACACGCAAGGGTGCGCTCACTGCAAGTCCCGGAGGGCGTAAGGATGGCGCTGTCCCGGAAGCTGTTGGTCGTCACGGCTGCGGCGAAGCATGATCTCGCCGATGCGGCAAGGCGCCTGGACAGGTTGATGAAGGACCTCGACGAGGGTCGATTCCCTGAAGGCGACTGATGCGAAGGAACTCCGTAACGGCCTACAGCGTTGCGGCACTAGGGTGATTAGCCCGTTTCGTGTTTGATTTGCGGTATATATCCGCCTAACGTGCGAAATAAGCTTGAACACATTCGTTCTGGCGAAGTCTCCGAAGGGGAAGACGTGAACAAGGCGCAGCTCGTAGAAGCGATTGCCGACAAGCTGGGCGGCCGCCAGCAGGCCGCGGATGCTGTCGACGCGGTACTGGACGCCATCGTCCGCGCTACCGTCGCGGGCGACCGGGTCTCGGTCACGGGCTTCGGCTCGTTCGAGAAGGTCGACCGTCCGGCCCGTTACGCCCGCAACCCGCAGACGGGAGAGCGCGTCCGGGTCAAGAAGACCTCGGTGCCCCGATTCCGCGCCGGCCAGGGCTTCAAGGACCTGGTCAGCGGCACCAAGAAGCTCCCCAAGGGCGGCGAGGTGTCCGTGAAGAAGGCACCCAAGGGCAGCCTTTCCGGCCCGCCCCCCACCATCGCGAAGGCCGCCGGCAAGAGGGCGGCCGTGAAGAAGACCGCGGCGAAGACCACCGCCGCGAAGACCACGGCGGCGAAGAAGACCACCGCCAAGAAGGCCGCCCCGGCGAAGAAGGCCACGGCGAAGACCACCGCGGCCAAGAAGACCACCGCCGCGGCCGCCACGAAGGCCGCCGCCAAGAAGGCCACCCCGGCCAAGAAGACGACGGCGACCGCCAAGAAGACCGCTAAGACCGCGCCGGCCGCCAAGAAGGCCACGGCGACGAAGGCGCCCGCCAAGAAGACGACGACGCGCAAGGCCACCGCGAAGAAGACCACCGCCCGCGGGAAGTAGGGGCACGAGTCACACACGCCGGGCCGGCTTCCCCCTCGTGGGGAGGCCGGCCCGCGGTGCGTCCGGCGCGGCCGCGGACCGCTGCCGGCCGCGGCGCCGGCAGGTCGGTGTCAGAAGGTCTGCAGCGTGATCAGGGTGATCCGCAGGCCGGGGCCCTCGCCGTCCGTCTCGATCCGGACCCGCTGCCCGGGCCGCAGCAGCCGCAGGCCGCCCGCGTCGAAGGCCGCGGCCTCGAAGGGCACCGGTGTGCCGTCGTCCAGCAGCACACTGCCGCTGCGGGTCTGGGAGTCGTACGTGTACGCGGTCGCCTGCATA
Source organism: Streptomyces sp. NPDC028910 (assembly GCF_055564955.1). Taxonomy (NCBI): domain Bacteria; kingdom Bacillati; phylum Actinomycetota; class Actinomycetes; order Kitasatosporales; family Streptomycetaceae; genus Streptomyces; species Streptomyces sp. NPDC028910. The sequence goes on along the minus strand of NZ_JBVHVF010000019.1, from coordinate 108,443 downwards.
CCGGCACTGTATCGGGCCGTGTGGCGCCCCACACCGAGGGCGAGCGCCGTCCGCAGATCCGCCGCGGTGTCCACGTCCCGGCGCACGCTGTCGACGTCCGCCAGGGCGATTTCCACCGCCCCCGAGGCCGAATGCCTGGCCCGGGACGGCCCGCCGAAGGAAGGGGCCAATTCCACGTCCGGCGCAGCGGAAAGCAAGGTCGTCCCGATTCCGGCCGCATCCGCCAGGAATGCCCGCGGAAATACCGAGGCGTTTTCGAGCACGCGTAGCAATTCCGGAGGCCGCAGCGCCGGTAGATCGGCGTTCATCGCGGCCACCGCGGCGCCGGGCCGCCCCGACCGCACCGCCCGCGCCCCGTGGGCCAGCGCCGCGTTGAGCCCGGCCGCCGGGGCGTCCGGGACGATCCGCGCCCCCAGCCGCGCCAGTGCCGCACCGGCCTCGGCGTCGTCCGTGACGACCACCACATCCGTGACCGCCGCGCAGGCCAGGGCCCCTGCGACGGTGTCCTTCGCGAAGGCCAGCGCGAGCCCCGGGCGCGAGGCGCCCACGGCCGCCGCGAGACGGCTCTTGGCCACCGCCAGGGGCTTCAGCGGGACCACCAGACTCCAGACGGCGTTCGTGGCCGACCCCTCCCCTCCGGTGCGCTCCGGCACGTGCGCGGGCCCCGGTCCGATCATGGCCGGGTCACGTGTCGGCCCATTGTCACCTCCGCCCGGGCAGCCCGGGAGTCCGGTGGTGTGAGCGGGGCGTACGGTGTTCTCGACAGAGACCGGGCCTGGGGCCACACTTGTCCGGCCGACGAGGTGCCCAGGCCGTGCACCGGTCCTAGAGGAAGGTGTCCGAGTGTCCCGCCGCAGAATCGGCTTCTGGTACCGCCTGGCGGCGGTCATCGCAAAACCGCCGCTGGTAGTGCTCTTCAAGCGGGACTGGCGGGGAATGGAGAACATTCCGGCCGAGGGCGGATTTATCACCGCCGTCAATCACAACTCGTATCTGGACCCGCTCTCCTACGCGCACTTCCAGTACAACACCGGCCGCGTACCCAGATTGCTCGCGAAGGCCGCCCTCTTCAAGGTCCCCATTGTCGGGTCGATCTTGCGCGGCTCCGGGCAGATCCCCGTCTACCGGGAGAGCACCAACGCCCTGGACGCATTCCGGGCCGCGGTGGACGCCATCGAGCGCGGCGAATGCGTGGCCTTCTACCCGGAAGGCACCCTCACCCGCGACCCCGACATGTGGCCGATGGCCGGCAAGACCGGCGCCGCCCGGGTCGCGCTGATCACCAAGGCGCCCGTCATTCCGGTGGCCCAGTGGGGAGCGAACCTCGCGATGCCGCCGTACGCCAAGGAGAACAAGGTCCGGCTCTTCCCCCGCAAGACCCTCCAGGTCCTCGCCGGGCCGCCGGTGGACCTCTCCGCCTTCTACGACCGGGAACCGACCCCGGACGTGCTCAAGGAGGTCACCGAGGTCATCATGGCGGCCATCACCGAGCTGCTGGAGGAGGTGCGGGGAGAGACCGCGCCCGAGCAGCCGTACGACCATCGCAACGCCAGGGCGGAACAGCGGCGCAAGGCCGCAGGGGAGGGCAAGAAGTGACACGTCCCGTGAAGGCGACCGTCTTCGGAACAGGCTCCTGGGGCACGGCCTTCGCCATCGTGCTCGCCGACGCCGGCTGCGAGGTGACCCTCTGGGGCCGCCGCCAGGAGGTGGTCGACGCCATCAACACCGGCCGGACCAACCCGGACTACTTCCCGGACGTCGAACTCCCCGCGAACATCCGGGCCACCACCGACCCGGCCCTGGCCGCGGCCGGCGCCGACTTCACCGTCCTCGCCGTCCCCTCCCAGACCCTGCGCGGCAACCTCGCCGCCTGGGCGCCCCTGCTGGCTCCCGACACGGTGCTGGTCTCCCTCATGAAGGGCATCGAACTCGGCACCGCCAAGCGGATGAGCGAGGTCATCGAGGAGGTGGCCAAGGTCCCCGCCGAGCGCATCGCCGTGGTCACCGGCCCCAACCTGGCCGCCGAGATCGCCGCCCGCCAGCCCGCCGCCTCGGTCGTCGCCTGCGTGGACGAGGCCGTGGCCCAGCGCCTCCAGGCCGCCTGCCACACCCCGTACTTCCGCCCGTACACGAGCACCGACGTCATCGGCTGCGAGCTCGGCGGCGCCGTCAAGAACGTCATCGGCCTGGCCGTCGGCATCGCGGACGGGATGGGCCTGGGCGACAACACCAAGGGCTCGCTCATCACCCGCGGCCTCGCCGAAGCGACCCGGCTGGGCGTGGCGATGGGCGCCGACCCGCTCACCTTCTCCGGCCTCGCGGGCCTCGGCGACCTGGTCGCCACCTGCTCCTCGCCGCTCTCCCGGAACCACACCTTCGGCACCAACCTCGGCCGAGGGATGACCCTGGAGGAGACCATCGCGGTCACCAAGCAGACCGCCGAGGGCGTCAAGTCCTGCCAGTCGGTGGCCGATCTGGCCCGCCGGCACGGGGTGGACATGCCCATCACCGACACCGTCGTGGACATCGTCCACCACGGCAAGCCGACCCTGGTCGCACTGAAAGAACTGATGGGACGCAGCGCCAAGCCGGAACGTCGCTGACTCCTTTCCGCACGCCCGAGCGGGTACTCTCGTGGCGATATGAGCAGCGAGAACCTCCCCCAGACCCCTGAGCAGCAGGGCCGCAAGCCCCGCGTGGCCGTCGTGTTCGGCGGCCGCAGCTCGGAACACGCCATCTCGGTCGTCACGGCAGGCGCCGTGCTGCGCTCCATCGACCGGTCCAAGTACGAGGTGCTGCCCATCGGCATCACCACGGACGGCCGATGGGCGCTGACCGCCGACGAGCCCGCGCGGATGGCCATCGCCGACCGCAAGCTCCCGAGCGTCGAGGAGCTCGCCGACTCCGAGGACGGCGCCGTCGTGCTCTCGGTCGACCCCGCCAGCCGCCAGGTCGTCTACACCGAGCCGGGCGCCGTTCCCAAGGCCCTGGGCGAGGTCGACGTCGTCTTCCCCGTGCTGCACGGCCCGTACGGCGAGGACGGCACCCTGCAGGGGCTCCTGGAGCTCTCCGGCATCCCGTACGTCGGCTCGGGCGTCCTCGCCTCGGCCGTCGGCCAGGACAAGGACTACATGAAGCGGGTGTTCACCTCCTTCGGGCTGCGCGTCGGCCCGTACGTGACCGTCCGCCCCCGCGAGTGGGAAACCGACCAGGACGCCGCCCGCGCGAAGATCCTGGACTTCGCCGCCGAGCACGGCTGGCCGCTGTTCATCAAGCCCGCCCGGGCCGGCTCCTCCATCGGCATCACCAAGGTCGACGACGCCTCCGGCCTGGACGCCGCCGTCAAGGAGGCCCGGCGCCACGACCCGAAGATCATCGTGGAGGCGCTGCTGCGCGGCCGCGAGATCGAGTGCGGGGTCCTGGAGTTCGAGGACGGGCCGCGCGCGAGCGTGCCCGCCGAGATCCCGCCGGTCTCCAGCCACGACTTCTACGACTTCGAGGCGAAGTACATCGACTCCGCCTCCGGGATCGTGCCCGCCCCGCTCACCCCGGAGCAGACCGCCGAGGTGCAGCGGCTCGCGATCGAGGCCTTCGAGGCCGCGTCCTGCGAGGGCCTGGTGCGCGCCGACTTCTTCCTCACGGAGGACGGCACCTTCGTCATCAACGAGATCAACACGATGCCGGGGTTCACGCCGATCTCCATGTACCCGCTGATGTGGCAGAAGTCGGGCGTCGAGTACCCGCAGCTGGTGGACCGCCTGATCCAGGCCGCCCTGCGCCGCTCCACCGGGCTGCGCTGACCGGGGACCCGTACAGCCGACCGCCCGCCGCCCGTCCTCACCAGCACGGCCGTCGGGCGGCGGTGTGTCCCGGTCCGGTGTGCGCGGTGCCCGGTGACCCGTGACCGGTCTCAGTAGGAAGAGATGCCTTCGGGCACGGTGGCGGCGATCGCCGCGGACAGACCGACCAGCATGCCCGCATCCGTGGCATGCTCCTTGTCGACCCGGACCTCCGTGTACGCCAGCCGCAGACCAGTGGTGAACCGGAAGCCGCCACCGTCACCGTCACCGTCGCCGAGCTTCTCCAGCAGCCAGGCCACTCCGTTCACATGGACGCCGTCCTGCTTCGGATCGGCCATCGTGGGGGGCTTGGCGATACCGCACCGCAGTACGATCGCCGAGCCGCCCCACGCAGCGGTCAGATCGGACTCCGGTTCGGTCGTGGTCCGCGCCAGGCCGGCCACCGTCTCGGGGAGCTTCTCGTGCAGTGCTGCACAGAGCCCCGCGACGTCGGCGGGCGGCGTGGGCGGAGGGTCCACCCGGGCCTCGGAACCACCCGGGGAGCACGCCGCCAGGACCATCGCGGCGGGCACGGCAGACAGGGCGCGGACACGGAGGGGCCGGCGGTGGAGGGACATCACCGGCCAAGAGTAGACGGGGGCTACAGATGGACCACCGGGCAGGTCAAGGTGCGGGTGATCCCCTCCACCTGCTGGACCTTGGCGACCACCATGCGGCCGAGTTCGTCCACGGTGTCGGCCTGGGCGCGCACGATCACGTCGTACGGACCCGTCACGTCCTCGGCCTGGATCACCCCCGGGATCTGGCCGATGGACTCGGCGACGAACGACGCCTTGCCCACTTCGGTCTGGATAAGGATGTACGCCTGTACCACGGAACCTCCAGGGCGGCCACGAGGATCATTTCCCCTAACCTTCGGGTGGACCGAACAAGATCGAACGGGCCGGGGGAAGAAGGGACGCCACGGTACCGCGTCGCCGTGCGCCGCGGGGAGACCTGCGGGCCCGGCGCCACGCACAGCGGGGCGTACGGAGAGCAGAAGTTGACGTATCTGTTGACGGTACCCAGAGCTGTGACGGCTCGCGACCGCAAGCGGACTGGGCAAGAAGGGGCACAGCGATGAAGGGCACTGTGGGCGAGCTGGGGGAGTTCGGGCTGATCAGGGAGCTCACCTCACGGCTCACCACCACCCCGGCGGTCCGGCTCGGACCGGGGGACGACGCCGCGGTGGTGTCGGCTCCCGACCGGCGGGTCGTGGCGAGCACCGACATCCTGCTGGAAGGCCGGCACTTCCGGCGCGACTGGTCCACGGCCTACGACGTCGGCCGCAAGGCCGCCGCGCAGAACCTCGCCGACATCGCCGCCATGGGCGCGGTGCCGACCGCGCTGCTGCTCGGTCTCGTCGTCCCGGCCGAACTCCCGGTCACCTGGCCCACGGAGCTGATGGACGGGATCCGCGACGAGTGTCAGGTCGCCGGCGCGGCCGTGGTCGGCGGGGACGTCGTCCGCGGGGACGTCATCACCGTCGCCATCACCGCACTCGGCGACCTGCGCAACCACGAGCCCGTGCTGCGCTCCGGTGCCCAGCCCGGCGACGTCGTCGCCGTCACCGGCTGGCTGGGCTGGTCCGCGGCCGGTTTCGCCGTGCTCTCGCGCGGCTTCCGCTCCCCGCGGGCCTTCGTGGAGGCGCACCGGCGCCCCGAGCCGCCGTACCACGCGGGCCCCGCGGCCGCCGGACTCGGCGCCACCGCCATGACCGACGTCAGCGACGGCCTGATCGCCGACCTCGGGCACATCGCCGAGGCCAGCAAGGTACGGATCGACCTGCGCTCGGCGGCCGTCGACATCCCGACCCAGATGCACGACATCGGGCAGGCCGTCGGGGTGGATCCGCTGCAGTGGGTGCTCACCGGGGGAGAGGACCACGCGATCGTGGCGACCTTCCCGCCCGACGTGAAGCTGCCCGCCCGCTGGAAGGTCATCGGCGAGGTGCTGAACCGCTCCGCGCTGCCCCAGGTGACCGTGGACGGGGCGCCCTGGACCAGCACCGGCGGCTGGGACCACTTCGGGGCCGACCCGGGCGCCCAGGACGGCCCGTCGTCGTGAGTGCCGCTCCGCCGCTGTGCCTGACCGTCGCCGGATCCGACTCCGGCGGCGGCGCGGGCATCCAGGCCGACCTCAAGACCATGCTGGCGCTCGGCGTCCACGGCATGAGCGTGGTGACCGCCGTGACCGCGCAGAACTCGCTCGGGGTACGGGGAGCCTGGGAGCTGCCCGCCGAGGCCGTCACGGCCCAGTACCGGGCCGTCGTGGACGACATCGGCGTACAGGCCGTGAAGACCGGGATGCTCTCCTCCGCCGTCCTGGTGGAGACGGTGGCGGCGCTGCTGGCCGCCACCCCGGTGCCGGCCGTCGTGGACCCCGTCGGGGTCTCCAAGCACGGGGACGCGCTGCTCGCCGCCTCGGCGCTGGACGCCGTGCGCGAGGAGCTGCTGCCGCGGGCCACCGTGGCCACGCCCAACCTGGACGAGGTGGCCCAGCTCACCGGGGTGGTGGTGGAGAGCGAGGACGACATGCGGCGGGCCGCCGACGCGATCCTCGGCTACGGGCCGCGCTGGGCGCTGATCAAGGGCGGACACCTCGCGGCGCACGGCGACGAGGCGGTGGACCTGCTCACCGACGGAACCGAGGAGCGGTGGCTGCGCGCTCCGCGCCACCCCAACCGGCACACCCACGGCACCGGCTGCACGCTCGCCAGCGCGATAGCGGCGGGCCTGGCCAAGGGCCTGGCCGTCCCCGAGGCCGTCACGGCCGCCAAGGAGTACGTCACGGGCGCCATCGCCGCCGGCTTCGCGCTCGGCGGGGGCATCGGCCCGGTGGATCACGCCTGGCGCTGGCGCTGAGCTCTACCGGGTCGGGCCGGGCCACCGTGCCCGGACGGCCCCCGGAAAGGCAGAAGACCGGTTCACCAGAGGTGAACCGGTCTTCCTTTTGGCAACCGGAAAGGGCTGCGCTACGACGTGAGGCGTCAGCGCGAGACCTTGCCGGCCTTGATGCACGAGGTGCAGGCGTTGAGGCGCTTCGGCGTCCCATTGACCACGGCACGGACGCGCTGGATGTTCGGGTTCCAGCGACGCGAGGTGCGGCGGTGCGAGTGGGAGATGTTGTTGCCGAAGCTCGGCCCCTTGGCGCAAACGTCGCAGTTGGCAGCCACAGGTCACTCCAAAGACTTCAGATGCACTTACAGTGAAACCGGCGCACCGGAATCAGGGATCTGAAGCGGTTTGCCGGGGGAATGGCCCGACTCTCATCGGGCAACCGGAGCAGCATACAACGACTGCGTCCGTCCAAGAAAACTACCATGACCGCCCCCGCTCCCTCCCCGGGGGCCGGACGCCCGCGCGGTCCTTCGTTACCCTGCGGTGAACCCTGGCCCGCACAAGGAGGAACACCCGGTGCCGCACGAGCCGCAGCCGCAGGCCCCTGACGAGCTCGACGCCGAAGCGGTGCGCACCTGGAGCTCGCTGGCGCTGGCCGCACTGGGCCGGGCCCGCGAGGACATCGACGCGATCAACGTCTATCCGGTCGCCGACGCGGACACCGGCACCAACCTCTACCTCACCGCCCAATCGGCCGACCGCGCGCTGGACGACGCCTTCGCGAAGACGGCCGAGGGCGCGGCGCAGACCTCACAGACCTCACAGACCTCGCTGGCCCAGGCCGTACGGGCCTGGGCGCACGGAGCACTCGTAGGGGCCCGGGGGAACTCGGGGACGATCCTGGCGCAGCTGCTGCGCGGAGTGGCCGACGTACTCGGCGGCGACGCCGAGGAGCGGGGGCCGCAGGAGCGCGGGCCGGAGCAGCACGGGCCCGAGCAGCACCGCCCCGGCACGCTGCTGGCCCGGGCGCTGACACGGGCCGCCGAGGAGGCCTACGCCGCCGTCGCGCACCCGGTGGAGGGCACCATGCTCACCGTCGCCGGCGCCGCCGCGCGGGCCGCCGAGGCGGCGGCCGGGGCCGCCGCCGGGACCGCGGCCGACGTGGCCCGGGCCGCCTACGACGCCGCCCGCGCCGCTCTGGCCGAGACCCCCGGCCAGCTCGCCGTGCTGGGCCGGGCCGGGGTGGTCGACGCCGGGGGCTGCGGGCTGGTCGCCGTACTCGGCGCCCTGTGGCAGGCGCTCTCCGGGCAGCAGCCGGCCGCCGAACCGGTGCGCGGCCGGGCGGTGCCCGTGCCGCAGCCGGCGGACCCCTGCGAGCAGCAGGACGACGGGCCCGCGTACGAGGTGATCTACCTCCTGGAGGCCTCCGAAGCGGCGGTCGGGGAGCTGCGCGAACGGCTCGACGGACTCGGTGACTCGCTGGTGGTGGTCGGCGGCGACGGGCTGTGGAACGTCCACGTCCACGTCGACGACCCGGGCGCGGCCGTGGAGGCCGGGGTGGTCGCCGGGCGGCCGTACCGGATCCGGATCACGCACTTCGGGGACGAACGGCGCCGGGCGCGGGGCGAGCGCGCCCAGCGGGCCGTGGTCGCCCTGGTCCCCGGCGAGGGACTGGCCGGGCTGTGCGGGGAGGCGGGAGCGACCACCGTGCTCGTGCGCCCCGGGGAGGTCCCGGCCGTCGCCGAGCTGGTCGACGCCATCCGCCGTGCGCACGCCCGCGAGGTGGTGCTCCTGCCGGGCGGCGCCGAACTGCGCGCCGTCGCGGGCGCGGCGGCCGAACAGGCCCGCGCCGACGGCGTACGGGTCGCCGTCATCCCCACGCGCTCCGCGGTCCAGGGCCTGGCCGCCCTCGCCGTGCACGACCCGGACGGCAGCTTCGACGAGGACGTGGTCGCCATGACGGCGGCGGCCGGCGCCACCCGCTACGGGGAACTGGCCGTCGCCGAACGGCAGTCCTTCACCTCGGCCGGCATCTGCCAGGCCGGCGACGTGCTCGGCCTCATCGACGGCGACGTGGCCGTGATCGGCTCGGGCCTGACGGAGACCGCCGAGGCCGTCCTGGAACGGATGCTGGGCTCCGGCGGCGAGCTCGTCACCCTGGTCCTGGGCCCCGACGTGCCGGACTCCGTGGCCGAGCGCCTGGAGGCGTACGTACAGCACGGCCACCTAGCGGTGGACACCGTCACCTACCGGGGCGGGCGGTACTCGGCGCCGCTCCTCATCGGGGTGGAGTAAGCGGCCCGGCCGGGGCAAGAATCCCCGGCCGGCGTTCTGCGGTTACCGCTTCCACACCACCTCGGTCGCACGCTTCATTCAGCGGCATGGTGTGCAGTGACTCCGCCACCACGGGGGTGGCTTCTCACTCGACCCCAAAGGCCTCGTGACGGTCAAGCCCTGACCGCCGCCCGAAGGGCAGGACATAGACAGTAGTGCGGCCGATCGGTCTGGTGCCGTCACGAGCCCGGTTTTCACTCGCAGGGGGGAAGATGGACCACGTGCCCGCGCTCGACGAAGACCTCAAGAAGACGCTCGGTCCCGCCACCGCCAAGGTGCTGGCCGAGCAGCTCGGCCTGCACACGGCCCTGGACCTGCTCCACCACTACCCGCGGCGGTACGCCGAGCGCGGTGAGCTGACCTCGCTGGCCGAGCTCGCCGACCAGATCGACGAGCACGTGACCGTCGTCGCGCAGGTCGCCGACGCCCGCGTCCTGACCTTCAACGGCGGCCGCGGCAAGCGTCTGGAGGTGACCATCACCGACGGCAGCGGCCGGCTCCAGCTGGTCTTCTTCGGCGCCGGCGTCCACAAGCCGCACAAGGACCTGCTGCCCGGCAGCCGCGCGATGTTCGCCGGCAAGGTCTCGATGTTCAACCACAAGCTCCAGCTGGCGCACCCCGCGTACGAGCCCCTCGGCACGCAGGCCGCGGAGAGCGATGCGGCGGCCGCCTTCGCCAACCAGCTCATCCCGATCTACCCGGCCTGCAAGCAGCTGGAGTCCTGGAAGATCGCCAAGTGCGTGGACGCGGTGCTGCCCAGCGTCGGGGAGGCCGTGGACCCGCTGCCCGCGTCCCTGCGCGAGGGCCGCGGGCTGGTCCCGCTCACCGAGGCCCTGCTGAAGGTCCACCGGCCGGCCACCAAGGCCGACATCGACGACGCCCGCCAGCGCCTGAAGTGGGACGAGGCCTTCGTCCTCCAGGTCGCCCTGGCCCGCCGCCGCCACGCCGACTCCCAGCTCCCGGCCGTCCCCCGCCGTCCCGTCCCCGGCGGCCTGCTCGACTCCTTCGACGCCAAGCTGCCCTTCACCCTCACCGAGGGCCAGCGAGCCGTCTCGAAGGAGATCTTCGACGACCTGGCCACCAGCCACCCCATGCACCGCCTCCTCCAGGGAGAGGTCGGCAGTGGCAAGACGCTGGTGGCGCTGCGGGCGATGCTCGCCGTCGTGGACTCGGGCGGGCAGGCCGCGATGCTGGCGCCCACCGAGGTGCTCGCCCAGCAGCATCACCGCTCCATCGTCGAGATGATGGGCGAACTGGCCGAGGGGGGAATGCTCGGCGGCTCCGACCTGGGAACCAAGGTGGTGCTGCTCACCGGCTCGATGGGGGTGCCCGCGCGCCGGCAGGCGCTGCTCGACCTGGTCACCGGTGAGGCCGGGATCGTGATCGGCACGCACGCGCTGATCGAGGACAAGGTGCAGTTCCACGACCTGGGCCTGGTGGTCGTGGACGAGCAGCACCGTTTCGGAGTCGAGCAGCGCGACGCGCTCAGGTCCAAGGGGAAGCAGCCCCCGCACCTGCTGGTGATGACCGCGACCCCGATCCCGCGCACCGTCGCCATGACCGTCTTCGGCGACCTGGAGACCTCCGTCCTCGACCAGCTGCCGGCCGGACGTTCGCCGATCGCCACGCACGTGGTGCCCGCCAAGGACAAGCCGCACTTCCTCACCCGGGCCTGGGAGCGGGTCCGCGAGGAGGTGGAGAACGGCCACCAGGCGTACGTGGTGTGTCCGCGGATCGGCGACGCGGAGGACGACCCCAAGAAGAAGAAGCCCTCGGCCGAGGACGAGGCCGAGAAGCGGCCGCCGCTGGCCGTGCTGGACATCGCCGAGCAGCTCACCCGCGGTCCGCTGGCCGGGCTGTCGGTGGAGGTGCTGCACGGCCGAATGGACCCGGCCGACAAGGACGACGTCATGCGGCGCTTCACCGCGGGCGAGGTCAAGGTGCTGGTCGCCACCACCGTCATCGAAGTCGGGGTGAACGTCCCGAACTCCACCGTCATGGTGATCATGGACGCCGACCGGTTCGGCGTCTCGCAGCTGCACCAGCTGCGCGGCCGCGTCGGCCGCGGCACGGCGCCCGGCCTGTGCCTGCTGGTCAGCGAGATGCACGAGGCGAGTCCCGCCCGGGCCCGGCTGGCCGCCGTCGCCGCCACCCTCGACGGCTTCGAACTCTCCCGGATCGACCTGGAGCAGCGCCGCGAGGGCGACGTACTGGGCCAGGCGCAGTCCGGGGTGCGCTCCTCGCTGCGCATGCTCGCCGTCATCGAGGACGAGGAGGTCATCGCCCAGGCCCGCGAGGAGGCCACCCGCGTCGTCGCCGAGGATCCCGCGCTGGAGCGGCTGCCGGGCCTGCGGACCGCGCTGGACGCCCTGCTCGACACCGAGCGCGAGCAGTACCTGGAGAAGGGCTGAGCGGCACGACCTATCGTTGGAGTGCCGCGGCGCCGCCGTGACACCCCCCTACCGCCGTACCGAAGGACCCCAGATGACCCGCGTGATCGCCGGCAGCGCCGGCGGGCGACGGCTGGCCGTGCCCCCCGGCACCGGCACCCGGCCGACCTCGGACCGGATGCGCGAAGGCCTCTTCTCCACCTGGGAGTCGCTGCACGGCGTCGAAGGGGCCCGCGTGCTCGACCTCTACGCGGGCTCGGGCGCCGTCGGCCTGGAGGCCCTCTCGCGCGGCGCGGAGCTCGCCCTGCTGGTCGAGAGCGACCCCAAGGCGGCCAAGTCCATCCGGGACAACATCAAGGCGGTGGGCCTGCCCGGCGCCGAGTTCCGGCCCGGCAAGGCCGAGCAGATCGTGGGGGCCGTGGCGGGCGGGGACCCGTACGACATCGTCTTCCTGGACCCGCCGTACGCCGTCACGCACGACGATCTTCGGGAGATCCTCCTCACACTCCGGTCCAATGGCTGGCTCACGGACGATGCGCTCGTCACCGTGGAGCGCAGCACCAGGAGCGGCGCCTTCCCGTGGCCCGAGGGCTTCGAGCCGCTCCGGTCGCGCAAGTACGGCGAGGGCACCCTGTGGTACGGCCGCGCCACCTCCACCAGCGAAGACTCATGAACGAGGGAGTTCAGTTGCGCCGCGCCGTCTGTCCGGGATCCTTCGATCCCATCACCAACGGACACCTCGACATCATCGGACGCGCCTCCAGGCTGTACGACGTCGTGCACGTCGCCGTGATGATCAACCAGTCGAAGCAGGGGCTGTTCACCGTCGAGGAGCGGATCGAGCTGATCCGCGAGGCGACGGCCGACTACGGCAACATCGAGGTCGAGTCCTTCCACGGGCTGCTCGTCGACTTCTGCAAGCAGCGGGACATCCCGGCCATCGTCAAGGGGCTGCGCGCGGTCAGCGACTTCGACTACGAGCTCCAGATGGCCCAGATGAACATGGGGCTGTCGGGCGTCGAAACGCTGTTCGTGCCGACCAACCCCACCTACAGCTTCCTGTCCTCCTCGCTGGTCAAGGAGGTCGCGGCCTGGGGCGGCGACGTCGCCCACCTGCTGCCGGCGCACGTGCACACGGCGCTGATGGAGCGGCTGCGCAACCGCTGACCGCCTGACGGGCCATCAGGCGGTGTCCGGCGCCCGCCCGGTGGCCTTACAGTCGTCCCGTCCGTCTCAGGAACCGCCTGAGGCCGAGAGAGTGCGAGCCCCCATGGACGTGCAGAAGAAGCTCGACGAGATCGTCGCGGCCGTCGGCGGCGCCCGGTCCATGCCCATGTCGGCCTCCTGCGTGATCAACCGCGCCGAGCTGCTCGCCCAGCTCGAAGAGGTGCGCAGCGCACTCCCCGGCTCGCTCGCGCAGGCCCAGGAGCTCATCGGCGGCCGGGAGCAGATGGTCGAGGAGGCCCGCCGGGAGGCGGAGCGGATCATCGAATCCGCCCACAACCAGCGCGGTTCGCTGATCTCCGACACCGAGATCGCGCGGCGCTCCCAGGCCGAGGCGGACCGGATCCTGGAGGAGGCCCGCCGGGAGGCCGAGGAGATCCGGGCCGAGGCCGACGACTACGTCGACAGCAAGCTGGCGAACTTCGAGGTCGTGCTGACCAAGACCATCGGTTCGGTGGACCGGGGCCGGGAGAAGCTGCTGGGACGCGGCCCCGGCCTGGACGAGCACGGGTACCCGGACGAGGAGGCGCCCGAGCGCAGCCACGATCCTGAGACGCAGCGGCAGCAGGCGGACGCGTACGTGGACACCAAGCTGGCGACCTTCGAGGCGGTCCTCTCCAAGACCCTGGAGGCCGTGGGGCGCGGCCGCCAGAAGCTGCTCGGCCGGGTCCCGTCGGACGACCTGGGCGTGCACATGGCCGCCCAGGACGCGGCGGGCGCGCAGCAGTCCCGCTCCGGGAGCGACGCCGACTTCCTCGCGGGCCTGGCGGAGCCCCAGCCGGTGCACGCGCCGATCCCGGCGCAGCCCGAGCCGGTGTACGACACGTACTCCTACCAGCAGCAGCCCCAGCAGCAGGACGGCTACGCCTACCAGGCCCACCAGGACGCCTACGCGGGGTACCAGCAGCAGCCCGACCCGTACGCGGGCTACCAGCAGCCGGACCCGTACGCGCCCTACCAGGAGCCGCAAGGGCAGCAGCCATCGCTCGACGAGACCAGTTTCTTCGACACGAGCATGATCAATCTGGATCAGCTGCGCCAGTACGAACAGGGGCGCTAGCCCGGATTGGGCGCAGAGCGCGGTGCCGGGTATCCTGGCTGTTCGGTCGCGCCTATGCACCGCGATCCGTGCTGCCCTTAGGGGCGGCTGAAAAGCCGCATTCTTTGATCTTCAGCGATCCGTGAAAGCAGGAACAGCCCTGAACACCCGCCTCGACCACCGCAACCCCCTCGTGTTCGACACGCACGAGCTGGGTCGGCGTCCTGGTGCCATGCAGCGGCTGTCCCGTGAGATCGCGGCACCGGCGGACCTCGGTCTCGCCGGCGTCATCGGAGTGCCGGAAGGCAGCCCGGTGAAGCTCAAGCTCCGCCTGGAGTCGGTCATGGAAGGGGTGCTTGTCACAGGCACCGCCCGTGCGTCGGCCGTGGGGGAGTGCGTAAGGTGTCTGGAGTCCGTGGAGCGCGAGCTCAAGGCGGATTTCCAGGAGATGTTCTCGTACCCTGACGCCGACGACCGGAGCCGCTCCAAGGCGGAACCGGCCGACGACGCCGAGGACGACGAGGACACGCTCTTCCTCGAGGACGGTTTGTTCGACCTCGAACCCGTGCTGCGTGACGTGGTGGTGCTCGCACTGCCGCTGCAGCCGGTGTGCCGGGAGGACTGTCTCGGACTGTGCCCCGATTGCGGGCTCAGCCTGAACGACGACCCGGACCACCACCATGACGCCGTCGACATCCGGTGGGCGGCATTGCAGGAACTCGTCGTGACCGATCAGGACGACGAGAAGGACAACATGAGCGGCACTGCATCTGACGACGTTCAGAGCGCCGCCGAGAAGCAGGAGAAGTAGCCGTGGCTGTTCCGAAGCGGAAGATGTCGCGCAGCAACACGCGCCACCGCCGGTCGCAGTGGAAGGCTGCGGTCCCCACCCTGGTTTCGTGCGAGCGTTGCCAGGAGCCGAAGCTCCAGCACATTGCGTGCCCGAGCTGCGGCACCTACAACAAGCGCCAGGTCCTCGAGGTCTGAGCGGCTGGTGAGAGGCGCAATGTCTGAGCTGTCCAACGCTGAGAAGCAGGCAGACAGTAACAACGCGGCCTCGTCCCACACGCTTCTGGAAGGGCGGCTCGGGTATCAACTCGAGTCCGCCCTTCTGGTGCGTGCACTGACCCACCGCTCGTACGCGTACGAGAACGGCGGTCTGCCCACCAACGAACGGCTGGAGTTCCTCGGGGACTCCGTGCTGGGCCTGGTGGTCACGGACACGCTGTACACGACCCACCCCGATCTCCCCGAAGGCCAGCTGGCCAAGCTTCGGGCCGCGGTGGTCAACTCGCGCGCACTGGCGGAGGTCGGGCGCGGCCTCGAACTCGGCTCCTTCATCCGGCTCGGCCGGGGCGAAGAGGGCACGGGCGGCCGGGACAAGGCCTCCATCCTCGCCGACACCCTTGAAGCGGTGATCGGCGCGGTCTACCTCGATCAGGGCCTCGACGCGGCCTCGGAGCTGGTTCACCGGCTCTTCGACCCGCTCATCGAGAAGTCCTCGAACCTCGGGGCCGGCCTGGACTGGAAGACCAGTCTCCAGGAGCTCACGGCGGCCGAAGGTCTTGGCGTACCGGAATACCTGGTCACCGAGACCGGACCGGACCACGAGAAGACCTTCACTGCTGCCGCTCGCGTCGGTGGTGTCTCGTACGGCACCGGCACCGGCCGCAGCAAGAAGGAAGCGGAACAGCAGGCCGCGGAGTCCGCATGGCGCGGAATCCGCGCCGCGGCGGACGAGCGGATCGCGGCGGCTGCCGTGGCCGCCGCCGCTCCGGCCGAGGTCCCGGCTCCGGCCGGGGGCGAGGACGGCGGGGTGCCGACGCCCGCCGAGCCGGCGCCGGACGCCTGACCCTTCCTTCGGGTCCTTCGGGATTCACCCCGCCCGTCCCTGCCTCGCAGGGGCGGGCGGTTCCGTTTCCGGGGCGGCCGGTACGCTCGCCTGGAGCGCCCAGATCCTCGTCCCACCGGAGGTGCACCGTGCCCGAGCTGCCCGAAGTCGAAGTCGTGCGACGGGGGCTGGAGCGCTGGGTGGCCGGGCGGACCGTCGAGGCCGTCGAGGTCCTGCACCCGCGGGCCGTACGGCGCCATCCGGGCGGCGGGGCCGACTTCGCGGCGCGGCTGCGCGGGGAGACGATCGGGGTGCCGCGCCGGCGCGGAAAGTACCTGTGGCTGCCGCTGGAGGGGCGGGACCTGTCCGTGCTCGGGCACCTCGGCATGAGCGGGCAGCTGCTCGTGCGGCCGCAGGACGCCCCCGACGAGAAGCACCTGCGGATCCGGGTGCGGTTCACTGATTCCGACAGCGGCTCCGCTGCGGGCGCCGCCGGGACGGAGCTGCGCTTCGTGGACCAGCGGACCTTCGGCGGCCTCTCGTTGCACGACGCTGTCGCCGACAGCGCGGAGGGGCTGCCCGACGTCATCGCGCACATCGCGCGGGACCCCTTGGACCCGCTGTTCGACGAGGTGGCGTACCACCTCGCACTGCGCGCCAAGCGGACCACGGTCAAGCGGGCGCTGCTGGACCAGTCCCTGATCAGTGGTGTGGGCAACATCTACGCGGACGAGGCGCTGTGGCGCGCGAAGCTGCACTACGAGCGCCCCACCGCCCATCTCACGCGCCCCCGGAGCGCGGAACTCCTCGGCCATGTCCGGGACGTCTTGAACGCCGCCCTCGCCGTCGGAGGCACCAGCTTCGACAGCCTGTACGTCAACGTGAACGGGGAGTCGGGATACTTCGACCGCTCGCTCGACGCCTACGGGCGCGAGGACGAGCCCTGCCGGCGCTGCGGTACGCCGATGCGCCGCCGCCCGTGGATGAACAGGTCGAGCTACTTCTGCCCGCGCTGTCAGCGACCGCCGCGCGTCCCGTCGTAGGACTCCCGGGCGCTCAGCACCGCGGGCATGTTCCCTTCCAGACAGTGGATGAGCGCGAGCAGCCGGTCCGCGACCTCGACGCCCAGCGGGGTCAGCTCGTAGTCGACGCGGGGCGGGTTCGTCGGCTGCGCCTCGCGGTTGACGATGCCGTCGCGCTCCAGCGCGTGCAGGGTCTGGGAGAGCATCTTCTCGCTCACGCCCTCCACCCGGCGGCGCAGTTCGTTGAAGCGGCACGGGCCTTCGCGCAGGGCGCCCACGGTGAGACTGCCCCAGCGGCCGGTGACGTGTTCCAGCGTCTCCCGGGACGGGCAGGCGCGCGCGAACACATCGAACGGTGCCTCGGGCGCGGCGGCTTCGGTGCGGGCTGCGGTCTCCATGGGGAAAGCGTACTCCCGTGCAGCGCTAACCGGCAGGTTGCGCTTTCGAAAAGTTAGTGCTTTTCTCTTTCTCGTCGCACCACGCCCCGTGCTGCGGCGAGAGCCTTTTCCGAGGGAGAGATCAGCCTTGTCCGGTATCACGCACGCCCCCGTCGTCTCGATCGCCTACCACTCCGGCTACGGCCACACCGCCGTTGTCGCCGAGGCCGTCCGCAACGGCGCGGTGGACGCCGGGGCGACCGTCCACCTGATCAAGGTCGATGAGATCGACGAGGCGCAGTGGGAACTGCTCGACGCGTCCGACGCGATCGTCTTCGGCTCCCCGACCTACATGGGCACCGCCTCCGGTGCCTTCCACGCCTTCGCCGAGGCCACCTCGAAGCGCTGGTTCGGCGACGTCTGGCAGGACAAGGTGGCCGCCGGCTTCACGAACTCCGGGTCCAAGAGCGGCGACAAACTGCACACCCTGCAGTACTTCCAGACGCTGGCCGCGCAGCACGGCATGAGCTGGATCAACCTGGGTCTGAAGCCGGGCTGGAACTCCAGCACGGGCTCCGAGAACGACCTCAACCGCCTCGGGTTCTTCTCCGGCGCCGCCGCCCAGTCCAACTCGGACGAGGGTGCGGACGCCGTCCACAAGGCCGACATCGCGACCGCCGAGCACCTGGGCCGCCGTGTCGCCGAGCAGACGCGCGTCGTCGTCGCGGGACGTGCGGCCCTGGCCGCCGCGGCCGTCTGAGCCGCCGCTTCCACGTGGGTGGCGGCGGTCCTAGAAGCCGAAGTCCTGGGTCCACCAGGGGCCGCCGGCGGCGAAGTGGGCGCCGACGCCGAGGGTGCGGAACTCGCAGTTGAGGATGTTCGCCTTGTGGCCCGGGCTGTTCATCCAGGCCTTCATCACGGCCTCGGCGTCGCCCTGGCCGCGGGCTATGTTCTCGCCGCCGAGGCCCGAGATGCCTGCCTGGGTGGCGCGGTCCCAGGGGGAGTCCCCGTCGGGGTCGTTGTGGCTGAAGAAGCCGCGGGTGGCCATGTCCTTGCTGAAGGCTCCGGCCAGCGCCGCGAGCGGCGGATTGGCCCGGACCGGACGGCACCCGGCCTGCGCGCGCTCCTGGTTCACCAGGGCGACCACGGCGGCCTCCTCCGCGGAGTGGCCGTCCGTGACCGGCGGAGCCGCGGGGGCGACCGGCTTCGGCGGGGCCGGCTTCGAGGGGGCCGGGGCCGGGTTCGTCCGCGGGGCCTTGGTGGAGGGGGCGGGCTTGGCCGGTGGCGCGGCACTCGGGGAGGCGCTGGGCGAGGGGGACGCGGAGGCGCTCGGCGAGGGGGACGCGGAGGGCGTCGGCGAGGCCGACGGGGAGGGGGAGGCCGACGGGCTCGCGGACGCGGCGCCCTCGCCGGTACCCGAGGAGGCGCGGCCGGACAGGCTGGCGAGGCCGTCCCGCCGCGGCAGCGTGTCGTCGGGGCCGGACGGGACCTTGGCCTTGGCCGCCGTCGGGGCGGCGGTATCCGTACCGCTGACACCCACATAGGGGAAGGAGCCGCCGACCGGCACCATGCCGGTGGTGACGGCTGCCGTGCCGAGGGCCACGGCCACCGAGACGCCCAGCAGGCCGTTACGCAGGGCGGTGCCGCGCTTGCCGCCGCGGCGCGGCGCGGCTTGGAGTCGGTGGCGTCCCATCGGTGGCTTGCCTTCCTTGCCGGATCAAGATCGTCCTTTACGCACCCAAATGGGTGAGCTCATTGGTGCGCGACTGTACGCCATGGGGCCAGGGGGGCGATGTGCCCCGAAAGTGTTTGCCCGGTTAGCGTTCACGCATGAATGAAGAGGTCCGTCTGACCGCCTGGGTGCGCGGCCGTGTGCAGGGAGTGGGGTTCCGCTGGTTCACCAGGGAGAACGCCCTGGAGATCGGCGGGGTCGTCGGCTTCGCGCTCAACCTCGACGACGGGCGAGTACAGGTGGTGGCCGAAGGTCAACGTGAGAATTGCCACCGGCTGCTCGACTGGCTGCGCTCCTGCGACACGCCCGGCCGGGTGGACGGGGTGACAGAGATCTGGGGGACACCGCGCGGTGGCTACGACGGGTTCGGGATGCGGTGACCGATCGACTGATCATGCACTCATCACACACCCGACCGTCCGCACATGGTCGGAACTGCGCATTCTCCGCCGAGACGTTGCCGACGGGCGTGATTCGTGGAAGGCTCGGAGATGAGGATGATCTCCACGCCCGTTGCGAGGGCCGGGGTGCCCGCCGATACGGGGCGTGATCGTGTTGACCGTCAAACTTTTTGGTGAGACGCTGGAAGCCCCGCGCACCTGAGCTGTTTGGCAGTGTTGGCAGTAGTAAGCGCAGTGACTGTCAGTCGCTGCCGGACATCCGCGGGTGCGATTCCCTCACGACCCACACCGCTTCGGTCGGTCACTCAGTGTGGAGGACCATCCATCATGGCAAAGGCGCTTCTCGGTTACGTCGGCGGTTCCGATCCGCGACTCCTCGCCGAGATGCGACGGCTTCAGCAGCGCGTCCAGGACCTCGAGTCCGAGCTCGTACGGATTCAGTCTGAAAATGACGCGCTGAACGCGGCCGCCGCTCAGCACGGAGACTCGCTGCTGGACCGCATCGACATCGACGTACCCCAGGCGGAGCCTGCGCTCACCTGATCCGCGCTCACCTCGTCGCTCGAATCCAGCCCCGAATGATTTGCAAGGGACGCCCCGGCGTCCCTTCTTTCTTTGCTGCGCCACAGGCCACAGGGCCAGGTGGGGGGCATGATTCCTTGACGTCAGTTGTGCCCTGCACCTTCATGGGTGAAACCGAACGTGAAAGGTAGAGTCCGGCGGCGTGCACCTCAAGTCCCTGACCCTGCGTGGCTTCAAATCGTTTGCTTCCGCCACCACCCTGCGCTTCGAACCCGGCATCACGTGTGTCGTGGGTCCGAACGGCTCGGGCAAGTCCAACGTGGTGGACGCGCTGTCCTGGGTCATGGGGGAACAGGGCGCCAAGTCCCTGCGCGGCGGGAAGATGGAGGACGTCATCTTCGCCGGCACCACCGGGCGTCCGCCGCTCGGGCGCGCCGAGGTGTCGCTGACGATCGACAACTCCGACGGCGCGCTGCCCATCGACTACGCCGAAGTCACCATCACCCGGATCATGTTCCGCGGCGGCAGCAGCGAGTACCAGATCAACGGTGACACCTGCCGCCTGCTGGACATCCAGGAGCTGCTCTCCGACTCCGGCATCGGCCGCGAGATGCACGTCATCGTCGGACAGGGCCAGCTGGACTCCGTACTGCACGCCGATCCCATGGGGCGCCGCGCCTTCATCGAGGAGGCGGCCGGCGTACTGAAGCACCGCAAGCGGAAAGAGAAGGCGCTGCGGAAGCTGGACGCGATGCAGGCCAATCTCGCGCGCGTGCAGGACCTCAACGACGAGCTGCGACGCCAGCTCAAGCCCCTGGGACGGCAGGCGGCCGTCGCGCGGCGGGCGGCCGTGATCCAGGCGGACCTGCGCGACGCGCGGCTGCGGCTGCTCGCCGACGACCTGGTCACGCTGCGGCGGGCGCTCGACGCGGAGATCGCGGACGAGGCGGCGCTGAAGGAGCGCAAGGAGGCCGCCGAGGCCCAGCTCGCGGACGCGCTGCGGCGCGAGGCGGAGCTGGAGGAGGCGGTACGGGAGCTCGCGCCGAGGCTGCAGCGGGCACAGCAGACCTGGTACGAGCTGTCGCAGCTCGCCGAACGGGTACGGGGGACCGCCTCCCTGGCGGACGCACGGGTCAAGAGCGCGACGGCCCCGGCGGAGGAGGAGCGGCGCGGTCGCGACCCGGAGGAGATGGAGAGGGAGGCCGCGAGGATCCGCGAGCAGGAGGCGGAACTGACGGCGGCCCTGGAGGCGGCCTCGCGGGCGCTGGAGGACACGGCCGAGCACCGGGCGGAGCTGGAGCGCGCGCTGGCCGAGGAGGAACGGCGGCTGCGGGACGCGGCGCGGGCCATCGCCGACCGCCGGGAGGGGCTGGCCCGGCTGACCGGGCGGCTCGGCGCGGCCCGCTCCCGGGCGGGGGCGGCCCAGGCCGAGATCGACCGGCTCGTCGCGGCGCGGGACGAGGCGGAGTCCCGGGCCGCTGCCGCGCAGGCGGAGTACGAGGCCCTCGCCGAGGAGGTCGGCGGGCTCGACGACCCGTCGGTGGACGCGGACCACGAGGCCGCGCGGGCGGAGCTGAAGGCGGCGGAGGCGGGGTTGTCCGCGGCGCGGGACGCCCTGGCCGGGGCGGAGCGTTCGAGGGCGGCGGTGTCGGCGCGGCGGGACGCGCTGGCGCTGGGGCTGCGCCGCAAGGACGGTACGGGGGCGCTGCTCGCGGCGCGCGAGCGGCTGGCCGGGCTGCTGGGGCCGGCGGCGGAGCGGCTGTCGGTGACCCCGGGGTACGAGGCCGCCGTGGCCGCCGCGCTGGGCTCGGCGGCGGACGCGCTGGCGGTGGCCTCCCCGGGAGCGGCGGCCGAGGCGATCCGCCACCTCCGCGACGCGGACGCCGGCCGCGCCACGCTCCTGATCACCCCGACGACACCGGCCCTCCCGGGCCAGGGCCCGGGCCCCGACCCGGGCCCCGGTGCGCCTTCCCGAAACCGGGCTCTGCCCGGACCCGCGCCTCAAGGGCACGATCCAGCCCCGCCGGCGTTTGAGGCGCGGGGTCTGGGGCGGAGCCCCAGCAGCGGACCCGTGGGCGGACCCGTGGGCGGACCCGCAGGCGAAGCCGCCACCGGGCTTGCCACAGGCGTGCCCACAGGCGTGCCCGCAGGCGTGCCCGCAGGCGTGCCCGCAGGCGTGCCCGCCGGGGGGCTCGTCGGCGGGGACCCCGAAGTGCGGCGGGCCGTGGGGTGGGTGCTGCGGGACCACTTCGTGGTCGGGACCCTCGACGAGGCCGAGGCGCTCGTCGCGCAGCGGCCCGACGCGGTGGCCGTGACCCTTGAGGGGGACGTGCTCGGGGCGCACCTCGCGCACGGCGGCTCCGCTGGGGCGCCCAGCCTGATCGAGGTGCAGGCCGCCGTCGACGAGGCAGCGGCGGAGCTGGCCCGGCTGGGCGTGCGGTGCGGGGAGCTGGGCGAGGCACAGGCGACCGCCCAGGCCCGTCGGCAGGACGCGGCTGCCCTGGTCGAGGAGCTCGCCGAGCGGCGGCGCGCCGCGGAGCAGGCCCGGGCCGGGGTCGCGCAGC
This sequence comes from Streptomyces sp. NPDC028910, assembly GCF_055564955.1. NCBI lineage: Bacteria > Bacillati > Actinomycetota > Actinomycetes > Kitasatosporales > Streptomycetaceae > Streptomyces > Streptomyces sp. NPDC028910. The sequence continues at coordinate 86,328 of NZ_JBVHVF010000019.1, read as the reverse complement.
AGCTCGGGCGGCTCGCCGGGCAGGCGAAGGGGGCCGCCGGCGAAGCCGAGCGGTGCGCCGCCGCCGCAGCCAAGGCCCAGGACGCGCTGGAGCGGGCGCTGGCCGAGGTGGAGGAGTGCGCGGAGAGGCTCGCGACCGCCGAGGAGATGCCGGTGGAGGACGAGCCGGACAGCTCCCGGCGGGACCGGCTCGCGGCCGACGGGGCCAACGCCCGGCAGACCGAGATGGAGGCCCGGCTGCAGCTCAGGACCCATGAGGAGCGGGTCAAGGCACTGGCCGGACGGGCGGACTCCCTGGACCGCGCGGCCAGGGCGGAACGCGAGGCCCGGGCCCGCGCCGAGCGGCGCCGGGCGCGGCTGCGGCACGAGGCGGAGGTGGCCCGGGCCGTGGCCGACGGGTCACGACAGCTCCTCGCGCACGTGGAGGTCTCGCTCCGCAGGGCCGACGAGGAGCGCGTGGCGGCCGAACAGGTCAAGGGCCTGCGCGAGCGGGAGCTCGGCGAGGCGAGGAACCGCGGGCGCGACCTGAAGGGGGAGCTCGACAAGCTCACCGACTCCGTCCACCGCGGCGAGGTCCTCGGCGCCGAGCAGCGGCTGCGCATCGAGGCACTGGAGGCCAAGGCGCTGGAGGAGTTCGGCATGGAGGCCGCCGGGCTCGTCGCCGAGTACGGCCCCGACCAGCCGGTTCCCCCGTCCCCGCCCGCCGAGGGCGAGACGCTGCCCGAGGACCCGGAGCACCCGCGCAACCGGCCGGGCCCCTTCGTCCGGGCCCGGCAGGAGAAGCGGCTCAAGGCGGCGGAACGCGCCTACCAGCAGCTCGGCAAGGTCAACCCGCTCGCGCTGGAGGAGTTCGCGGCGCTGGAGGAGCGCCACCAGTTCCTCAGCGAGCAGCTCGAGGATCTCCGTAAGACCCGTGCCGATCTCCTTCAAGTGGTGAAGGAGGTCGACGAGCGCGTCGAGCAGGTCTTCACCGAGGCGTACCGGGACACGGCCAGGGAGTTCGAGGGGGTGTTCTCGCGGCTGTTCCCCGGCGGCGAGGGCCGGCTGATCCTGACCGATCCCGACAACATGCTCGCCACGGGCGTCGACGTCGAGGCCCGCCCGCCGGGCAAGAAGGTCAAGCGGCTGTCGCTGCTGTCCGGCGGCGAGCGCTCGCTGACCGCCGTGGCCCTGCTGGTGTCCATCTTCAAGGCGCGCCCCAGCCCCTTCTACGTGATGGACGAGGTCGAGGCCGCGCTCGACGACACCAACCTGCAGCGGCTGATCCGGATCATGGAGGAGCTCCAGGAGAGCTCGCAGCTGATCGTCATCACGCACCAGAAGCGGACGATGGAGGTCGCCGACGCGCTCTACGGCGTCTCGATGCAGGGGGACGGGGTCTCCAAGGTCATCAGTCAGCGGCTCCGCTGACCCGCCCCACCCGACCGACCCGACCGGCCATCCCTCGCTTCAAGAGGTGAAATCACTACCTCCAGTCCTGGCGCTCGTGCACTTCACCCCCGCGTATTGACTTCAGGAAATGAACGCATAGGCTCGCTCCGCTGTCTCCCGCCTTCGGGTGGTGCCCGATCTTGAACTGTGCGCCACTGTAAGGACGGACAAACCCCCACGGAGCACACCTTGACCAGCAGCACAGCGAAGGCCGCCGCGGCAGCCCACGGCCGGGCGGCCCACCCCGACCACCTCGGCCACGTCATCTTCATCACCGCGGCCGCGGCGATGGGCGGCTTCCTCTTCGGATACGACAGCTCCGTGATCAACGGCGCCGTCGTGGCCATCCGCGACCGGTTCGAGATCGGTTCCGCGGCACTCGCCCAGGTGATCGCGGCCGCGCTGATCGGCTGCGCGTTCGGCGCGGCCACCGCCGGCCGCCTAGCCGACCGGATCGGCCGCATCCGCTGCATGCAGATCGCGGCCCTCCTGTTCACCGCGAGCGCCATCGGCTCGGCCCTCCCCTTCGCCCTCTGGGATCTGGCCATGTGGCGGGTCATCGGCGGCTTCGGCATCGGCATGGCCTCCGTCATCGGCCCCGCCTACATCGCCGAGGTGTCCCCGGCCGCCTACCGCGGCCGCCTCGCCTCCTTCCAGCAGGCCGCCATCGTCATCGGCATCGCCATCTCCCAGCTCGTCAACTGGGGCATCCTGAACCTCGCCGACGGCGACCAGCGCGGCAAGCTCGCCGGCCTGGAGGCCTGGCAGTGGATGCTCGGCGTCATGGTCGTCCCCGCCGCGCTCTACGGGCTGATGTCCTTCGTCATCCCGGAGTCCCCGCGCTTCCTGATCTCCGTAGGCCGCACCGAGCAGGCCAAGCAGGTGCTGCGCGACGTGGAGGGTTCGGCGGTCGACCTCGACGCGCGCGTCGCCGAGATCGACCTGGCCATGCGCTCCGAGCACAAGTCCACCTTCCGGGACCTGCTCGGCGGCCGCTTCGGCCTGCTGCCCATCGTCTGGATCGGCATCGGCCTCTCGCTCTTCCAGCAGCTCGTCGGCATCAACGTGATCTTCTACTACAGCTCCTCGCTGTGGCAGTCCGTCGGCATCGACCCGACCAGCTCGTTCCTGTACTCCTTCACCACGTCGATCATCAACATCGTCGGAACGGTGATCGCGATGATCTTCGTCGACCGGATCGGCCGCAAGCCGCTCGCGCTCATCGGCTCGGTCGGCATGGCGCTCTCCCTGGGCCTCTGCGCCTGGGCGTTCTCCTACAAGGAGGACATCGCCGGCACCATCTCGATGCCCAGCGCCCAGGGCACGGTGGCGCTGATCGCCGCACACGCCTTCGTGCTCTTCTTCGCCCTGTCCTGGGGCGTGGTGGTCTGGGTGCTGCTCGGCGAGATGTTCCCCAACCGCATCCGGGCCGCCGCCCTCGGTCTCGCCGCCGCGGCCCAGTGGGTCGCCAACTGGGTCATCACCGTCTCGTTCCCGACGCTCTCGGACTGGAACCTGTCCGGCGCGTACGTGATCTACACGGGCTTCGCCCTGCTCTCGGTCCCGTTCATCCTCAAGTGGGTGCCGGAGACCAAGGGCAAGGCGCTGGAGGAGATGGGGTAACCACCCCCGCCAACACCCCTCTCCTCGATACTGCCCCGGCTCAGTCCCTGAGCCGGGGCAGTACCTGTTCGCACAGCAGGTGCAGGCTGCGCCAGCCCTCGTCCAGCGGCATCCCGCCGCACAGCGGGTGCAGGACCAGGTTCCCCGCCTCGCCCGCGCCCCGGCCGTACGCGACCGCCTCGTCCGGGGTGAGGATCCGGTACACGCCCTCCGCGCGCAGCTCCGCCACCGAGCGCGCGGCCGACCGTACGGCGCTGCGGATGTCCTTGGACTGCCAGGAGGCGTACATGCCCGCCTCGTGCAGGAAGCGCTCACCGTGCTCGGCCCAGACCCGGTCCGGGTCCTCCGCGATGTGCAGCAGCGGGGTCTCGGCCGCCGGCATCATGCAGAAGCCCTCCGTGCCGTACTCCGCGAGCCGCGCCTGGTAGTACGCCTCCAGCTCCGGCAGGTGCGCGCTGGGGAAGAAGGGCAGCCCGAGCCGGGCCGCGCGGCGGGCCGCCGCCTCGGAGCTGCCGCCGACCAGGAGCAGCGGGTGCGGCCGGGTGAACGGCGTCGGGGTGACCCGTACCGTGCGGCCGCGGAACTCGAAGGGCTCGCCGGTCCACGCCTTCAGCAGGGTCTCCAGCAGCTCGTCCTGGAGCCGGCCGCGCCGGCCCCACTCCACGCCGTGCTGCTCGTACTCCTCGGGCCGGTAGCCGATGCCCGCGACGGTGACCAGGCGGCCACCGCTCAGCAGGTCGAGGACGGCGATGTCCTCGGCCACCTTCAGCGGGTCGTACAGCGGGCCGATGATCGCCGAGACGGTGACGGCGATCCGGCGGGTGGCGCCGAAGACCGCGCCCGCGAAGGCGAAGGGGGAGGGCAGCCAGTTGTTGCCGGTGCCGTGGTGCTCCTCGGTCTGGATGGTGTCGATGCCGCGGTCGTCCGCGTACCGGGCCATCTCCAGTGCCGCCTTGTAGCGGGCGGAGAGGGACTCGGGGGTGCCGTTCGGGTCGACGAGATTGAACCGGGCCACGGTGATGGGCATGGAGGAGTCCCCCTTCGCCGGATGTGGGTGGGCGGGCGAAGGGGGACGTTAGCTGACGTAGCGTCAGTTGGACAGGGATCCGGCGGGCGAGGACGCGGGCTGCCCGGCCGCCGCGGGGGCCGGCTCCACGGGCGCCGTGCGCGGCAGTGCGGCGTACGGCAGCGGGAGGCCGCGATACGACCGCTCGGCCGAGCCCGCTCCGCCATGCTCGCGCGCCATGGTGATCAGCTCGTGCTCGGTGGCGCAGACCGCCGCTCGGCCGCCTTGCGGAGACTTACGTCCTGGTGTGAACGTCCAAGGTCCGAGGTCCGGGCCGGCCGTGGCCGATACTGGGGGGGTTATGGACATCCTCATCCTTGCTGTAGTCATCGCCCTGGTCGCGGTCGGCGTGATCAGCGGGCTCGTGGTCAGCAGCCGCAAGAAGAAGCAGCTGCCGCCCCGGGCGCCGTCGAGTACGCCGACCATCACTGCCCCGCCTGCCGAACCGCAGGTGGGGGAGGACGCCGTAGAGACGGCGGAAGAGCCGCGCCGCACGATCGAGGAGGTCGTGCTCCCGGAGGCCACGGCGCCCGTCGAGGCGCCGGCCGCCGAGACGCCCGTCGTGGACGCGGTCCCGGCCGCGCCCGCGATCGAGGTGCCCGAGCCCACCGCCGGCCGCCTGGTCCGGCTGCGCGCCCGCCTCGCCCGGTCGCAGAACTCCCTCGGCAAGGGGCTGCTCACGCTGCTCTCCCGGGAGCACCTCGACGAGGACACCTGGGAGGAGGTCGAGGAGACCCTCCTCGTCGCCGACGTCGGTGTCGTGCCGACCCAGGAGCTCGTCGACCGGCTCCGCGAGCGGGTCAAGGTGCTCGGCACCCGCACCCCGGCGGACCTGCGCGCCCTGCTCAAGGAGGAGCTGCTGACCCTGCTCGGCGACTTCGACCGCACGGTGAAGACCGAGAGCGGCGAGGACACCCCGGGCGTGATCATGGTCGTCGGCGTCAACGGCACCGGCAAGACCACCACCACCGGCAAGCTCGCCCGGGTGCTCGTGGCCGACGGCCGCAGCGTGGTGCTCGGCGCGGCCGACACCTTCCGCGCCGCCGCCGCCGACCAGCTCCAGACCTGGGGCGAGCGCGTCGGCGCCCGTACCGTGCGCGGCCCCGAGGGCGGCGACCCGGCCTCGATCGCCTACGACGCGGTCAAGGAGGGCATCGTCGAGGGCGCCGACGTGGTGCTCATCGACACCGCCGGCCGCCTGCACACCAAGACCGGCCTCATGGACGAGCTCGGCAAGGTCAAGCGCGTCGTGGAGAAGCACGGCCCGCTGGACGAGATCCTGCTGGTCCTCGACGCCACCACCGGGCAGAACGGCCTGACCCAGGCCCGCGTCTTCGCGGAGGTCGTGGACATCACCGGCATCGTGCTGACCAAGCTCGACGGCACGGCCAAGGGCGGCATCGTCGTCGCCGTCCAGCGCGAACTGGGCGTCCCGGTCAAGCTCGTCGGCCTCGGCGAGGGTCCGGACGACCTGGCTCCCTTCGAGCCGGAGGCGTTCGTGGACGCCCTGATCGGCGACTGAGCGCAGCTTCTCCGCACGCCAGTGCCCCCGCGTTCCGACCGGAACGCGGGGGCACTGTTCATATCGGCCCTTCTCCTCTTCTCGCGCCGGACCCCCTGCACAGCTGTCGCCGGGCCGCCTACCGCCGGAAGCGGTGGCAGAGGTAGGCGAGGGTGCCCAGCAGCAGCCGGGCCTGCGGCGGGCCCCCGGCGGAGTCGAACGCGGGCGGCCGCAGCCAGCCCACCTGGCCGAGCCCGGCCCGGTCGGAGGGCGGGGCCGTGACGAAGGCCCCCTCGCCCAGGGCCCGCAGGTCGAGGTCGGCGTCGTCCCAGCCCAGCCGGTACAGCAGCTGCGGCAGCTCGGCCGCCGCGCCCGGCGCCACGAAGAACTGCGCCCGGCCGTCCGCGGTGACGATGACCGGGCCGAGCGGCAGGCCCATCCGCTCCAGCCGCACCAGCGCCCGCCGCCCGGCCTCCTCGGAGACCTCGATGACGTCGAAGGCGCGGCCCACGGGGAGCAGTACTGCGGCGCCCGGGTACTCGCCCCAGGCCTCGGTGACCTCGTCCAGCGTGGCCCCTGCCGGGACCGTGGGGGCGAGGGGCAGGGGGTGCGCCCCCGGCGAGGTGCACTTCGTGTCCCCGCACGAGCAGTCGCGGGCGGGCGCCGCGGCGCGGGCGCCGGGCACCACGTCCCAGCCCCACAGGCCGGTGTACTCCGCCACCGCCGTGCACTCCGAGGTCCGGCCACGGCGCCGGGTGCCGGAACGGAACTCCTTGGTGCTGCGGCTGCCGCCGATCGTGAAGCCCATGCCCATGCCCCCTCCAACGGGTCGGACGCTCCGGTGGTTACGAAGCCGGTGGTGACGGCGCCGGTCGTGACGGCGCCGGCGGATCCGCTGCCGGCGATCCGCCGCGGGGTGCCCTGCGCCGCATCCCCGGACTCCGTCCGGGACCGACCCGCGGGCGCACTCCTCGCCGCGCGCGCCCCGAGCGCACTCCAGTCCAACCGATCCGTTTCACCTTGGTGTCAAGTGAATCGCGCCTGGCCGGTGGCGAGTTCATTCGAAGGGGTGGCGAATGGTGGCGTTTCTGGAATCGGCCTCGCCGCAGGGGTGATCGTAGGATTACTTTCGGTACACGAAACCGAAGGCGGGCCCGTCCGTGGGTATGCCGGAGGCAATGCGTGAAGGACTGGTGAAGGTCCGTGGCGGCGCCCGGCGCCCGCGCCAGGGTTTCGTGTGGAAGATGCTGAACGGATGGGGGCGTTCCAGTGAGCGGCAACGGCGCAAGCGGAACGATCGAGGACGCTGCTGCGCGCAATGACCAGCTGACCTCGTGGTTCGTCCGCAGCGGCTGGTCCAAGGGCGAGCTCGCCCGTCAGGTCAACCGCCGGGCCCGTCAGATGGGCGCCCACCACATCAGCACGGACACCTCCCGGGTGCGCCGCTGGCTCGACGGCGAACAGCCCCGCGAGCCCGTGCCGCGCATCCTGTCCGAGCTGTTCTCCGAGCGCTTCGGCTCCGTCGTCGCCATCGAGCAGCTCGGCCTGCGCACCGCCCACCAGACGCCCTCCGTCTCCGGAGTCGACCTGCCCTGGGCCGGTCCGCAGACCGTCGAGCTGCTCGGCGAGTTCTCCCGCAGCGACCTGATGCTGGCCCGCCGCGGCTTCCTCGGGACCTCGCTCGCCCTCTCCGCCGGCCCCGCCCTCATCGAGCCCATGCAGCGCTGGCTCGTCCCGGTCCCGGCCGCCGACCCGGGACCGCGGGAGGCGGGGCCGACGGGCGCCCTCGGCGGCCACCGCCCGCCCCGGCTCTCCGAACCGGAGCTCGACCTCCTCGACGCCACCACCGTCATGTTCCGCCAGTGGGACGCCCAGTGCGGGGGCGGCCTGCGCCGCAAGGCCGTGGTGGGCCAGCTCCACGAGGTCACCGACCTGCTCCAGGAGAACCACCCGGCCCCGGTCATGAAGCGGCTCTTCAAGGTCGCCGCGGAACTGGCCGAACTGGCCGGCTGGATGAGCTACGACATCGGACTGCACCCCACCGCGCAGAAGTACTTCGTGCTCGCGCTGCACGCGGCCAAGGAGGGCGGGGACAAGCCGCTCGGCTCCTACATCCTCTCCAGCATGAGCCGCCAGATGATCCACCTGGGCCGCCCCGAGGACGCCCTGGAACTGATCCACCTCGCGCAGTACGGCAGCCGCGACTGCGCCGGCCCGCGCACCCAGGCCATGCTGTATGCGATGGAGGCCCGCGCGTACGCCAACATGGGCCAGCCCAGCCGCTGCAAGCGGGCCGTGCGGATGGCCGAGGACACCTTCGGCGACGTCGGCTTCGCGGGCGAGCCCGAGCCCGACTGGATCCGCTTCTTCTCCGAGGCCGAGCTGAACGGCGAGAACTCCCACTCGTACCGGGACCTGGCCTACGTCGCCGGGCGCAGCCCCACCTACGCCTCCCTCGCCGAACCCGTCATGGAACGGGCCGTCGAGCTCTTCGAGAAGGACGAGGAGCACCAGCGCTCCTATGCCCTCAACCTGATCGGCATGGCCACCGTCCACCTGCTCCAGCGCGAACCCGAGCAGGCCGCGGTCCTCGTCGGCCGGGCCCTGGACGTGGCGGGAAAGGTGCGGTCCGAACGGGTGAACACCCGGCTGCGCAAGACCGTCGACGCCGCCGCCCGTGAGTACGGCGACGTCGCCGAGATCGTCCGGCTCACCGACCACCTCGCCTCGCGCCTCCCCGAGGCGGCGGAGGCCGTCTGAACGGCCCGTGCGGCCGCCCCCGGACCCGGCCGCGGCAGTCACCCGTGAAGCCCGATCAGGCTCCCCCAGCCAGGACGTCAGGGCACCGCCGCGGCCGGTTTTGATCACCGGTCCGTTCATGGACGCGTAACACGCCCGACCTCTTCGTCACGGGCACGAAACACCCAGCGGCGCCGCCGGAAACCGGCCTGCGCGAATCTCATGGCCAATAACCGGCCAGTCCAGCCACCCCACCGGCCGGACCCCTTACCGCCGCTCAGGTTTTCACGATCGCCCGCACGCGAACGTACCGACGACGAGGAGACGCCGATGGCATCAGCCATCACGACCCTCGCGGCAGACGCCCCGACGCTGTCTGCCGCGAACACCGGGTTCATGCTCATCTGCTCCGCCCTGGTCATGCTGATGACCCCGGGTCTCGCCTTCTTCTACGGAGGCATGGTCCGCGTCAAGAGCAGCCTCAACATGCTGATGATGAGCTTCATCAGCCTCGGGATCGTCACGATCCTCTGGGTGCTCTACGGCTTCAGCCTCGCCTTCGGCACCGATTCCGGCTCCCTCATCGGCTGGAACTCCGACTACGTGGGCCTCAGCGGCATCGGGATCACCGAGCTGTGGGACGGCTACACCATCCCGGTCTACGTCTTCGCCGTCTTCCAGCTGATGTTCGCGGTGATCACCCCGGCCCTGATCAGCGGCGCCCTCGCCGACCGCGTGAAGTTCAGCGCCTGGGCCCTCTTCACCGCCCTGTGGGTCACCGTCGTCTACTTCCCCGTCGCCCACTGGGTCTGGGGCGCCGGCGGCTGGCTCTTCGAGCTCGGCGTCATCGACTTCGCGGGCGGCACCGCCGTCCACATCAACGCCGGCGCCGCCGCCCTCGGCGTGATCCTCGTCATCGGCAAGCGCGTCGGCTTCAAGAAGGACCCGATGCGCCCGCACAGCCTCCCCCTGGTGATGCTCGGCGCCGGTCTCCTCTGGTTCGGCTGGTTCGGCTTCAACGCGGGCTCCTGGCTCGGCAACGACGACGGCGTCGGCGCCGTGATGTTCCTCAACACCCAGGTCGCCACCGCCGCCGCCATGCTCGCCTGGCTGGGCTACGAGAAGCTGCGCCACGGCTCCTTCACCACCCTCGGCGCCGCCTCCGGCGCGGTCGCCGGCCTCGTCGCCATCACCCCCGCCGGCGGTGCGGTCAGCCCGCTCGGCGCGATCGCCGTCGGCGCCATCGCCGGCCTGCTGTGCGCGATGGCGGTGGGCCTCAAGTACAGGTTCGGCTTCGACGACTCCCTCGACGTGGTCGGCGTCCACCTCGTCGGCGGCGTCGTCGGCTCCCTGCTCGTCGGCCTCTTCGCCACCGGCGGCGTCCAGTCCGACGTGGCCGGCCTCTTCTACGGCGGCGGCCTGGAACAGCTCGGCAAGCAGGCCATCGGAGTCTTCTCCGTCCTCGCCTACTCTCTGGTGGCGTCCGCGCTGCTCGCCTTCCTCCTCGACAAGACGATCGGGATGCGGGTCAGCGAGGACGACGAGGTCGCCGGCATCGACCAGATCGAGCACGCCGAGACCGCCTACGACTTCAGCGGAGCCGGCGGCGGAGCCGCCTCGCGGAACACCGCCGTCCCCACCCCCTCCGCCGCGAGCAAGAAGGTTGACGCATGAAGCTGATCACCGCGATCGTCAAGCCGCACAAGCTGGACGAGATCAAGGAAGCCCTCCAGGCCTTCGGAGTACAGGGACTCACGGTCACCGAGGCCAGCGGCTACGGCCGCCAGCGCGGCCACACCGAGGTCTACCGCGGCGCCGAGTACCAGGTCGACCTCGTACCCAAGATCCGCATCGAGGTGCTGGTCGAGGACTCCGACGCCGAGGAACTGATCCGGGTGATCGTGAGCGCGGCGGCCACCGGCAAGATCGGTGACGGCAAGGTGTGGAGCGTCCCCGTGGACTCGGTCGTACGGGTCCGCACCGGCGAGCGCGGCGCTGACGCGCTGTAGGGCCTGCCCGGCCTGATCGACCGTACTGGCGCTAACTGACGGGAGCTCCTGGGTGACGAGCGTCGAAGAGACCACGGACCACACGGCCGACTCGGGACCCAGCGGATACGCCGCGGCCCGGCTGCGACTCCTCCAGGAGGAGTCGCGGTCCGGGCCCTCGCGGCGTTCCGCCCTGGCCGGGCTGACCGACGAATGGCTGAACGCCCTGTTCACGACCGCCGTACGGGAGACGGGCGTCCGCGGCGCCACCCTGGTGGCCGTCGGCGGCTACGGCAGGGCCGAACTCTCCCCGCGCAGCGACCTCGACCTGGTGCTGCTGCACGACGGCAAGGCGGAGCCGCGGGCACTGAGCGCCCTGGCCGATCGCCTCTGGTACCCGGTGTGGGACCTCGGCCTCGCCCTCGACCACTCGGTACGGACCCCCGGCGAGGCCCGCAAGACAGCCGCCGAGGACCTGAAGGCGCACCTCGGCCTGCTCGACGCCCGCACGGTCGCCGGTGACGCCGGGCTCCTCGCCGGCCTGCGCACCTCCGTCCTGGCCGACTGGCGCAACCAGGCGGCCAAACGGCTCCCGCAACTGCACTCCCTGTGCCGCGAACGCGCCGAGCGGGCCGGGGAGCTCCGCTTCCTGCTCGAACCCGACCTCAAGGAGGCCCGCGGCGGGCTCCGGGACGTCACCGCGCTGCGGGCGGTCGCGGCGTCCTGGCTGGCCGACGCCCCGCGCGAGGGCCTCGCCGACGCCCGGCGGCGGCTCCTGGACGCACGGGACGCCCTGCACCTGGTGACCGGCCGGGCCACCGACCGGCTCTCCCTCCAGGAACAGGACCAGGTCGCGGCGCAGCTCGGGCTGCTCGACGCGGACGCGCTGCTGCGCGAGGTGTACGAGGCCGCGGGGGTCGTCGCGTACGCCGCCGACGTGACCTGGCGGGAGGTGGGGCGCGTGCTGCGGGCCCGCGCCGCCCGGCCGAGGCTGCGCGGGCTGCTGGGCACGCGGGCCGCGCAGGCGGCCGCGCGGGCACCCCTGGCCGAGGGGGTGGTGGAGTCCGACGGCGAGGCCGTACTGGCGCTGGCCGCGCGCCCGGACCGCGATCCGGTACTGGCCTTGCGGTTCGCCGCGGCCGCCGCGCAGGCGGGTCTTCCCGTATCGCTGCACGCCGTACGCAGGCTCGTGGTCCAGGGGAAACCGCTGCCGGTGCCCTGGCCGGCCGAGGCGCGGGAGCAGCTGCTGACCCTGCTGGGGGCGGGGGAGCCGACGGTGGCCGTGTGGGAGGCCCTGGAGGCGGAAGGCCTGATCACGCGGCTGCTCCCCGACTGGGAGCGGGTGCGGTGCCGCCCGCAGCGCAATCCCGTCCACACCTGGACGGTGGACCGGCACCTCATCGAGACGGCGGTCCGGGCCTCGGCCCTCACCCGCCGGGTCGGCCGCCCCGACCTGCTGCTGATGGCCGCGCTCCTGCACGACATCGGCAAGGGCTGGCCGGGCGACCACTCGGTGGCCGGCGAGACCATCGCCCGCGACGTCGCGGCACGCGTCGGCTTCGACGCGCAGGACGTCGCCGTGCTGGGGACGCTCGTACGGCACCACCTGCTGCTGATCGACACCGCGACCCGGCGCGACCTGGAGGACCCGGCCACGGTCCGCTCGGTCGCCGAGGCCGTCGGCTCGGTGGGCACGCTGGAGATCCTGCACGCCCTGACGGAGGCGGACGCCCTGGCCACCGGGCCGGCGGCGTGGAGCGCATGGCGGGGATCGCTCGTGGCGGACCTCGTCGCGCGGGTCGCCGCCGTACTGCGCGGGACGGCCCCGGCCGCCCGGGAACCGGAGATCCCGACCACGGAGCAGGAACGCCTCGCGGTGGAGGCCCTGCGCACCGGCGAGCCGGTGCTGGCGCTCCACGCCCGCCAGGAGGAGGACGCGGTCGGCGTGGAACTCGTCGTGGCGGTCCCCGACCAGCCGGGGGTCCTGCCGGCGGTGGCCGGGGTGCTGGCCCTGCACCGGCTCACCGTACGGGCGGCGGATCTGCGCTCCACGGAGCTCCCGGACCAGCTGGGCGAGGTCCTGGTGCTGCGGTGGCGGGTGGCGGCGGAGTACGGCGCGCTGCCGGAGGCCGCCCGGCTCCGTACCGACCTGATCCGCGCGCTGGACGGCTCGCTGGACGTGCCGGCGAAGCTGGCGGACCGCGAGGCGGCGTACCCGCGGCGGCGGGGCGTGGTTCCGCCGCCGCCCCGGGTCACGGTGGTCCCGGACGTCTCCTCGCTGGCCACGGTCCTGGAGGTCCGCGCCCCGGACGCGGTGGGACTGCTGCACCGGATCGGGCGGGCGCTGGAGGCGGGCGGGGTGCGGGTGCGTAGCGCGCACGTCTCGACGCTGGGCGCGAACGCGGTGGACACCGTGTACGTAGTGGACGCGGACGGCAAACCCCTGTCCCCCGGTGGCGGGGCGGCCTTGGCCGGGTCCGTGCAGGCCGCCCTGTCGTAACCTGCGGCGCCGTTGCCGGGGGCTCTGCCCCCGGACCCCCGCGCCTCAAACGCCGGCGAGGCTATTTTTTAGCCCCGCCGGCGATGGAGGCGCGGGTCCGGGCAGGGACCGGGATCGGACCGCCGGGTCCACCACGCGGCCCGGCCCGATACCCTGGGGGTCGACCACAACGCCCCCGACCCGAGGAATCGCGACCACCGTGTTCGATACGCTCTCCGACCGCTTGGCGAATACCTTCAAGGGCCTGCGCGGCAAAGGCCGGCTGTCCGAGGCTGACATCGACGCGGCGGCCCGGGAAATCCGTATCGCGCTCCTCGAGGCCGACGTCGCCCTCCCCGTCGTCCGCTCCTTCATCGCGAACGTCAAGGAGAGGGCCCGCGGCGAGGAGGTCAGCAAGGCGCTGAATCCCGGCCAGCAGGTCCTCAAGATCGTCAATGACGAGCTCGTCACGATCCTCGGCGGCGAGACCCGGCGGCTGCGCTTCGCCAAGACCGCCCCCACCGTGATCATGCTGGCCGGTCTCCAGGGTGCCGGTAAGACGACCCTCGCCGGAAAGCTCGGCCTCTGGCTGAAGGGGCAGGGCCACGCCCCGCTCCTGGTGGCGTGCGACCTCCAGCGCCCCAACGCCGTCAACCAGCTGAGCGTCGTCGCCGAGCGCGCGGGCGTGGCCGTGTACGCGCCCCAGCCCGGCAACGGCGCCGGAGACCCGGTCCAGGTCGCGAAGGACTCCATCGAGTACGCGCGGACCAAGCAGTACGACATCGTCATCGTCGACACCGCCGGCCGCCTCGGCATCGACGCCGAGCTGATGCAGCAGGCCGCGGACATCCGCGACGCCGTCAGCCCCGACGAGATCCTCTTCGTCGTCGACGCCATGATCGGCCAGGACGCGGTCAACACCGCCGAGGCCTTCCGCGACGGCGTCGGCTTCGACGGCGTCGTCCTCTCCAAGCTCGACGGTGACGCCCGGGGCGGTGCCGCGCTCTCCATCGCGCACGTCACCGGCAAGCAGATCATGTTCGCCTCGAACGGCGAGAAGCTCGACGAGTTCGACGCGTTCCACCCCGACCGCATGGCGGGCCGGATCCTCGACATGGGTGACATGCTCACCCTCATCGAGCAGGCCGAGAAGACCTTCTCGCAGGCCGAGGCCGAGAAGATGGCGGCCAAGCTCGCCAAGGGCCCCAAGGAGTTCACGCTCGACGACTTCCTGGCCCAGATGGAGCAGGTCCGCAAGATGGGCTCCATCTCCAAGCTGCTCGGCATGCTGCCCGGCATGGGGCAGATCAAGGACCAGATCAACAACATCGACGAGCGCGACGTCGACCGCACCGCCGCGATCATCAAGTCGATGACGCCGGCCGAGCGCCAGGACCCGACGATCATCAACGGCTCGCGCCGTGCCCGTATCGCCAAGGGCTCCGGCACCGAGGTCAGCGCCGTCAAGTCGCTCGTCGAGCGCTTCTTCGACGCCCGCAAGATGATGTCCCGCATGGCGCAGGGCGGCGGCATGCCCGGGATGCCCGGCATCCCCGGGATGGGCGGCGGCCCCGGCCGGCAGAAGAAGCAGATCAAGCAGGCCAAGGGCAAGCGCAAGAGCGGCAACCCGATGAAGCGCAAGGAAGAGGAGGCCGCAGCCGCGGCCCGCCGCGAGCAGGGCCCGCAGGCGATCGAGCCCGCGGCCGGCGGCAGCCCCTTCGGGCTTCCCGCGGGCGGCGGCCAGCCGGGGCAGGAATTCGACCTTCCGGACGAGTTCAAGAAGTTCATGAAGTAGGACGTACGCGGAGAGGCGCGCGTGGGCCCCGGCTGTGTTCACACAGCCGGGGCCCTTCCGTCTCTGCGGGGGCAATGGGCGGGTTTGTCGCTTATGGTCGGCCGGGAGGATGGCAGAAGGAGGCGCCCCGTGCCCAACCCCACCCCCGTACCTCCCCGCGACCGTGCCGATACGCCCTGGCGCTCGGAAGGCGCACCGCCCACGCCTCCGCCGAAGAAGCGGATGCCGGGCGGCTGGCGGGGGCTGATCCTCACCGCCCTGATCGTCTACCTGATCACCAACCTGGTGCTGTCCTTCTTCAACGAGGGCGACGAGCCGACGATCTCGTACACCGAGTTCAGCAAGCAGGTCGCGAACGGCAACGTCTCGAAGATCTACTCCAAGGGCGACGCCATCCAGGGTGAGCTGAAGGCCAAGCAGCCGCTGCCCGACGGCGGCAAGGGCGACTACACCAAGTTCATCAGCCAGCGGCCGGCCTTCGCCGACGACGACCTGTGGGCCGAGCTCACCAAGCAGAACGTGAACGTGACGGCCTCCCCGGTCGTGGAGCAGCGCAGCTTCCTGGCCAATCTGCTGCTCTCCCTCGCCCCGATGCTGCTGCTGGTCCTCCTGTGGGTCTTCATCGCCCGCCGCATGAGCACGGGGCTGGGCGGCATGGGCGGGCTGGGTCGCAAGGCCCCGCCCAAACCGGTGGAGCTGGATACGGGCGCCAAACGCACCACCTTCGAGGACGTCGCCGGGATCGACGAGGTCGAGGGGGAACTCAACGACGTCGTCGACTTCCTCAAGAATCCGCAGCAGTACCGGAGCATGGGCGCCCGGATGCCCGGCGGGGTCCTGCTCTCCGGCCCGCCCGGCACCGGCAAGACCCTGCTCGCGCGGGCGGTCGCCGGCGAGGCCGGGGTGCCGTTCTTCTCGGCCTCCGCCTCCGAGTTCATCGAGATGATCGTCGGCGTCGGCGCCTCCCGTGTGCGCGAGCTGTTCACCGAGGCGCGCAAGGTGGCCCCCGCGATCATCTTCATCGATGAGATCGACACCATCGGGCGGGTACGGGGCGGCGGCGCGGCCATGGGCGGCCACGACGAACGCGAGCAGACCCTGAACCAGATCCTGACCGAGATGGACGGCTTCTCGGGCTCGGAGGGCGTCGTCGTCCTGGCCGCCACCAACCGGGCGGACGTCCTGGACCCGGCGCTGACCCGCCCCGGCCGCTTCGACCGCACGGTGGTCGTCTCCCCGCCCGACCGGGGCGGCCGCGAGGCCATCCTGCGCATCCACACCCGGGACATCCCGCTCGCCCCGGACGTCGACCTGGCCCAGGTGGCCCGTACCACCCCCGGCATGACCGGAGCCGAGCTCGCCAACCTGGCCAACGAGGCCGCGCTGCTCGCCGTCAAGCGCCAGCAGAAAGAGGTCACCCAGTCCGACCTGTCGGACGCCCTGGAGAAGGTCCAGCTCGGGGCGGAGCGTTCACTTGTGATGCCGTTGGAGGAGCGCCGCCGTACGGCCTACCACGAGAGCGGCCACGCCCTGCTGGGCATGCTCCAGCCGGGCGCCGACCCCGTCCGCAAGATCACGATCGTCCCCCGAGGCCGCGCGCTCGGCGTCACCCTCTCGACGCCGGACGCGGACCGGTACGCGTACACGGAGGAGTACCTGCGGGGCCGGATCATCGGCGCTCTCGGCGGAATGGCGGCCGAGCACATCGTCTACGACGTGATCACCACGGGCGCGGAGAACGACCTCGAACAGGTCACCAACATCGTCCGCGGCATGGTCGGCCGCTGGGGCATGAGCGAACGCATCGGCAAGCTCACCGCCATCCCGTCCGACGGACAGGGCCCCTACGGCCTGTCCGCCGCCCCCGCCACCCTCGACGCGGTGGACCACGAGATGCGGCGGATCGTGGACGAGTGCTACGTCGATGCCTGCCGCCTGCTGCGCGAGCACCGCGCGCAGCTGGACGCCCTGGCGGAGGCCCTCCTCGCCGCCGAGACCCTGGACGAAGCGGCCGCCTACGCCGCGGCGGGCATCCCCCGGCTGACGAAGGCGCACGACACCGACTGACACTTGGCCGTCAGGCCACCCGGGCGATCACGTACCGGAAGATGTTCGGCAGCCACACGGCGCCGTCGGACCGCTCGAACGGGTGAAGCGCCTCGGCCAGCTCCTTCTCCGCCAGCGCCTGGTCGGCCAGCGCCTGATCGGCCATCCCGCAGGGCGCGGCGTCCGCCGCCCCCGAGGGGCCGGTGCCCGCGACGGGGTAGAGCCCGGTCGACAGCAGTCCGCGTACCGCGCTGTCCACGTCCGCGTATCCGAACGGGCAGAACACCCGGCCCGACCCGTCCGGCCGCAGCCCCGCCCGCTCGACGAGCGCGTCCAGGTCCCGGGGCGAGGGCCCGCCGCCCAGCACCGCGGGCACGGTGCAGCGCTCCGCCGGACCCCAGTCGGCCAGCACAACGGTCCCGCCGCGCCGGACCGCGGGCACGGCCGAGGAAAGGACCGCCGGGTCCGGCGAGAAGGCCAGCAGGGCGTCGTACGGGCAGGACGCCGGCGGTGGCGCCGGCGGAGCCGCCAGCACCTCCAGCAGCCGCTCACGGGCCAGCGCCCGCCGGGCCGGATCCGCCTCCACGCCCGTGGCCACGGCTCCCCGCCCGGCCGCCAGCAGCAGCGGCAGGCCGGCCCCGCAGCCGAGGCCGAGCAGCCGGTCACCCGGGCCGACCTCCAGCCGGTCGTAAACGGCCTCGTACAGCGGTACCAGCATCCGTTCCTGGATCTCAGCCCAGTCCCGGGCGACGAGCGTCGCCGTCGGCGTCGGTGTCATCGAAAGAGCGCTCCTGATTCCATGTCGCCCCCTTGCCCCCGTTGCCAGAGAACTCCCCATTCGCCCCCGCGTCCAGAGGAGCGCGCCACCCGATTCACGCATCGCGTGCCCGGCGCCGTACGATTCGCGGCATGGCAAAGGCACCCGTTCTCACCCCGCAGGCGGAGGATTTCCCCCGCTGGTACCAGGATCTGATCAACAAGGCCGAGCTGGCCGACAATGGTCCGGTCCGCGGCACCATGGTCATCCGACCGTACGGCTACGGCCTGTGGGAGCGGATGCAGCAGGAGATGGACGCGCGCATCAAGGACGCGGGCGCCCAGAACGCGTACTTCCCGCTGTTCATCCCGCAGTCGTACCTGACGAGGGAAGCCGAGCACGTCGAGGGCTTCGCCCCCGAGCTCGCGGTCGTCACGCACGGCGGCGGCAAGGAGCTGGAAGAGCCGGTCGTCGTCCGGCCCACGTCCGAGACGATCATCAACGACTACTTCTCCAAGTGGGTCCAGAGCTACCGCGACCTGCCGCTGCTGATCAACCAGTGGGCCAACGTGGTCCGCTGGGAAATGCGCCCGCGCGTGTTCCTCCGTACGAGCGAGTTCCTCTGGCAGGAGGGCCACACGGCCCACGCCACCTACGAGGACGCCCGCGACTACGCCGCCCGGATCCACCGCGACGTGTACGGCGACTTCATGACGAACGTGCTCGGCATCGACGTCGTGCTCGGGCGCAAGACCGCCAAGGAGCGCTTCGCCGGCGCCATCAACACCCTGACCCTCGAGGGCATGATGGGCGACGGCAAGGCCCTGCAGTTGGGCACGAGCCACGAGCTCGGCACCAACTTCGCCAAGGCCTTCAACACCCAGTACCTGTCCAAGGAAGGCAAGCAGGAGCTGGTCTGGCAGACCTCGTGGGGCGTCTCGACCCGCATGGTCGGCGGCCTGATCATGTCCCACGGCGACGACAACGGCCTGCGGGTCCCGCCGCGCCTCGCGCACGTCCAGGTCGTCGTCATGGCGATCAAGGGTGACGAGGCCGTCGCGAAGGTGCGCGAGCTCGGCGCCCAGCTCAAGGCCGCCGGCATCCGCGTGCAGGTCGACGACCGCGTCGACACCCCCTTCGGCCGCCGCGCCGTGGACTGGGAGCTCAAGGGCGTACCGGTCCGCATCGAGATCGGCCCCCGCGACCTGGAGGCCGGCACCGCGATGCTGGCCCGCCGGATCCCGGGCGGGAAGACCCCGGTGCAGATCGACGCGCTCGCCGACCTGCTGCCCAAGGTGCTGGACGAGGACCAGGCGCAGCTGCTGCGCGAGTCCCGCGAGCGCCGTGAGGCCCGTACGTCCGACGTCTCGACCATCGAGGAGGCCGCCGAGGCCGCCGTCGCCGGTGGCTGGGCGCGGATCCCGTGGGCGGACCTCGGCCCGGAGGGCGAGGCGAAGCTGGCCGAGCAGGCCGTCTCCGTGCGTTGCCTGATCGCCGAGGACGGTTCGGTCCCCGAGGCGGACGACGCCCCCGGTACCCTCGCGATCGTCGCGCGCTCGTACTGATCGAGCCGGTCGGCTCCTGTGCCCCGGCGTGCGGCTCGTGCCGCGCGCCGGGGCTGATGTGTGTCAGTCGTCGTTACGTACCGACTCCTCCTGAGATCGGCGCACCCGTCCTCGTCAGGACGCATGAGACTGAACTGACTGGTACGTGCAAAAAATTTGGAATGGCCCGGAATCGGAACACCCGGGCACCTCGGCTCGTTGTCACGACGTGAGCACGACACCACCTGTTCTCGCCGCAGAGCTGGCGCAGGCGTGGGCCGACATTCAGCGGTACCACCCCGAGCTGCCTGACCTTGCCGCGCCCGAGTCCCTGATCGGAGAGTCCTCGTCCGCCTGCGGCGCCGAGCTCTCCTTCGAGCGACTGCTGCACGAGGCAGTCCACGGCATCGCGGCCGCCCGCGGGGTCCGCGACACCTCGCGTGCCGGCCGTTACCACAACCGCAGATTCCTCGCGATCGCCGAGGAGATGGGGCTGGACCACTCCGAAGAGCCGCACGCCAGCAGCGGCTTCTCACTGGTCACGCTCAATCCGGAGGCGAAGCGGCGCTACCGCCCCACCATGGAGCGACTGCAGCGCGCCCTGAAGGCGCACACGGCCGCCACGGCCGCCGACACCAAGCGCAGCTTCCGCGGACCGGCCGCCCGGCACGGCTCCTCCGGCGGCGGCGTACGCGTCAAGGCGGTCTGTGACTGCGGGCGCAACGTGCGGGTCGTCCCCTCCGTGCTCGCCCAGGCGCCCATCGTGTGCGGAGGCTGCATGAAGCCCTTCCGCATCCCCGAGGTGGCCATCGCGGCGGCTTCCTGACCCGCCCACCCCCGGCGGCGACGGGCCGCGCCCGGGCGCAGCCATGAGCGTGGCCGGCCGCGCCCACGCGGGCGACGGGGGACGTGGGGACACGGGCCCGGCCTCAGGTAGACGGACCTCGGACGGACCTCCCCGCCCGGCTGAGCGCGCCGCTGGCGTATGGCACAATGGCTAGCTGTACTCGACAGTCGCATAGGACCCCTCTCTCCTCCGGCTGACGCGTCCATCGGGCACCCGAGTACCGCAACCCCACGTGGCATCTCATGTGCCCAACCACGTCAAGTTCAGGAGACACCACTCCAGTGGCAGTCAAGATCAAGCTCAAGCGCCTCGGCAAGATTCGCCAGCCGCACTACCGCATCGTCGTCGCCGACGCCCGCACCCGCCGGGATGGTCGCGCGATCGAGGAGATCGGTATCTACCACCCGACCTACAACCCGTCGCGCATCGAGGTCAACGCCGAGCGTGCGCAGTACTGGCTGTCCGTCGGCGCCCAGCCCACCGAGGCTGTGCTCGCCATCCTGAAGCTGACCGGTGACTGGCAGGCCCACAAGGGTCTCCCCGCCCCCGCGCCGCTCCTGCAGCCGGAGACGAAGGAGAGCAAGCGTCGCTCCTTCGACGAGTTCGCCAAGGCCCTCGAGGGCATCGGCGAGGGCAAGGGCGAGGCCATCACGCAGAAGAAGAAGGCCGACAAGAAGGCGGACGAGGCTGAGGCCGCCGCCGAGTCGACCGAGGCCTGAGCATGCTCGAGGAGGCTCTTGAGCACCTCGTAAAGGGCATTGTGGACAACCCCGACGATGTGCAGGTCGCCTCGCGCAACCTGCGCCGCGGGCAGGTGCTCGAGGTCCGGGTCCACCCCGACGACCTCGGCAAGGTGATCGGCCGCAACGGCCGCACCGCACGTGCTCTGCGTACCGTCGTGGGCGCCATCGGCGGCCGGGGGATCCGCGTCGACCTCGTCGACGTGGACCAGGTCCGCTGAAACTGCGTCCATTGCAAGAGTGATTCACCGGCACGGGCCGGGGAGGGCGTTGGTCGCCCGCCCCGGCCCGAGTCGTTTGTGCCCACGGGCAAGCGCAACCATTGATTGAGAAACCACGACGGAGAGGAACCACCTCCGCGAGAGCGGCGGCGGTTTAGCCGCAAAAAGGGGCGAGACACACAGTGGAGCTGGTAGTCGCGCGGATCGGCCGCGCCCACGGGATCAAGGGTGAGGTCACCGTCGAGGTGCGGACGGACGAGCCGGAGCTGCGGCTCAGCCCCGGTGCCGTACTGCGGACCGAACCGGCGTCGGCGGGACCGCTGACCATCGAGACGGGCCGGGTGCACAGCGGGAGGCTGCTCCTGCGCTTCGCGGGCGTCAAGGACCGCACCGCCGCCGAGGCGCTGCGCAACATCCTGCTGATCGCGGACGTGGACCCGACGGAGCTGCCGGAGGAGCCCGACGAGTACTACGACCACCAGCTGATGGACTTGGACGTGGTCCTCGCCGACGGCACCGAGATCGGCCGGATCACCGAGATCTCCCACCTGCCCTCGCAGGACCTCTTCATCGTCGAGCGGCCGGACGGCTCCGAGGTGATGATCCCCTTCGTCGAGGAGATCGTCGCCGAGATCGACCTGGAGGAGCAGCGCTGCGTCATCACCCCGCCGCCCGGGCTGATCGACGAGCGCGAGGCGATCATCGACTCGGCCCGTGACGAGGACGCCAAGGGCTCCGGGGAAGAAGCCTGATGCGTCTCGACGTCGTCACGATCTTCCCCGAGTACCTGGAGCCGCTGAACGTCTCGCTCGTCGGCAAGGCGCGCGCCCGCGGGCAGCTCGACGTGCACGTCCACGACCTGCGGGACTGGACGTACGACCGGCACAACACGGTCGACGACACCCCGTACGGCGGCGGTCCCGGCATGGTCATGAAGACCGAGCCGTGGGGCGAAGCCCTGGACGCGGCGCTGGCCGACGGCTACGAGGCGGGCGCGCACGGCCCCGTCATGGTCGTCCCCACCCCCAGCGGCCGCCCCTTCACCCAGGAACTGGCCGTCGAGCTCTCCGAGCGGCCCTGGCTGATCTTCACGCCGGCCCGCTACGAGGGCATCGACCGCCGGGTCATGGACGAGTACGCCACGCGCATGCCGGTGTACGAGGTCTCCATCGGCGACTACGTCCTGGCGGGCGGCGAGGCGGCCGTCCTGGTCGTCACCGAGGCCGTGGCCCGACTGCTGCCCGGGGTGCTCGGCAACGCCGAATCGCACCGCGACGACTCCTTCGCGCCCGGCGAGATGGCGAACCTGCTGGAGGGGCCCGTCTACACCAAGCCCCCCGTGTGGCGCGGCCGGGACATCCCCGAGGTCCTGCTCAGCGGCCACCACGGGAAGATCGCCCGCTGGCGCCGGGACGAGGCCTTCCGGCGGACCGCGCAGCACCGTCCCGACCTCATCGAGCGCTGCGAGGCCTCCGCCTTCGACAAGAAGGACCGGGAGATCCTCTCCCTCCTGGGCTGGAAACCGTCCGAGGACGGCCGATTTTGGCGCAGGCCGCAGGCCGTGGAAGAATAGGCGGCTGCTGTGTGCTCGCGGGCGCCCCTGCCACAGGGGGACCGTCGTCCGCCGAGTGTCACGGCTCCCGAATTCTCTACGGAAACCCGCACCGGCGACCTGTGGCGTCGTGCGAAGAAAGCAGACGAACAACATGTCTCACCTGCTCGATGGCATCAACGCCGCCGCGCTCCGCTCGGACGTCCCGGCCTTCCGCCCGGGTGACACGATCAACGTGCACGTCCGCGTGATCGAGGGCAACCGCTCCCGTATCCAGCAGTTCAAGGGTGTCGTCATCCGCCGCCAGGGCGCCGGCGTCTCCGAGACCTTCACCGTTCGCAAGGTCTCCTTCAGCGTCGGCGTGGAGCGTACCTTCCCGGTCCACTCCCCGATCTTCGAGAAGATCGAGCTCGTCACCCGTGGTGACGTGCGCCGCGCCAAGCTGTACTACCTCCGTGAGCTCCGCGGCAAGGCCGCGAAGATCAAGGAGAAGCGCGACAAGTAAGGTCGCCTCCGGGGTCCGGGGGCGGCCGGATAGGCTCGCCCCCGATGGACACCGAAGCACCTCACACGCAGCGCGGCCACTCTTCCCCCGGCAAGGGGGAAGGGCGGCCGCGTTTTGTGTTCCCCCGGACCGGCCGGCCCGCCTCCGGGCGACCGCTGACCTGGCGCAGGGCCGGAGCGCTCGGTGTGATCTGCACCGTCTTCCTGCTGCTGTTCAGCAATTTCGTGATCCAGCCCTTCCTCATCCCGAGCCGCTCCATGGAGCCGACGCTCCAGGTCGGGGACCGGGTCCTGGTCAACAAGCTGGCGTACCGATTCGGCGACCAGCCGCGCCGCGGGGACCTGGTGGTCTTCGACGGCACGGGCTCCTTCGTACGGGAACGCCCCGACGGCAACCCGGTCGGCGGGCTGCTGCACGGCGCGGCCTCGGCGCTCGGGCTCGCGGAGCCGTCCGACACCGACTTCGTGAAGCGGGTCGTGGGCGTCGGCGGTGACGACGTGGTGTGCTGCGACGCCGGCGGACGGGTCGCGGTCAACGGCGTACCGCTGGACGAGCCGTACCTGTATCCCGGCGACGCCCCCTCGACGGTGCCCTTCCGGATCGTCGTACCCCTGGGGACCCTGTGGGTGATGGGCGATCATCGTTCCCAGTCCCGGGACTCGCGGGACCACCTGGGGGAACCGGGCGGGGGGATGGTGCCGGTGGAGATGGTGATCGGGCGGGCCGACTGGATCGGCTGGCCGGTCTCGCGCTGGGGCTCCGTCGGCGGCGGCCATGGGTAGCCGGGGTCGGCCGCGGGGCGGACGGGAGCGGGAGCCCGAACCGGAGCCGGAACCCGTCGCGGTGGCGGAGCCGGTCGCGGTGGTGGAGGGCGGCCGGGCCGAACGGCGCCGGCTGGCGCGCAAGGTGCGGCGGCGCCGTCGCACGCGCCGGGCGGGCGAACTGCCGCTGCTGGTGGTGGTGGCGCTGTGCATAGCCCTGCTCCTCAAGACCTTCCTGGTCCAGGCCTTCTTCATCCCGTCGGGCTCGATGGAGCAGACCATCCGGATCGGCGACCGGGTCCTCGTGGACAAGCTGACCCCCTGGTTCGGCTCCAAGGTCGAGCGCGGCGACGTCGTCGTCTTCAAGGACCCCGGCGGCTGGCTCACGGGCGAGGTGGCCCGGCCGGCCCCGGACCCGATCGGGGTCAAGCAGATCAAGCAGACCCTGACCTTCATCGGCCTGCTGCCCTCGGCCGACGAACAGGACCTGATCAAGCGCGTCATCGGCGTCGGCGGCGACACGGTGAAGTGCTGCGACAGCAGGG
This sequence comes from Streptomyces sp. NPDC028910, assembly GCF_055564955.1. Lineage (NCBI taxonomy): Bacteria > Bacillati > Actinomycetota > Actinomycetes > Kitasatosporales > Streptomycetaceae > Streptomyces > Streptomyces sp. NPDC028910. Next base: position 62,189 of record NZ_JBVHVF010000019.1, on the reverse strand, counting down.
GCCGGGTCAGCGTCAACGGCTCGCCGCTCGACGAGCCGTACGTGAGCCCGGGCAACGCCCCCTCGGAGATCCCCTTCGAGGTGGAGGTGCCGGCGGGCCGGCTCTTCGTGATGGGCGACCACCGGGCGAATTCGGCCGACTCCCGCTACCACCTCGACGAGGCCTTCCAGGGCACCATCGCCGAGACCGGGGTCGTGGGGGAGGCCGTCGTGATCGCCTGGCCCTTCGGCCACTGGACCAGGCTCGACACGCCCGCGACCTTCCGGATGGTGCCCGATCAGGCGCGTCGCGAGGCACGCGGGCCTCGTCGGCGCCGTCGGGGCACGCCGTTCGCATAGTGTGTCCTGGGTCTCCCGCGCCTTAGGGAACTCCCGCTCGTTAGGGGAGGGGAGGGCCCGTGTCCGATCCGACGCGGGCGGCGATCGCGAGTGAGGAGTGGATGTGGGGGATGTGGCGGTAGGCGCACGATCCGGACGCGACGAAGGCGAGGAGCGGCCGGACGATGCCGTCGAGCGCGAGGCCGACGAGGACGGCGGTACCGCGGCGCGCCCGCACCGTTCGTTCTGGAAGGAGCTTCCGCTCCTCATCGGCATCGCCCTGCTGTTGTCCCTGCTGATCAAGACATTCCTGCTCCAGGCGTTCTCGATCCCGTCCGACTCGATGCAGAACACCCTCCAGCGCGGGGACCGGGTCCTGGTGGACAAGCTCACCCCGTGGTTCGGCTCCGAGCCGGAGCGCGGCGAGGTCGTGGTCTTCCACGACCCCGCGGACTGGCTCTCGGGGCAGCCCACCCCCGAACTGAACTTCGCGCAGAAGGCCCTCAACTGGATCGGCCTGATGCCGTCGGAGAAGGACCTGATCAAGCGGACCATCGCCATCGGCGGGGACACGGTCGAGTGCAAGAAGGGCGGGCCGGTCGTCGTCAACGGCAAGGCGCTGGACGAGCCGTACATCTTCCCCGGCAACACCGCCTGCGACGACGCCCCCTTCGGGCCGCTCACCGTGCCCAAGGGCAAGATCTGGGTGATGGGCGACCACCGGCAGAACTCCCAGGACTCCCGCTACCACATGCAGGACTCCACCCAGGGCTTCGTGCCGGTGGACAAGGTCGTCGGGCGGGCCGTCGTGGTCGCGTGGCCGGTCACCCGTTGGTCCACCCTGCCGATCCCGGACACCTTCGACCAGCCGGGCATCGGCAACCAGGCCGCGGCGACCGCGCTCGGCCTCGGGGCCTCCGGGCTGGCGCCGGTCGGGCTGGGCCCGGCCGCGCTGGGGCTCGCGGGCGCGGTGCCGCTCGTCATGTGGCGCCGCCGGAAGCTGACCAGCGGTCGTACCGCCGGGTAGGGTGCCGCCCAGGTCGACGATCCCGAGGTGTGGGGGCGCTGGAATGGGCGGAACACAAGCGATACGCAGTGGCAAGGACGGCCACGGCGGTCTCGGCAACGTGCTGTCGGGACTCGCCGTGGCCATCGGCTTCGCCCTTTTCCTCGGCGGCTTCGTGTGGGGGGCTCTCGTTTACCAGCCCTACACGGTGCCGACCGACTCCATGATGCCGACGGTGCGGCCCGGGGACCGGCTGCTGGCGCAGCGCGTCGGGGGCGGGGAGGTGCGCCGCGGGGACGTGGTCATCTTTACTGATTCCATGTGGAGCGATTCGCCCATGGTCAAGCGGGTCGTCGGCGTCGGCGGCGACACCGTGAAGTGCTGCGGCGCGGGCGGCGAGCTGACCGTGAACGGCACCCCGCTGGACGAGCCGTACGCCGACACCACCGGGCCCGATCCCGGTCTGGCCATGCCGCCGGGACAGGCCCCGGCCCCCGGGACCCCCTTCGAGGTGACGGTCCCCGAGGGGAACCTCTTCCTGCTGGGCGACCGGCGGGCGGCCTCGCTGGACTCCCGGGCGCACCTCCGGGAGGCCGGGCAGGGGACCGTGCCCCGGGCGGCCGTCACCGCCCGCGTCGACGCCGTGGTCTGGCCCTCCGTGACGATGCTGGAGCGGCCGGGGACGTACGCCGCCCTGCCCGGCGGAATCTCGCGGCCCGGGCCGCTGCGGCTCCAGGCCGTGGCGGTCGTGGCCGGGGCGGCCCTCGTCGTGCTGGGGGCCGCGTACGGGCCTCTCGTACGGGTCCTGGGTCGCGGGCGGCGGCGGGAGCGGGCCGGTGTCCGCTGACCCGGCCGAGGGCCACGGCCATGTGTGCGGCCCCGGCGACGGCCAGGTCCCCGGCCCCGGTCACCGGCAGGTTTCGCGGGTGATCCTGCTGGATCCGGCGGACCGGATCCTGCTGCTGCACGGCTTCGAGCCGGCCGACCCCTCGGACGACTGGTGGTTCACCCCGGGCGGCGGACTGGAGGGGACGGAGAGCCGGGAGCAGGCGGCACTGCGCGAGCTGGCGGAGGAGACGGGGATCACAGAGGTGGAGCTGGGGCCGGTGCTGTGGCACCGCTACTGCTCCTTCCCCTTCGACGGGCGGCGCTGGGAGCAGGACGAGTGGTACTTCCTCGCCCGTACCACCCAGACCGCGACCGCGATGGGCGGGCTCACCGAGCTGGAGCGGCGCAGCGTCACCGGAGCCAGGTGGTGGACCTCCGAGGAACTTCTCGCGGCCCATGAGACGGTGTACCCGACCAGACTCGCCGAGCTGCTCCGTACGCTGCTCGACGACGGTCCTCCGGGTGCGCCGGTGGTCCTGGCCCCGGAAATCGTTTAGGGGCGCAGGGGCCTGGCGCACAATAGGGGGACGCACGGCTGAAGGGGAACATGCCATGAGTGCCGAGGACCTCGAAAAGTACGAGACCGAGATGGAGCTGAAGCTCTATCGGGAGTACCGCGACGTCGTCGGGCTGTTCAAGTATGTGATCGAGACCGAACGCCGTTTCTACCTCACCAACGACTACGAGATGCAGGTGCACTCGGTCCAGGGGGAGGTGTTCTTCGAGGTCTCGATGGCCGACGCCTGGGTCTGGGACATGTACCGGCCGGCCCGCTTCGTGAAGCAGGTGCGCGTGCTGACCTTCAAGGACGTGAACATCGAGGAGCTCAACAAGAGCGACCTCGAACTGCCCGGCAGCTGACCCTCCTCACCCGGGAGGGTGACGGGGTTGTCCACAACGGCCGGGTTGTCCACCAAGATCCACACGGTGGGCGGGGACGCGGGACCCTCGGTGCCGGAGGTGGTGCCGGATGAACGCGAAGGGCGTGGCACAGCAGGCATTGGGGCGGTACGGCGAGGAGCTCGCGGCGCGGCGGCTGACCGAGGCCGGGATGACCGTGATCGCGCGGAACTGGCGGTGCCGCAGCGGGGAGATCGACATCGTCGCCCGGGACGGGGACGCCCTCGTCATGTGCGAGGTCAAGACCCGCCGGGAGGGCGAGTTCGAGCATCCCATGGCCGCCGTGCGGCCCGCGAAGGCCGAGCGCTTACGCCGGCTCGCCGGGCGCTGGCTCGCCGACCACGGCGGACCACCCCCGGGCGGGGTGCGCATCGACCTCGTCGGAGTCCTGCTGCCGCGGCGCGGTGCGCCCCTGGTGGAACACGTCAGGGGGGTGGCCTGATGGGGTTCGCGCGAGCCTGTTCGGTGGCCCTGGTGGGCGTCGACGGCGTGGTGGTCGAGGTCCAGGCCGACCTGGAGCCCGGGGTCGCCGCCTTCACCCTGGTGGGCCTGCCGGACAAGACCCTGGTCGAGAGCCGGGACCGGGTGCGTGCGGCCGTGGTCAATTCGGGGGCGGCCTGGCCGCAGAAGAAGCTCACGGTCGGGCTCAGCCCGGCCTCCGTACCGAAATCCGGCGCCGGATTCGATCTGGCCGTCGCGGCGGCGGTGCTGGGGGCCGCCGAGGTGGTCGACCCGGGGGCGATCGCCGATCTCGTCCTGATCGGGGAGCTGGGGCTGGACGGCCGGGTGCGTCCGGTCCGGGGGATCCTGCCGGCGGTCCTCGCCGCGGCGGAGGCCGGATACCGGCAGGTGGTGGTGCCGCAGCAGTGCGCCGCCGAGGCCGCGCTGGTGCCGGACGTCTCGGTGCTCGGCGTGCGCAGCCTGCGCCAGCTGATCGCGGTCCTGACCGACGGGGTGGTACCCGAGGAAGAACCACCCGACCCGCCGGGCCGCCCCGACCCGATACTGGCCGGACTGCTCGTCCCGGGGGCCGGGCTGGGCACCGGCCTCGCCCCGGGCCGCGCCCGCGGGGACAGCGCGGACTTCCCCGACCTCGCCGACGTGGCCGGTCAGCACACGGCGCGCCGCGCCCTGGAGGTGGCGGCCGCCGGAGGGCACCACCTCTTCCTCAGCGGACCTCCCGGCGCGGGCAAGACGATGCTGGCGGAGCGGCTCCCCTGGATCCTGCCGCCGCTCACTCGCCAGGATTCCGTGGAGGTCACCGCCGTCCACTCGGTCGCGGGAATCCTTCCGCCCGGCGAACCGCTGGTCTCCAGGCCGCCCTACTGCGCGCCGCACCATTCCGCCACCATGCAGTCCCTGGTGGGCGGCGGGACCGGGATCCCCCGGCCGGGAGCGGTCTCCCTGGCGCACCGCGGCGTGCTCTTCCTCGACGAGGCCGCGGAGTTCCACAGCAGGGCACTGGACGCGCTGCGGCAGCCCCTCGAATCGGGGCACGTGGTCATCGCCCGCGCCGCCGGAGTGGTGCGGCTGCCCGCCAGGTTCCTGATGGTGCTCGCCGCGAATCCATGCCCGTGCGGACGTCACACGCTGCACGGGGCCGGGTGCGAATGCCCGCCCTCGGTGATCCGCCGCTACCAGGCGCGTCTGTCGGGGCCGTTGCTCGACCGGGTGGACCTGAGGGTGGAGGTCGAGCCCGTGACGCGGTCCGACCTGCTCGGACAGGGCGGCCGGGGGGAATCCACCGCAGTGGTCGCCGACCGGGTGCGGGAGGCCCGGGAGCGGGCCGCGGCCCGGCTCGCCGACACCCCGTGGCGGCTCAACTCCGAAGTGCCGGGACAGGAGTTGAGGACCCGGTGGCAGGCGGGGCCGGGAGCCCTGGCGCAGGCCGAGCGGGAGTTGGAAAGGGGGCTGCTCACCGCGCGCGGGCTGGACCGGGTCCTGCGGGTCGCCTGGACCGTGGCCGACCTGCGGGGGCGGGACCGGCCCGAGGCGCTGGACGTGGCCGTGGCACTGGAGCTGCGGACCGGGATCGCCCGCGGGGCGATGTCGGTGACGGGGGCCGGGACGTGACCGGGGCCGGGGAGGAGGAACTGCTGGCGCGGGCGGCGCTGACGCGGGTGCTGGAGCCCGGGGACGAGCACGGCGGGCGGTGGCTGCGGGAGCACGGTGCCGCGGGCCTGATACGGCTGCTGACCCGCCCGGAGGCGCAGTCGCCCGATCCGGGCGGGGCGGGGCCGGCTCCGGCCGGGGTGGGGCCGGAGCGGCTCGCCGGGTACCGCAGACGGGCGGCGCTGGCCGACCCGCGGCGGGACCTCGCGCTGGCCGCCGAGTCGGGAGGCCGCTTCGTATACCCCGGATCGGCGGAGTGGCCGACCCAGCTCGACGACCTCGGAGACGAACGGCCCGTGGGGCTGTGGCTGCGGGGCCGGCCGAACTTGCGTACTTGGGCGCTGCGTTCGGTCGCCGTGGTCGGGGCCCGGGCCTGCACCCCGTACGGCGCGCACATGGCCCAGACGCTGGCCGCGGGCCTCGCGGAGCGGGGCTGGGTCGTGGTCTCCGGCGCCGCCTTCGGGATCGACGGCGCCGCCCACCGCGGGGCCCTCGCCTCGGGCGGTGCGACGGCCGCGGTGCTCGCCTGCGGGGTGGACGTCGCCTACCCCCGCGGACACGCCGGGCTGCTCGGACGGATCGCCGGCCAGGGACTGGTCCTCGGGGAACTGCCCCCCGGCAGCCACCCGACGCCCAGCCGGTTCGTCCTGCGCAACCGGGTCATCGCGGCCCTCACCCGGGGCACGGTCGTCGTGGAGGCCGCCCACCGCAGCGGTTCCCTGGTCACCGCCCGGCGGGCGCAGCGCCTCGGGCGGTTCACGATGGGCGTCCCCGGGCCCGCCACCAGCGGACTCTCGGCCGGGGTGCACGAGCTGCTGCGGGGCGAGGCCGTGCTCGTCACCGACGCGGCGGAGGTGGCAGAGCTGGTCGGCTCCATCGGCGAGCTGGCTCCCGAGCGGCGCGGCCCGGTGTTCGCCCGGGACCTGCTCGACCGGGACACCGCCCGCGTGCTCGAAGCGCTCCCGGCCGGCCGCCCGGCCGACGCGTCGGATCTGGCACTTGCCTGCGGCACCGGCACCGATGAAGTCATCGGCAGACTGTACGAACTTCACTCTCTGGGGTTCGTCGAACGGCAGGGCGACGGCTGGCAGTTGAGCAGAGAAACGGCTGGAGGAGGCAGACAAACCGGAGTCGCCCGGCGAGGCGGTCGTTGACCTGGGGCGTTCCGGTGAAAGAGTGAAACCGATGAGAGACGCGGTCTTCCCGGTGGCAGCCGCCGGGACCGTGCGCGAGGCGCCGGTCCCGGGTCGCCCGTGCGAGTCGGGACGCCCCTGCGCCCCCGCGCCATCCCGTACTCTTCGCGCACCGCGACACTTCCGTCACGCTACGCTCCCAAGGAATCCGGCTCCGGCAAAGGCGAAGCATGCCCCAGCACACCTCAGGGTCTGACCGCGCTGCGGTGCCCCCCGCTGCCCGCGGCAGCGTGCGGTCGACCGCGCCCTCGTCCCTGGAGGTGCTGTGGCGCTCGTACAAGGACTCGGGTGACGAGCGGCTTCGGGAGCAGCTGATCCTGCACTACTCGCCCCTGGTGAAGTACGTCGCCGGCCGCGTGAGCGTGGGGCTGCCGCCCAATGTGGAACAGGCCGACTTCGTCTCCTCCGGGGTCTTCGGACTGATCGACGCCATCGAGAAGTTCGACATCGACCGGTCGATCAAGTTCGAGACGTACGCGATCACCCGGATCCGCGGCGCGATGATCGACGAACTGCGGGCACTGGACTGGATCCCCCGCTCGGTCCGGCAGAAGGCGCGGGCCGTGGAACGGGCCTACGCCACGCTGGAGGCCCAGCTGCGGCGCACCCCGACGGAGAGCGAGGTCGCCGGGGAGATGGGGATCGGAGTGGAGGATCTCCACACCGTCTTCAGCCAGTTGTCCCTGGCGAACGTGGTCGCCCTGGAGGAACTGCTGCACGTCGGCGGGGAGGGCGGCGACCGCCTCTCGCTGATGGACACCCTGGAGGACACCGCCGCCGACAACCCGGTGGAGGTGGCGGAGGACCGCGAACTGCGGCGCTTGCTGGCGCGGGCCATCAACACACTGCCCGAGCGGGAGAAGACGGTGGTGACCCTCTACTACTACGAGGGCCTCACGCTGGCCGAGATCGGCAACGTGCTGGGCGTCACCGAGAGCCGGGTCAGTCAGATCCACACCAAGTCCGTCCTGCAACTGCGTGCGAAGTTGGCGGATGTGGGGCGGTGAGCTTGCGGTACCTCCGTAGAGTGGATGCGTGCCCAGGATTCGAGCGGCCTCCGTGGCCGAGCACCGGTCGATGCAGCGCGGCGCCCTCTTGGACGCCGCGCGTTCCCTGCTGTCCGAAGGCGGGACGGAGGCGCTGACCTTCCCCGCCCTCGCGGAGCGGACCGGGCTCGCCCGGTCCTCCGTGTACGAGTACTTCCGCTCCCGCGCGGCCGTGGTCGAAGAACTGTGCGCGGTGGACTTCCCCGTGTGGGCCGCCGAGATCGAGGCGGCGATGGAGCAGGCGCAGTCACCCGAGGCGAAGATCGAGGCCTACGTGCGCAGCCAGTTGGGGCTGGTCGGCGACCGGCGGCACCGGGCGGTGGTGGCCATCTCGGCGAGCGAGCTGGACGCCGGGGCGCGGGAGAAGATCCGCGCGGCCCACGGGGGGCTGGTGGCGATGATCGTCGAGGCGCTGGGTTCTCTTGGGCAGGCGGAGCCGAGGCTGGCCGCGATGCTGTTGCAGGGGGTCGTGGACGCGGCTGTGCGGCGGATCGAGCTCGGTGCGGCCGAGGATCCGGCCGTGATCACGGAGGCGGCCGTGGCCATGGCCCTGCGCGGCGTCCGGGGCTGAGTTCCCTGGGGCTCGGCCCCCGACCCCGCGCCTCGAACGCCGGCGGGGCTGGAGTTGCCCGGTAGGAGGCGGGGAGTGGGTCGGGGGAGGAGGGTGAGGGGGTTCAGGTACACCTCGCCCGCCAGCAGGCCCCAGTGGAGGCAGGGTGCCGGGCAGTGGGAGCCGGCCGTCAGGACCGCCACCACCTGGCCCGCCGTGACCTGCTCGCCCTCCGCGACCAGTGGGCGGACCGGCTCGTAGGTCGTGCGCAGCCCGTTCGGCAGGGCGAGCGAGAGGACCCCGCGGCCGGCGACCTGGCCGGCGTAGTGGACCCGGCCGGCGGCGACCGCCCGGAGCTCCGCGCCCACCGGGGCGGACAGGTCCACACCGCGGTGCCCCGCCGCGTACGGGGTCGGGGGCGGGTCCCACCACCGGGCCACCGACAGCGGCGCGGGCAGCGGGCGGACCCCGGGTACGGCCGCCTGGGCCAGGGCCAGGAGCAGGCTGAGCAGCAATGTCGTCATGGCCCACAGAGTCCCGCGCGTGCCCGGGGCCGTGGGCCGTCCTGTGGACAGTCCGGGCACTGTGGACAACGGCGTCACCCGGCATACCGCCGGGTCCCGTACACTTCTTGTGGCGATCCGGGTCACCGGGTCGACTTCGCACGCCCCAGCACCAGCCGGAAACGGCCAGGTGACAGCGTCTCTCGGTCCCTCATGGGGGCAGGGCGCGTCGGGGCGTCAGGAACCAAACCGAGAAACCAAGGAGATGGCCATGGCCGTCGTCACGATGCGGGAGCTGCTGGAAAGCGGCGTCCACTTCGGTCACCAGACCCGCCGTTGGAACCCGAAGATGAAGCGCTTCATCTTCACGGAGCGCAACGGCATCTACATCATCGACCTGCTGCAGTCGCTGTCGTACATCGACCGCGCCTACGAGTTCGTGAAGGAGACCGTCGCGCACGGTGGCTCCATCATGTTCGTCGGTACCAAGAAGCAGGCCCAGGAGGCCATCGCCGAGCAGGCGACGCGCGTTGGTATGCCGTACGTCAACCAGCGCTGGCTGGGTGGCATGCTCACCAACTTCTCCACCGTCTACAAGCGCCTCCAGCGTCTGAAGGAGCTTGAGGCGATCGACTTCGAGGACGTCGCCGCCTCGGGTCTCACCAAGAAGGAGCTCCTGGTCCTCTCCCGCGAGAAGACCAAGCTGGAGAAGACCCTCGGTGGTATCCGCGAGATGTCGAAGGTCCCCAGCGCCGTCTGGATCGTCGACACCAAGAAGGAGCACATCGCCGTCGGTGAGGCGCGCAAGCTCCACATCCCGGTCGTCGCGATCCTCGACACCAACTGTGACCCCGACGAGGTCGACTACAAGATCCCGGGCAACGACGACGCGATCCGTTCCGTCACCCTGCTCACCCGCGTGATCGCCGACGCCGTCGCCGAGGGCCTCATCGCCCGCTCCGGCGCTGCGACCGGCGACTCGAAGCCGGGCGAGAAGGCCGCCGCCGAGCCGCTCGCCGAGTGGGAGCGCGACCTGCTCGAGGGTGACAAGAAGGCCGACGACGCCGAGGCCGCTCCGGTCGAGGCCGCTGCCGAGACCGCCCCGGCCGCCGAGGCTGTCGAGGCCCCGGCCGCCGACGCCGAGCAGGCCTGACCCACTGAGCGCGCCCGGCGTTCACGCGCCGGGCACTCGCAGCACGGACGATGACGGCGGGGGAGCCGCGCCCTGGGCGCGGCGCCTCCGCCGTTCACCCGTAGATCTACGACTTCGAGAGAGAATCACAGACTCATGGCGAACTACACCGCCGCTGACGTCAAGAAGCTCCGCGAGCTCACCGGCGCCGGCATGCTGGACTGCAAGAACGCACTCGTGGACGCCGACGGCGACGTCGAGAAGGCCCAGGAGGCCCTCCGTATCAAGGGTCAGAAGGGCGTCGCCAAGCGCGAGGGCCGTTCTGCCGAGAACGGTGCCGTCGTCTCCCTGATCTCCGACGACCACACCTCCGGTGTCCTCGTCGAGCTGAAGTGCGAGACCGACTTCGTCGCCAAGGGCGAGAAGTTCCTGGCCGTCGCCAACCAGCTGGCCGCCCACGTGGCCGCCACCTCCCCGGCCGACATCGAGGCGCTCCTCGCGTCCGAGATCGAGCCCGGCAAGACCGTCACCGCTTTCGTCGACGAGGCCAACGCCAACCTCGGCGAGAAGATCGTCCTGGACCGCTTCGCGCAGTTCACCGGCGGTTACGTGGCGTCGTACATGCACCGCACGATGCCCGACCTGCCCTACCAGATCGGTGTCCTCGTCGAGCTCGACAAGGAGAACGCCGAGGTCGCCCGCGGCGTCGCGCAGCACATCGCCGCGTTCGCCCCGCAGTGGCTCTCCAAGGAAGACGTTCCGGCCGAGAAGGTCGAGTCCGAGCGTCGCATCGCCGAAGAGGTCACCCGCGCGGAGGGCAAGCCCGAGGCCGCCCTCCCGAAGATCGTCGAGGGTCGCATCAACGGCTTCTTCAAGGACGCCACCCTGCTCGGCCAGCCGTACGCGCTGGACAACAAGAAGTCCGTCCAGAAGGTTCTGGACGAGGCCGGTGTCACCCTCAAGCGGTTCAGCCGCATCAAGGTCGGCATCTGAATCCGTCCGTACGCGACGGACACCGGACCCCGGTAGGGTCTGAGGCAGTCGTCCGCGCTCGCGCAGGACGACCGCAGATCTGACGAGGAGGCCATTGCCGTAGAGGGAACCGCAAGGACCCACCGGCAATGGCCTTCTTCGTATGTGCACGAGGAGATCTCCATGAATCAGGGCGTGGACCCCCACACCGCATCCGACGACAAGAGCGACCAGGACCAGAAGGGCCGCCGCTTCATGCTGAAGCTGTCGGGCGAGGCCTTCTCCGGCGGCGGAGGACTGGGCGTCGACCCCGACGTCGTCCACGCCATCGCGCGTGAGATCGCCGCGGTGGTCCGCGACGGCGCGGAGATCGCCGTCGTGATCGGCGGCGGCAACTTCTTCCGCGGCGCCGAACTCCAGCAGCGCGGCATGGACCGGGCCCGGTCCGACTACATGGGCATGCTCGGCACCGTCATGAACTGCCTCGCACTCCAGGACTTCCTGGAGAAGGAGGGCATCGACTCCCGCGTGCAGACCGCCATCACCATGGGCCAGGTCGCGGAGCCGTACATCCCGCTGCGTGCCGTACGGCACCTGGAGAAGGGCCGCGTCGTCATCTTCGGCGCCGGCATGGGCATGCCCTACTTCTCCACCGACACCACGGCCGCCCAGCGCGCCCTGGAGATCGACGCCGAGGCCCTGCTCATGGGCAAGAACGGTGTCGACGGCGTGTACGACTCCGACCCGAAGAAGAACCCGGACGCGGTGAAGTTCGACGCGCTGGAGTACAGCGAGGTCCTCTCCCGCGACCTCAAGGTCGCCGACGCCACCGCGATCACGCTCTGCCGTGACAACAAACTGCCGATCCTCGTGTTCGAGCTGCTCGCCGAGGGCAATATCGCCCGTGCGGTCAAGGGTGAGAAGATCGGCACGCTCGTCAGCGACCAGGAAACCCGGGTCTGAGGAGTCCGCTGCCGGACCGAGCCCGGACCGGCCCCGCCCGCCCCGCCCGCCTGAACCATCCATTCAAGACATGCAGGAGCACGTGGTGACCGAAGAGATCCTCCTCGAGGCCGAGGAGAAGATGGAAAAGGCCGTCGTCGTCGCCAAGGAAGACTTCGCCGCGATTCGCACCGGCCGTGCGCACCCGGCGATGTTCAACAAGATCGTGGCGGAGTACTACGGCGCCATCACGCCCATCAACCAGCTCGCCTCCTTCTCGGTGCCCGAGCCGCGCATGGCGATCGTGACCCCGTTCGACAAGAGCGCCCTGCGCAACATCGAGCAGGCCATCCGGGACTCCGACCTCGGTGTCAACCCGAGCAACGATGGCAGCATCATCCGGGTGACCTTCCCCGAGCTGACGCAGGACCGCCGCAAGGAGTACATCAAGGTCGCCAAGAACAAGGCCGAGGACTCCAAGGTCTCCATCCGCTCCATCCGCCGCAAGGCGAAGGACGCCCTTGACAAGCTCGTCAAGGACAAGGAGGCCGGCGAGGACGAGGTGCGCCGCGCGGAGAAGGAGCTCGACGACACCACCGCGAAGTACGTCGCGCAGGTGGACGAGCTCCTCAAGCACAAGGAAGCCGAGCTCCTCGAAGTCTGATGAACGACTCTTCCTGGCAGCCGGAGCCTGTTCCGGCGGGTCCCGCATACGATGCACAGGTGGGCCCGCACACTCGGCCCATGCCCATCGTGCCCGATGCCGCCGGCCGTGACTTCGACGACCGGGAAGCACGCGATCGGGGGGCCGCCGTGGACGGTGGCCCCCTCTTCCGCGCCGATACGCCGCCGCAGGAGCCCATGCCCAGCCCCCCGCCTCCGCATGCCCAGCAGCCGCAGGACGCCTCGCCCCCGCCGCCGAAGAAGCGCGCCGGGCGGGACCTGCGCGCCGCCATAGGGGTCGGCGTCGGTCTCGGCGCGGTGATCTTCGCCTCGCTGCTGATCGTCAAGGCGGTCTTCGTCGGCGTCATCGTCGTCGCGGTGGTCGTCGGCCTGTGGGAGCTCACCTCCCGGCTCCAGGAGAAGAAGGGCATCAAGGCCCCGCTGGTCCCGCTCGCGGTCGGCGGCGCGGCCATGGTCATCGCCGGATACGTCCGGGGGGCCGAGGGCGCCTGGGTCGCCATGGCCCTGACCGTGCTGGCGGTCCTGGTGTGGCGGATGACCGAGCCGCCCGAGGACTACCTCAAGGACGTCACGGCGGGTGCCTTCGCGGCGTTCTACGTGCCCTTCCTGGCCACCTTCGTCGCGATGCTGCTCACCGCCGACGACGGTCCCGAGCGGGTGATCACCTTCCTGCTCCTGACCGTGGTCAGCGACACCGGGGCCTACGCGGTCGGCTGGCGCTTCGGCAAGACCAAGCTCGCGCCGCGCATCAGCCCCGGCAAGACCCGCGAGGGGCTGTTCGGCGCGGTGGCCTTCGCGATGGCGGCCGGCGCGCTGTGCATGGAGTTCCTGATCGACGGCGGCTCCTGGTGGCAGGGCCTGCTGCTCGGTCTCGCGGTCGCGGTCAGCGCCACCCTGGGCGACCTGGGCGAGTCGATGATCAAGAGGGACCTGGGCATCAAGGACATGGGCACCCTGCTGCCGGGCCACGGCGGCATCATGGACCGGCTGGATTCCCTGCTGCCGACGGCTCCGGTGGTCTGGCTGCTGCTGGTGGCCTTCGTCGGAACCGGTTGACAGGGCTCGGGTTATCCTGGAGGGCGCGCCGCGACCACGTGGCGCGCCCTTTCCGTCTCGCGGCCGAGCCGCGGACCGGCCCTGCACGCGCGGGGTGACCCCCACCTCGTCGTACTGAGGAGTACCGCATGGCCCCCCGTCCTGCTCCGGGTGAGCTCACTTTCGTCGCGCCCCGCGGAGCGAAGCGGCCGCCCCGCCACCTCGCCGACCTCACTCCGGAGGAGCGCCGCGAGGCGGTCGCCGCGATCGGTGAGAAGCCCTTCCGGGCCAAGCAGCTCTCCCAGCACTACTTCGCCCGCTACGCGCACGACCCGGCCGAGTGGACCGACATCCCCGCGGGCTCGCGCGAGAAGCTCCAGCAGGAGCTCCTCCCGGACCTGATGAACGTCGTCCGGCACATCAGCTGCGACGACGACACCACCCGCAAGACGCTGTGGAAGCTGCACGACGGCACGCTCGTCGAGTCCGTGCTGATGCGCTACCCGGACCGCGTCACCATGTGCATCTCCTCGCAGGCCGGCTGCGGCATGAACTGCCCCTTCTGCGCCACCGGCCAGGCCGGCCTGGACCGCAACCTGTCCACCGCCGAGATCGTGCACCAGATCGTCGACGGCATGCGCGCCCTGCGCGACGGCGAGGTCCCCGGCGGCCCGGCCCGGCTGTCGAACATCGTCTTCATGGGCATGGGCGAGCCGCTGGCCAACTACAACCGCGTGGTCGGCGCCATCCGCCGGCTCACCGACCCGGAGCCCGACGGCCTCGGGCTGTCGCAGCGCGGCATCACCGTCTCCACCGTCGGCCTGGTCCCGGCCATGCTGCGGTTCGCCGACGAGGGCTTCAAGTGCCGTCTCGCGGTCTCGCTGCACGCGCCCGACGACGAGCTGCGCGACACCCTCGTCCCCGTGAACACCCGCTGGAACGTCCGCGAGGTGCTGGATGCGGCCTGGGAGTACGCCGAGAAGTCCGGCCGCCGGATCTCGATCGAGTACGCCCTCATCCGCGACATCAACGACCAGGCCTGGCGCGGTGACCTGCTCGGCAAGCTGCTCAAGGGCAAGCGCGTGCACGTCAACCTGATCCCGCTGAACCCGACGCCCGGCTCCAAGTGGACGGCCTCCCGGCCCGAGGACGAGAAGGCCTTCGTGGAGGCCATCGCCCGCCACGGCGTGCCCGTGACCGTACGGGACACCCGCGGCCAGGAGATCGACGGCGCGTGCGGCCAGCTGGCCGCTTCGGAGCGCTAGATTCCGCTGCTGCTCGTCATGATCCGGCCACGGGGTACCCTGTGGCCGAACCAATTTCATATTCCGACAGGGGAGCGCCACAGCGCTGAGAGTGCGGCAACCGTCATCCGCAGACCCTCTGAACCTCGCCCCGGTCATTCGGGGTAGGAAGTTCGGTCACCACTCAAGCTGTTGCGCCCTGCCCGGCGTCCGCTCCCACAGAGCGCCGGGCAGGGCCGCGTCTTCTCCTGGTCATCCCAGGAGGAATTCACCAGTGAGCACCACCAAGAAGCTGGCGGGCGCCGCGCTCGCGGCCGCGCTGGGCGTCACGACGCTCAGCGCCTGCGGCGGCGACGCCGAGGACAAGACGGCGGGCGCGACCGACGCCCCGAAGCCCCAGACCGTCACGCTCGTCTCCCACGACTCCTTCAACGTGACCGACACGGTCCTGAAGGAGTTCGAGCAGCAGAGCGGCTACACCGTCAAGGTGCTGAAGTCCGGGGACGCGGGCGCGGCGCTGAACCAGGAGATCCTCACCAAGGGCTCCCCGCGCGGCGACGTCTTCTTCGGTGTGGACAACACCCTCCTCTCGCGCGCCCTCGACAACGGCATCTTCACGCCCTACGAGGCCAAGGGCCTGGGAGAGGTGAAGCCCGAGTACGTGCTCGACAAGGAGCACCGGGTCACCCCGGTCGACTCCGGTGACATCTGCGTCAACTACGACAAGGCGTACTTCGCCGACAAGAAGATCGCCCCGCCGCAGACGCTGGACGACCTGATCAAGCCGGAGTACAAGAACCTGCTGGTCACCGAGAACGCCGCGACCTCCTCGCCCGGTCTCGGCTTCCTGCTCGCCTCCGTCGGCACGTACGGCGAGGACGGCTGGAAGGACTACTGGAGCAAGCTCAAGGCCAACGGCGTCGAGGTCGTCGACGGCTGGGAGCAGGCCTACAACGAGCGCTTCTCCGGCTCCGCGGGCGGCAAGAAGGCCAAGGGCGACCGCCCGCTGGTCGTCTCCTACGCCTCCAGCCCGCCGGTCGAGGTGCTGTACGGCGAGCCGCAGCCGGCCGAGGCCCCGACGGGTGTCGCCACCGGCACCTGCTTCCGCCAGATCGAGTTCGCGGGTCTGCTGAAGGGCGCGAAGAACGAGGAGGGCGGCAAGGCGCTCGTGGACTTCCTGATCAGCAAGAAGTTCCAGGAGGACATGCCGCTCCAGATGTTCGTGAACCCCGTGATCAAGGACGCCGCGCTGCCGGAGCTGTTCACCAAGCACGGTGTGGTGGTCGAGAAGCCCACGAGCGTGGCTCCGGAGACCATCGCCAAGAACCGTGATCAGTGGGTCAAGGCATGGACCGCGCTCGTCGTGAAGTAAGCGGTACCAGGGGTTCGGGCGCGGCGCCGGGGGGCGCCGCGCCGGTTCCCGGCCCGGGGGAGGGGGTGCGGGCGACCGCCGTGCGGCTCGCCCTGATGGCGCTGCCCCTCGCCTTCTTCGGACTGTTCTTCGCCTACCCCGTCAGCGCGATCGTCGGGCGCGGGCTCAGGGCCGACGCCGGGTGGCAGTTCGGCCGGATCGGGGAGGTGCTGACCCGGCCCGACATCGCCGGCGTGCTGTGGTTCACCACCTGGCAGGCGCTCGCCTCCACCGCGCTCACGCTGCTGATCGCACTCCCCGGCGCGTACGTCTTCGCGCGCTTCGAGTTCCCCGGCAAGCAGCTGCTGCGGGCCGTGGTGACCGTTCCCTTCGTGCTGCCGACCGTGGTGGTCGGCTCCGCTTTCCTCGCGCTGCTGGGACGCGGCGGACTGCTGGACGAACGGGTGGGCGTCCGTCTCGACACCACCGTCTGGGCGATCCTGCTCGCGCACGTCTTCTTCAACTACGCCGTCGTGGTCCGCACGGTCGGCGGGCTGTGGGCCCAGCTGGACCCGCGCCAGGAGGAGGCCGCCCGGGTGCTGGGCGCCGGACGGTTCGCCGCCTGGCGGCGGGTGACGCTGCCCGCGCTGGCCCCGGCGGTGGCCGCCGCCTCGCTGATGGTGTTCCTGTTCACCTTCAGTTCCTTCGGCGTCGTGCTGATCCTGGGCGGGCCCTCGTACTCCACCCTGGAGGTGGAGGTCTACCGGCAGACCGCGCAGCTCCTCGACCTGCCGACGGCCGCCGTACTGACCATGGTCCAGTTCGCCGCGGTCGGGGCGATCCTCGGCGTGCACGCCTGGACGGTGCGCAAGCGCGAGACCGCACTGCGGCTGGTTGATCCGGGCCGGACCACGCACCGGCCGCGCGGCTGGGCGCAGCGCGCCCTGCTGGGCGGGGTGCTGCTGAGCGTGGCGCTGCTGATCGTGCTGCCGCTGGGAGTACTGGTCGAACGGTCCTTCGATGCCCCGGGCGGCTACGGCTTCGGCTTCTACCGGGCGCTCCAGGACGCGGGCGCCGGCGGCGGCACCTTCCTGGTGCCGCCGCTGGAGGCGATCTGGAACTCCCTCCAGTACGCGCTCGCCGCCACCGCGATCGCCCTCTTCATCGGGGGACTCGCGGCCGCGGCACTGACCCGGCGCGCGGGCCGCTTCGTACGCGGCTTCGACGCGCTGCTGATGCTCCCGCTGGGAGTGTCCGCGGTGACGGTGGGCTTCGGCTTCCTGATCACCCTGGACGAGCCGCCGCTGGACCTGCGGACCTCGTGGATCCTGGTGCCGCTGGCGCAGGCCCTGGTGGGCGTGCCCTTCGTCGTACGGACCATGCTGCCGGTGCTGCGCGCGGTGGACGGGCGGCTGCGCGAGGCCGCCGCGGTGCTCGGCGCGTCGCCGCTGCGGGTATGGCGGGAGGTGGACCTGCCGCTGGTGCGGCGGGCGTTGCTGATCGCGGCCGGGTTCGCCTTCGCGGTGTCGCTGGGGGAGTTCGGCGCGACCGTCTTCATCGCACGGCCGGACCGGCCGACGCTGCCGGTGGCCGTGGCGCGGCTGCTGGGGCGGGCCGGTGAGCTGAACTACGGGCAGGCGATGGCCCTGAGCACGATTCTGATGCTGGTGTGCGCGGTGTCCCTGCTGGTGCTGGAGCGACTGCGACCCGACAAGACCTCCGGGGAGTTCTGATGACACTGCTTCAGCTGGAAGGCGTGTCGGTCCGCTTCGGTGAGCGCGCGGACGGGTACGCCCTGGACGGCGTGGACCTGCGGGTCGCCGAGCACGAGATCGTGTGCGTGCTGGGGCCGAGCGGGAGCGGCAAGTCCACCTTGCTGCGGGTCGTCGCCGGGCTCCAGGAGGTGTCCGGGGGCCGGGTGCTGCTGGACGGGGCCGACCAGGCCGGCGTACCCGTGCACCGGCGGGGCGTGGGCCTGATGTTCCAGGACCACCAGCTCTTCCCGCACCGGGACGTGGGCGCGAACGTCTCCTTCGGGCTGCGGATGCGGGGCGCCGGGCGGACCTCGTACGCGTCCCAGGCCGCGGAACTGCTGGAACTCGTCGGGCTCCCCGGGGCCCAGGGCCGGGCGGTGGCCTCCCTTTCGGGCGGCGAGCAGCAGCGGGTGGCACTGGCCCGGGCGCTGGCGCCCTCGCCGCGGCTGCTGATGCTGGACGAACCGCTGGGGCAGCTGGACCGGGGACTGCGGGAGCGCCTCGTGGTGGAGCTGCGGGAGCTGTTCTCCCGGCTGGGCACGACGGTGCTGGCCGTCACGCACGACCAGGGGGAGGCCTTCGCGCTGGCCGACCGGGTGGTGGTGATGCGGGACGGCCGGATCGAGCAGGCGGGAACCCCGCTCGAGGTGTGGCAGCGGCCCGCGTCGGAGTTCGTGGCGCGGTTCCTCGGCTTCGAGAACGTGGTCCCGGCCGCGATCTCGGGCGCGGTGGCCGGGACCCCGTGGGGCAGGGTCCCGGTCCCGGCCGGTTCCCCCGAGGGGGACCAGCGGCTGCTGATCCGCCCGGCGGGGGTGGCGCTCAGCGGGGCCGGCCTGCGGTGCGAGGTCGTGTCCCGCACCTTCCGCGGGACGCACGTCGCGCTGCTGCTGCGGCCGGAGGCCGGGCCGGAGCTGGAGGCGGAGTGCGAGTTGGCGGGGGCGCCGGCCGCGGGGGACCGGGTCGCGGTGACCTTCACCCCGGCCGAGGTGGTCGTCCTGCCGCCGCATGCCTAGCTAGGCCGCTACCGGGGACCAGCCCCGGGCCCCGCGCCTCAAACGCCGGCGGGGCTGAAAGATCGGGGCTCCGCCCCGGCCCCCGCGCCTCAAACGCCGGCGGGGCTGGATGTGCCCGGTGGGGCTGAAAGGGCGCCGACGGGGCTGAAAGATGGGTCAGACGCCGGCGAGGGTGGGTTCGGCGGGGTCTTTCGTCTCGGCCGCGTCGTGTTTGCCGTACCAGGCGACGGCCACCGCGCCGGCGACGGCCAGGACGAAGCCCAGGACCGCCAGCCAGGCCAGGCCGGGCCGGGAGGCGTCGCCGAGCCAGAGGACGCCGATCGCGCCCGGGAGAACGGTCTCGCCGACGACCAGGGCCGCGGTGGCGCCGTTCACCGAGCCGATCTGCAGGGCGACCGTGTGCAGGTACATGCCGCCGATGCCCGCCACCAGAATGGCGTAGAGGGCCGGGTCGGAGAGGAAGGTGCCGAGGTCGAACGGGTCGACGCCGTCCAGGATCCGGACGCCGACGCCGAGCGCGCCGAAGCCCAGGCCCGAGAGCAGGCCCGCCAGGATCGCGGCCCCGCCGCCGAGGAGGCGTACGGCCACCGTGCCGCCCACCATCAACAGCAGGGTGATCCCCAGCAGCCACCAGTGCGTGGACATCGGCGCGTGGTGGCCGCCCTCGTGACCCGCCGCCGTCGCCAGCAGCACCAGCGCCGTGCAGACGACGCCGATCGAGGTCCATTCCTTGCGGCTCAGCCGGATGCCTAGCATCTTCACGCTCAGCACGGCCGTGATCACAAGATTGGCGCTGATCACCGTCTGGGAGAGGAAGAGGGGCAGGAGCCGGGCGGCCAGGGCGCCGAGCCCGAAGCCCACGAAGTCCAGGATCGTACCGACGATGAATTCCCAGGTCATCGCCGCCTTCGCGGTGGACGACAGGTTGGGGCCGCCATGGGCGGTCACCCCGGCGGCGGTCGGGGACATCCGGGCGGCGCGGCGCGATCCGACGGCTTGCAGCACGGATCCCGTGCCGTAGCAGATGGACGCCGCGACAGCGGTCAGCAGGCCTATGAGCACCAAGGGCTCCGTTCACGTCTGGCAGGTTTTGCGGTACCTCTGCCAGACGTGTGAATCGGCCCGGAAGTTGCTTCCGGAGTTCAGCTCATTGACGCGAGGGCGTCGGGGACCTCGTCCACCGAGTCGACGAGCGCGATCCGGGACTCCATCGCCCGGCCCCGGGCCAGTGCCTGGAGCAGGGGCCACGCCGGAAGGTGCTCGGTCCAGTGGGCGCGGTCCACGAGGACCATGGGCGCCGGTTCGCCGCGCGAGGAGTAGTAGTTGGGGGTGGCGCTGTCGAAGACCTCCTGAACGGTGCCCGCGGCGCCCGGCAGGAAGACCACGCCCGCCGTGGACCGGGCCAGCAGCCCGTCCTCACGGGTGGCGTTCGCGAAGTACTTCGCGATGTGCCCCGCGAAGGCGTTCGGCGGCTCGTGCCCGTAGAACCAGGTCGGGATGCCCACCGAGTCGCCGCCGTCGGGCCACCGCTCCCGTACGGCGAAGGCCGCGTGCGCCCAGTCGGACACCGACGGCGCGAAGGAGGGGGCCTTGGCGAGCAGTTCCAGGGCCTCCGCAAGCGCTTCGTCCGGGGCCGGGGCCAGGTAGGCGCCGAGGTTGGCGGCCTCCATCGCGCCCGGGCCGCCGCCGGTGGCCACCGTCAGCCCGGAGCGGGTCAGTGCCCGGCCCAGCTCCGCCGCGCCGCGGTAGTCCGTACCGCCACGGGACATGGCGTGCCCGCCCATCACGCCCACGACCAGGGCGCCGGCCAGGTGCTCGTCGAGCGCGTCCGACATGGCGTCGTCGTGGAGGGAGCGGAGCATCGAGGAGAAGACGTCGCCGTCCGCCTTGGTCTCCTGGAACCAGGCGTACGCCTCGGCGTCCGGGGTGACCTCGTACCCGTCGGGCAGCCCGGTGAAGAGCTCCTCGGGCGTGTAGAGCAGTCCCCGGTACGGGTTGAACGGCAGGTCCGGCACGGGAGGGAAGACCAGCGCGCCCTCGGCGCGGACCTTCACCGAGGCATCGGGTTCCATCGGGCAGCCCAGGAACACGGCCGCCGAGGTGTCGGCGGCCAGCAGCGCGAAGGTCCGCTCCAGCAGGTTGACCGACTGGATGCGGTAGCCGCTGAGCGAGCCGCGGGCCACGACCTGGTCGAATTCGGCGAGCGTCTCGATCTCGGTGTCGATGTATCCGTTGACCATTCGGCCCACCCTAAGGGCTGGTCGCGTCAGCGGGTCAGTGCCAGCGACGTCAGCTGCGCCACACCCCAGCTGAGCGGTACGCACACGGCCGCGAGCGCGGTGGCCCGCAGACTCGCCGCCGTACGAAGGACCCTGGCGGGAGCGCCCAGGTCGGGCAGGGCCCCCCGGTCGGCGGCCCGGATCTGGCGGGCCTCCACCGCGGATGTGAGAAGGGTCGCGGTGGCGCACAGGGCCACCAGAGCGGCGGCCGGCCAGGTCAGCGGGCCCAGTGGGACGAGCAGCACTCCCCGGTCACGCAGTGCGAGGGCGGTCAGGGCGCCCGCGCCGACCGAGCACAGCACCCCCAGCGGCGGCCCGATCCGGGGCGCTTCCTGCTGGAGGGCCCGCCCGGCCAGCAGCCGGAGCGCGCCCGGGCGTACGGCCTGGACCAGGCTCCCGCAGGCATAGGCGAGGCCCGGTCCGGCGAGGGCGAGGCCGATCGCGGTCAGCGACCAGCCGGCGAGCATCCCGGCGTCACCCCGGCCCGCGTAGGCCTCGACGGCGAGCCCGCAGGCGGTCAGCGCGATGCCCCAGGGCAGCCCGGTCTGCGGGGCCAGCGGCGGGTGCGGGCGCAGTGCGAAGACGGTGGCGGCCGAGGCGGTCAGCGGGACTAGGGCCAGGAGGGTGAGGGCGCCCGCCACGGGCAGCGGCTGGTCGGCGTGGAGCAGGGCCGCGCCGGCCCCGTCGAACGGCAGCCCGGCCACGTCCCCGCGCAGGTGGAGGAAGGCGGCCAGGGCCAGGGCGCTGCCGAGGGTGCAGGCGACGGCGGTGGAGATCGCGGCGACCAGGGTGAGCCGTACGGGTCCCAGCCCGGCGGCGTCCAGTCCTTCGCGGAGCCGGGTCGCGGGGTCGGCCCGGGCCACGACGACGGCGAGGTGGACGGTGACGGCCAGCGGGACCATGGCCCACAGCAGGCGAGGGAACGATCCGGCGGGCCGGGCCACGGCCCCGGCGAGTACGTGGAGCAGCAGGAACCCGGTCCCGGCCGAGGCGGCGGCGACGAGGAGCCGCCGCAGCTGGACGAGCGGGCGGGAACCGCGGGCTAGGCGGAGAGCGAGCACGCGGCCTGGCCCTCCGGGTTGTCGGAGACGGGGGAGGAGGGCGCGGCCCCCGCGAGGCGGCCGTCGAGCAGGGCCAGGCGGCGGTCCGCGACGGCCGCGGTGGCCTCGTCGTGGGTGGCCAGCAGCACGGTGATCTCGTGGGAGCGGGCCGCGGTGGTCAGCGTGCGCAGCAGCAGGGCCCGTTCGGCCCGGTGCAGCGGGGCCGTGGGCTCGTCGGCGAAGAGCACCGCGGGGACGCTGACCAGGGCCCGGGCGAGCGCGACCCGCTGGGACTCGGCACGGCTCAGGGCGGTGGGGCGCTTGCGGGCGAAGGCGCCGATGTCGAGGCGGTCCAGCCATTCGCAGGCGGCGTGCTTGGCGCTGCGGTGCGGGGCACCGGCGAGCAGCAGCGGCAGGGCCGCGTTCTCCCAGACCTTCAGCTCGGGCAGCAGCTGAGGCTCGGGACCGATCCAGCCGAACCGGTCGCGGCGCAGCCGTTCGCGCGCCGACGTGCTCATGGTGTGCACGGGGACGCTGTTGAACCAGACCTCGCCGCCCCGCTCGGGCCGCAGCTGCCCGGACAGGCAGCGGAGCAGGGTGGTCTTGCCGCTGCCGCGGGGACCGGTCAGGGCCAGGATCTCGCCCTGGCGGACTCCGAGGGAGACCCCGACGAGGGCAGGGGCACCGCTGTGGGAGTAGTGAAGGGACCGTGCCCACAGGACGTCATTGTCAGGCGGGGCATTGTCCGGTGGAGCCACCATGGCGTACACCTCCGTCCGGGGGAACGAAGCGGAGCCCGCTGAAGTCACTGGCGCCGCACTGAGATGTAAAGAGATGAACCTCTTGGATGGTGACAGCACACGGCCCGGACCCCCGCGTTCTCACTCGAACGGGGGATCCGGGCCGTGTGGTTGGACTAGCCGTGTGGTTGGCCTATTACAGCTTCGTCCACGCCTCGGTGAGCACCGAGCGCAGGATGCCTTCGATCTCGTCGAAGGTGCCCTGGTCCGCGATCAGCGGCGGGGCGAGCTGGATGACCGGGTCACCGCGGTCGTCGGCCCGGCAGTACAGGCCGTTGTCGAAGAGCGCCTTGGAGAGGAAGCCGTAGAGCACGCGCTCCGTCTCCTCGTCCGTGAAGGACTCCTTCGTGACCTTGTCCTTGACGAGCTCGATGCCGTAGAAGTAGCCGTTGCCGCGGACGTCGCCGACGATCGGCAGGTCGTGCAGCTTCTCCAACGTCGAGCGGAAGGCGTCCTCGTTCTTGAGGACGTGCTCGTTGAGCCCTTCCTTGTCGAAGATGTCGAGGTTGGCGATCGCCACCGCCGAGGACACCGGGTGCCCGCCGAAGGTGTAGCCGTGCAGGAAGGTGTTGTCACCCTTGTAGAACGGCTCCGCGATGCGGTCCGAGATGATGCAGGCACCGATCGGGGAGTAGCCCGAGGTCATGCCCTTGGCGCAGGTGATCATGTCCGGCACGTAGCCGAACTTGTCACAGGCGAACATCGTGCCGAGGCGGCCGAACGCGCAGATCGTCTCGTCCGAGACGAGCAGCACGTCGTACTGGTCGCAGATCTCGCGGACCCGCTGGAAGTACCCGGGCGGCGGCGGGAAGCAGCCGCCGGCGTTCTGCACCGGCTCCAGGAAGACGGCGGCGACGGTGTCGGCGCCCTCGAAGAGGATCTCCTGCTCGATCTGGTCGGCGCACCAGCGGCCGAAGGCCTCGGGGTCGTCGCCGTAGATCGGGGCGCGGTAGATGTTGGTGTTCGGCACCTTGTGCGCGCCGGGAACCAGCGGCTCGAAGGGGGCCTTCAGGGCCGGCAGACCCGTGATCGACAGGGCGCCCTGCGGGGTGCCGTGGTAGGCGACCGCACGCGAGATGACCTTGTACTTGGTGTGCTTGCCCTGCAGCTTGTAGAACTGCTTGGCGAGCTTCCAGGCGGTCTCGACGGCCTCGCCGCCACCGGTGGTGAAGAAGACCTTGTTCAGGTCGCCCGGGGCGTAGTCGGCGAGGCGCTCGGCGAGCTCCACGGCCTTCGGGTGGGCGTACGACCACACGGGGAAGAAGGCGAGCTGCTGAGCCTGCTTGTAGGCGACCTCGGCCAGTTCCTTGCGGCCGTGACCTGCGTTGACCACGAACAGTCCGGCGAGACCGTCGAGGTAGCGCTTGCCCTTGTCGTCGAAGATGTAGGTGCCCTCACCACGCACGATGGTGGGGACGGGTGCGTTCTCGTACGACGACATGCGGGTGAAGTGCATCCACAGGTGGTCGTATGCGGTCTTGGAGAGGTCCTGGCTCACGGGCTATCGAGTTCCCCACATGTAGGTCTGCTTCTTCAGCTTCAGATAAACGAAGCT
Source organism: Streptomyces sp. NPDC028910 (assembly GCF_055564955.1). NCBI lineage: Bacteria > Bacillati > Actinomycetota > Actinomycetes > Kitasatosporales > Streptomycetaceae > Streptomyces > Streptomyces sp. NPDC028910. Next base: position 37,873 of record NZ_JBVHVF010000019.1, on the reverse strand, counting down.
TTCGGTTGATCGCACGCCGGGGAGCGTGCGGATCTTCTTGTTGATCGTTTCGAGCAGGTGGTCGTCGTCCTCGCAGACGATCTCCACCATCAGGTCGAACGACCCTGCGGTCATCACCACGTACTCGCACTCGGCCATGGCGGTCAGCGCATCGGCCACGGGGTCGAGGTCGCCCTCGACGTTGATGCCGACCATGGCCTGGCGTCGCAGGCCCACGGTGAGCGGGTCGGTGACGGCGACGATCTGCATGACGCCCTGGTCGAGCAGCTTCTGTACGCGCTGGCGTACGGCAGCTTCGGACAGGCCGACGGCCTTGCCGATCGATGCATAGGGACGGCGACCGTCCTCCTGCAGTTGCTCGATGATCGCCAGGGACACAGCATCGACCGAAGGGGACGGTTGTCTGTTCCTGGAATCTGCGCTTCGACTGACCACGACCTCACTGTGCACGAGGGTCGTCTGTTACGCAAGACGGAATCGATGAAATCCGTTGTTTGAAGACTTGGATCTCACTGATTTCGTAGTTCGTAGCGTCCGGGTCTGTCGAAAGCCTCCGCCGAGGGGCTAGGCTTGGTCTTCGTCTCAATCGTTGGACATGTGATCAGGAGTGTGGCTGTAGTGACCACCGAACTGCGTCGTCTGCGCAACTACATCGGCGGGGAGTTCAAGGACGCCGCCGACGGGCGGACCACCGAGGTGGTCAACCCGGCCACCGGCGAGGTGTACGCCACCGCCCCGCTCTCGGGCCAGGCCGACGTCGACGCCGCCATGGCCGCCGCCGCGGCCGCCTTCCCGGGCTGGCGCGACACCACCCCGGCGGAGCGCCAGAAGGCGCTGCTGAAGATCGCCGACGCCTTCGAGGCGCGCGCGGACGAGCTCGTCGCCGCCGAGTCGGAGAACACCGGCAAGCCGCTGGGCCTCACGGCCAGCGAGGAGCTGCCGCCGATGGTGGACCAGATCCGCTTCTTCGCGGGCGCCGCCCGGCTGCTCGAGGGCCGCTCGGCCGGCGAGTACATGGAGGGGATGACCTCGATCATCCGCCGCGAGCCGGTCGGCGTCTGCGCCCAGGTCGCGCCGTGGAACTACCCGATGATGATGGCCGTGTGGAAGTTCGCCCCGGCCATCGCGGCGGGCAACACCGTGGTCCTCAAGCCCTCGGACACCACCCCGGCCTCCACCGTCCTGATGGCGGAGATCATCGACGCGATCCTGCCCAAGGGCGTCTTCAACGTCGTCTGCGGCGACCGCGAGACCGGCAAGGCCATGGTCGAGCACTCCACCCCGGCGATGGCCTCCATCACCGGCTCGGTGCGCGCGGGCATGCAGGTCGCCGAGAGCGCCTCCAAGGACGTCAAGCGCGTCCACCTGGAGCTCGGCGGCAAGGCCCCGGTCGTGGTCTTCGAGGACGCCGACATCCCCAAGGCCGTCGAGGACATCGCGGTCGCCGGCTACTTCAACGCCGGCCAGGACTGCACCGCCGCCACCCGCGTGCTCGTGCACGAGTCGATCCACGACGAGTTCGTGGCCGCGCTCGCCAAGGCCGCCGCCGACACCAAGACCGGCCAGCCGGACGACGAGGACGTGCTGTACGGCCCGCTGAACAACCCGAACCAGCTCAAGCAGGTCGCGGGCTTCATCGAGCGCCTCCCCGCCCACGCCAAGGTCGAGGCGGGCGGCCACCAGGTCGGCGAGAAGGGCTACTTCTACGCCCCGACCGTGGTCTCGGGCCTCAAGCAGGAGGACGAGATCATCCAGAACGAGGTCTTCGGCCCCGTCATCACCGTCCAGTCCTTCGCGGACGAGGCGCAGGCCCTGGAGTACGCGAACGGCGTCGAATTCGCCCTCGCCTCCTCCGTGTGGACCAAGGACCACGGCCGTGCGATGCGGATGTCCAAGAACCTCGACTTCGGCTGCGTGTGGATCAACACCCACATCCCGCTCGTCGCCGAGATGCCGCACGGCGGCTTCAAGAAGTCCGGCTACGGCAAGGACCTCTCCGCCTACGGCTTCGAGGACTACACGCGCATCAAGCACGTGATGACCTCGCTCGGCGGCTGATCGGTCGCACCGATCACCGCACAGCCTTGACGGGGCGGGCAGCGGACACCATGTCCATTGCCCGCCCTTTCGCATGGCTTGAGGCTTTGGACATGCCTCGGCACGACGCCCCCCGTCGGGTTGAACACGTTCAGGGAGAATGCTGAACGTGTTCAATTCCAGGTGTACGCTTCCTTCCATGAGCGAGAGAAGCGTCCTTCAGCGGCGTATCCGTGCCTGGCTGATCCTGTTCATCGTCTGCCTTGTGCTGAGCGGACTCACCGCCTTCCCCCTGGTCAGCGAACTCCGTTGGGCCAATGCCCTGGTGGACAACTCATGGCTCCGCCGGGTGGGCGAAGGGCTGGAACGGGCCGATGCCGATTACCCCTTCCTCCTCTACGGCACCGACTGGCTCGCTTTCGCCCATCTGGTCATCGCGGTGTTCTTCTACGGCGTCCACCGCGACCCGGTTCGCAACATCTGGATCGTCGAAGCCGGCGTGATCGCCTGCGCCGGCGTGATCCCCCTTGCCCTGATCTGCGGACCCATCCGGGGGATACCCGTCTGGTGGAGCGTCATCGACATGGCCTTCGGCGTCTTCGGGGTGATCCCCCTGCTGGTGCTCCGTCGCATGATCAAGCGCCTTGAGGCGATGCCTACCTAGCGAAAGCGGCCATGGTCCCGCAGCATCCGGGCCCGTTCGCGTGCGGCAGCCTGCTCCGCCTCGATCCGGTTGGCCCGCTCCAGCTCCGCGGCGCGGGCTTCGACGGCCTCGGTGTACGCCTGCCGCGTGTGCTGGAGCCGCCCCAGGGCATAGGCCGCCGCCGAGACGAAAAGGGTGAACAGCAGCTCACGCGCCGCCCCGGTCTCCCAGCCCACCGACAGCGCGACCACCACCACGGTGGCCAGGCCCACGGCCGCGCGGACCCGGGCGCGGCACTGCAGGGCGACCGTGTAGAAAGCGATCAGGCCCGCGTACGGCAGCGGCTGGCCCGGCCCGTCGAGAGCGAGCTTGTACACCCCTCCGATGACGACGATCGCCGCGAGCACGGCCACCGGCGCCCGGCGCCGCCAGACCAGCGGCAGCACGCCGAGCGTGGTCATCCCGTACGAGGCCCAGGTCGCGGCCGGCAGCTCGGGCGACCGGGGCACCACGAACGGCATCGTGACGGCCAGCTGCACCAGCAGGGTCAGACCCAGGTCCCGCCACCGCGGATCGGCGCCGCGGATCCCGTCCCGGAAGGCGCGTATCACCGGCCGAGCCCGGCCCGTACGGCCGTCAGCGCGTCCACCCGGTTCGTGGTGATCGCGTCGGCCCCCGCCGCGACGAGCGCCTTCATCGTCCGCTTGGTGTCCGCGGTCCAGGCCGACACCAGCAGGCCGTCCCGGTGGAGCGCGTCCACGAGCTCCCGGCTCACCAGCCCGAAACGGTAGTTGAGCCAGCGCGGCGCCACGGCGTCGATCAGCACCCGCCGCGGCGGCGACAGCGTGGTCCAGGTGAGCGCGATCTCGGCGCCCGGATCCGCGGCGCGGACCGACAGCATCGTCCGCGGGCCCGCGCAGTAGTACGTCCGCTCGCGCGCCCCGCACTCGCGGACCTGTTCCACGACCGTGCGCACCGCCTCGAAGGTGGCACCCGGGAGGTCGAGCATCAGCCGGCCCGCCCCGGCCGCCGTCAGGGCGTCGCGGAGCGTGGGAACACCGCCCTGCGTCAGCTCCTTGAGCTGCGCGGCGGTGACGTCGGCCAGGCGCACGTCGTGGCCCCACAGCCGCTGGAGCTTCTCGTCGTGGAGCAGGACCGGCACCCCGTCGCGGGTCAGCCGTACGTCGATCTCGACCGCGTCCGCCCCGCGGGCGAAGGCGGAGCGGATCGAGGGCAGGGTGTTCTCACGGGCACGGTAGGGATCGCCGCGGTGGCCGACGGCAGTCAGGGTGCGCATGGCTCCATTCTCAGGGGCCGACCGGCCAACAGGGGTCAGCGCGCGAGCCATTCGGCGGTGTACGCGTCGATCTCCGCGTTGAGCTTCGCCTTGCCGGCCGGGTCCAGGAAGGAGGCCTCGACGGCGTTCTTGGCGAGCTCGGCGAGTCCGCGCTCGTCGAGGTCGAGGAGGCGGGCGGCCACCGCGTACTCGTTGTTGAGGTCTGAGCCGAACATCGGCGGGTCGTCGCTGTTGATGGTGACGAGCACGCCCGCCGCCACCATCTCCTTGACGGGGTGCTGGTCGAGGTCGGTGACGGCGCGGGTGGCGATGTTGGAGGTCGGGCAGACCTCCAGCGCGATCCGGTTCTCCGCGAGGTACTTCAGCAGGGACGGGTCCTGGGTGGCGCTGGTGCCGTGGCCGATGCGCTCGGCGCCCAGCTCGTTGATGGCGTCCCAGATCGTCTCCGGGCCGGTGGTCTCGCCGGCGTGCGGCACGCTGCGCAGGCCGGCCGCGCGGGCCTGGTCGAAGTACGGCTTGAACTGCGGGCGCGGGACGCCGATCTCGGGTCCGCCGAGGCCGAAGGAGACCAGGCCCTCGGGGTGCAGGTCGACGGCGAGGCGGGCGGTCTCGGCGGCGGCCTCCAGGCCGGCCTCGCCGGGGATGTCGAAGCACCAGCGCAGGATGACCCCGAGCTCGGCCTCGGCGGCCTTGCGGGCGTCCTCGATGGCCTCCATGAAGGCCTTCTCCTCGATGCCGCGACGGGTGGAGGAGTACGGGGTGATGGTCAGCTCGGCGTAGCGGATGTTCTGCCGGGCCATGTCGCGGGCGACCTCGAAGGTCAGCAGCCGTACGTCCTCGGGAGTGCGGACGAGGTCGACGACCGACAGGTAGACCTCGATGAAGTGCGCGAAGTCGGTGAAGGTGAAGTAGTCGGCGAGGGCCTCGGGGTCGGTGGGGACCTTCGAGTCGGGGTGCCGGGCGGCGAGCTCGGCCACGATGCGCGGGGAGGCCGAGCCGACGTGGTGGACGTGCAGTTCGGCCTTGGGCAGCCCCGCGATGAAGGGGTGCAGGTCGGTCATGGGGGCGCCTCCGGGAGAACGCGAGAGCGGTCGGGTCGGGTTCATCGTAGGCACGCCCCATGACTGTCGGTGGCAGCGCTTAGCATGGCTGTACGAGAGGGGGGCGCCGCATGACCGAGAACAGTCCCGAGCCGCGAGACCCGTGGGCGCCGCCGGAGCGGCCGGCGGTGGATCTGGGCAAACCGCAGGGCCAGCACGGCACACCGGGCGTGTCGGGCCCGGCGTCCGCGCACGACCAGCCGACGCTCGCGGGGATGCCGGGCGACCAACTGCCCCTCTCCGCTCCGGCCACCACCCCGACCCCGCCCACGACTGCGATGCCGATGGCGGGGCCCGCGTCAGCGGCGTACGGGTACCCGGCCCAGCCCGGGTACGGATACCCCGGCGACGCGGGCCATCCCGGATACCAGGGCTACCCCGGGTACCCGGGATACCCGGGATACCCGGGCCACGGCTCGTACCCGCCGTACGGGACCCAGCGGAGCAACGGCTTCGGCATCACCGCGCTCGTCCTCGGCATCCTCTCGGTCGTCGCCTGCATCACCAGCTTCATAGCGATAGCGCTCGGGATCGGGGCGGTCGTCTTCGGCGCCCTGGGCAAGGGCAAGGCGACCCGCGGCGAGGCCGACAACGGCGGGATGGCGCTCGCCGGCATCATCCTGGGCGCGATCGGCATCGTGCTGGGCGGCCTGATGATCGCGATCATATTCGCCGGCCTCATGGACGAGGGGTCGACGGACGATTCCCCGTACGACAGTCCGTACGACAACTCCCAGGTCCACGAGAAGGTCTGACCGACCGCTTCAAGAAGCCCACGGCCACTCGGCGTTCCGGCCGTCCTCGATCAGGGACACCATCCGGAACGCCCCGTCGGTGAGCCCGCCGAAGGTGTGCCGGTTCGCGCCGCCGGAGGGCGCGTGCCCCACCCGGTAGCCGGCCAGGTTCCACGTGTAGACGGGAACCGTGGGCGGCACCTCCGCCGTCGGATCGCCGCCGTGGCCGTACGAGGCGGCCTGCTCGTCGGTGACGATCAACACCCGGTCGTGGCCCCGGTAGTGCTTCCTCACGGCCTGGGCCGTGTAGGTGCCCCCGAGGTCCCCGAACCGATCGAGCACCTTCAGTACCGACTCCCCCCGGGCGTACGGGACGACCTGGCTGGTCGTACCGAACTGCACCAGGTCGGCGCGCTCGGCCCGCAGAGCCAACGCCGCCCCGAAGACGGCCGCGGCATCCGCCCGGTTGAGCTGGGAGCGGTCCGAGAGCGGGGACCACATCGAGCCGGACCGGTCGACGAGGACCAGCGTCCGGCCGGGCAGCGCCGGTACGTTGGCCAGCGAGTGCCCGAGCGCCTGCTCCAGCGGGTACGCCCAGCGCAGCGAGGGCGCGTGCTGGTAGGCGGCCAGGTAGCGGAAGGGGAACTGCCGGGACCGGGCGACGGTCTCCGGGTCGCAGATCCTCGCCGCGACCCGTGCGGCCACCGCGCCCGAGACCCCGGCCTGGTCGAAGTTGCGCAGGTTGCGCAGCAGGGCCATCGCTCCCATGGACGGGATGACCGCCTCCCAGGCGGCCGCGTCCATCGGCCCCTGGAGCCATCCGGCCAGCGCCTCCCAGGTCATGCCCGCCTCCGCGAGCCGCTGCGCGCCGTCCGGAGCGACGACCACACCACGCCGCTCGGACACCGGCAGCTCCATCAGCGCCCGGTGGGCGACGAGGGTGCGGCTGCCCGCGGGGACCTCGGCGCTCTCCGGGTGGTGCCTGCGGTCGAGGGCGTAGCGGAACAGCTCGCCCTGCCAGGGCTTGGCCGGGTCGGGGGAGGCGTGCACGAGGTTGAGGACGTCACCGAAGCGGTAGGCCTTGGAGTCGGTGTCGTACTTCAGCAGCGAGGTGGCGGAGTAGAGCCGGCGCACGGCGTCGGCGATGCCGCGCTTGACGGGCTTGGGCACGCCCCGCCCGTACGTCGCCGTCCAGTAGGCCAGCAGCTCACCGGGCTCGTCCGCGCGCCGCAGGACCGAGTCCACGACCTGGCGGTTCGAAGGCCCGTCCGTCGCGCCAGCGTCGAGCCGGGCCCTGACGTACTCGGCGGCGCCGACGAGCGAGGCGGTACGCAGGTTCGCGTCCCCGCGGAGCCAGCCCAGCAGGCCGGCCGTCCACGCGGGATCCTCTACGGCGAGGGTGCGCACGAGCGCGGCGAAGCGGTCGTCGCGCGCCTCACCGCTCTCGTACGCGGTGCGCTGCGTCACGAAGTTGGCGACGGCCAGCAGGAACAGCGTCGGAACGCAGGGCTGTCCCGGCCGCCCTGGTGGGTGCGGCCGGTATGCCCGAAATGTGGACCGGAGAGCTGACTGGCTCGGTCCAGGATGGCTCTTGGTTGAAGCGAGCCATTTGAATCCTCCCCAGCCCGAAGAACGGGGGATTCCTGGCTCACGCTGCCTGACGCCCCGTTGGGACATCAGGTCTTCCGCGATCAACACCAGCCGGGTTGAGACCAGCCCGGAAAGGAGCAATGCGAAGAAAGATGTGCGTGCTTGGTTCTCGCGACGCACTTTCCACAGCCATCTTACTCCGGCAGTCCGCGTGAATGCCCCTGATTCCACAGGATGTTCGCCAGGAGCGCGGGGGCCGCAACCACTCAGTCGTGCGTGACGTACGTGTCCAGAGGTCGAGTCCGGCGAAACCACGTGGTGCTCTACCCGCTGAGCTACATCGGCCCGAAGCCGGTGACGGGACTCGAACCCGCGGCCGCCCGATTATGAGTCGAAGTAGGTCTCGCCTTCGCACCTGGACGAGGACCACGTTAGGCGCCGGGGACGGGCTCCACCACGCAATTACTGAGCAGCGTGGGCACCATGACCGACGCGCCGTCCGTGCCGCGCGACAGCGGGACCCAGATGAGCCCGACCATCCGCGGGCAGTCGCACTCCAGGTCCGCGTCGACACCGAGGACCGGCTCGCCGGGCTCGACGTCCACGCGGAAGCAGGAGGTCCAGCCCGAGGGGTACGGGGAGTCGTACGCGTACCGCACGCCCAGGGCGCGCAGGCCCACCTCCTCGGCCACCTCCCGCCGGACCGCCTCCTCGGGCTCCTCGCCCGCCTCCAGACCGCCGCCCGGCAAGGTCCAGTACTCCGGCCCGTCGTGCCTGCCCGTCGCCCCGCGGCCACGCTCGCGCACCATGAGCACACAGCCGTCCCGGATGATCACGGCGGCGACCCGGCGCCGCTCCGGCATGGGACGGTCGGTCACGCTGCGTCGGCCCGCAGCCGCTCCCGGGCCTCCATCAGGGCGAAGCCCAGCAGGTTCAGCCCCCGCCAGCGCGCCGGATCCAGGGCGCGCTCGTCGTCGGCCGCCAGCCCGATGCCCCAGATCCGGTCCAGCGGGCTCGCCTCCACCAGCACCCGGCTCCCGGTGCCCAGCAGGTACCCGCGCAGCGCCGGATCGGAGCCGAACTTGTGCACGCTCCCCTCCACCACCAGGGCGAACCGCTCCCGCTCCCATATCGCGTCGTCGAAGCCGCGCACGAGCCGCCCGGCCTTCTTGGCGGCCGCCGGACTCTTCGCCTCCAGCGCGGCACGCTCCGCCGCGGAGTCTGCGAACAACCGGGCCTTGCCGGCCATCATCCAGTGCTCGGCGGTGGCATAACGGACGTCACCGACAGTGAAAGCGGATGGCCACCACTGGCTCAGACAGCTCGGGCCGAGCCTCCCGTCCGCCTGCGGCTGGTGGCCCCAGAACGGCAGGAACTTCACCCGCTCACCACGGCTGACCTGGTCGATCAGGTTTTCGATCATCTCCATGCACGCGAGTCTGGCAGTCGCCACTGACACTTCGTACCGGATTTTCGGTGTGCCTCGACACATGGTCGACCGATTCCGTCGCGTAATCAAAAGGCAACAACGGAATCACTTGGCCGAGGGCCCCTCCTCTGTCAGGATCGGCACTCAATTCGAGCTGTAGCTCGAACTGTAGCTACGGAGAGCGTGAGAGCGTGATGGGCAACCGCTTCCAGGTCAAGGACCGCTTCGCAGACGGCGCGCAGTACATCGACGGGCGGCTCAGGCCCGGCACCTCCGGGCGGTCGCACACGGTGGTCGATCCGGCGACCGGCGACGAGGTCCTCACCTACGAACTCGCGAGTACCGCGGACGTAGACGAGGCGGTCGCCGCCGCCCGACGGGCCTTCCCGGCCTGGTCCGGCGCCACCCCCGGCGAGCGGTCCGACGCCCTGCACCGGCTGGCCGCCGTACTGGCCGAGCAGGCCGAGGACTTCGCGTACGCCGAGTCCCTCCAGTGCGGCAAGCCGATCAAGCTGTCCACGGAGTTCGACGTGCCGGGGACCATCGACAACACCGCCTTCTTCGCGGGCGCCGCCCGCCACCTCCAGGGGCAGGCGGCCGCCGAGTACTCCGGCGACCACACCTCCTACGTACGCCGCGAGGCCATCGGCGTCGTCGGCTCGATCGCCCCGTGGAACTATCCGCTGCAGATGGCCGCCTGGAAGATCCTCCCTGCCATCGCCGCGGGCAACACCATCGTTCTCAAGCCCGCCGAACTCACCCCGCTGACCTCCCTGATGTTCGCGCAGGCGGCCAAGGACGCGGGCCTGCCCGACGGCGTGATCAACATCGTCACCGGCGCCGGCCGCGACGCCGGGGAGCACCTGGTCGGCCACCCCGACGTCGTGATGACCTCCTTCACGGGCTCCACGGCCGTCGGCAAGCGGGTCGCCGAGATCGCCACCGCCACCGTCAAGCGGCTCCACCTGGAACTGGGCGGCAAGGCCCCCTTCCTCGTCTTCGACGACGCCGACCTGGAGGCCGCCGCGCACGGCGCCGTCGCCGCCTCCCTCATCAACACCGGCCAGGACTGCACCGCCGCGACGCGCGCCTACGTCCAGCGCCCCCTGCACGACGCCTTCGTCGCCCGCGTCGCGGAGCTGATGGAGAGCGTCCGTCTCGGCGACCCCTTCGCGGCCACCACCGACCTCGGCCCGCTGGTCTCCCACGCCCAGCGCGACCGGGTCGCCGGCTTCGTCGAGCGCGCCCGGGCGTACGCCACCGTCGTCACCGGCGGCGAGATCCCGCAGGGCGGGGAAGGCGAGAGCGGCCTCGCCGACGGCGCGTACTACCGGCCCACCCTCATCGTCGGCGCCGCCCAGGACAGTGAGGTGGTCCAGTCCGAGATCTTCGGTCCGGTCCTCGTCGTCCTGCCCTTCGACACCGACGACGAGGGCATCGCGCTGGCCAACGACACCCCGTACGGACTCGCGGCCTCCGCCTGGAGCCGGGACCTGTACCGGGCGAACCGCGCCACCCGCGAGATCAAGGCGGGCTGCGTCTGGATCAACGACCACATTCCGATCATCAGCGAGATGCCCCACGGGGGCTACAAGGCCAGCGGCTTCGGAAAGGACATGTCGGCCTACTCCTTCGAGGAGTACACGCAGGTCAAGCACGTGATGTACGACAACACGGCGGTAGCCGCGAAGGACTGGCACCGCACGATCTTCGGGGACCGATAGCAGTCAGCCGCCCGACCAGCGGCGCACCCATCCCGAAAGGGCACAGCGCATGGAGCAGTTCGAGCCCGACCGCCTCTCCGCGGCGCAACTCGCCGCGATGCGGCGCAGCCTCACCAGCGGGCGCGGCGCCCTCACCCGCCGCTCGCTGTTGCGCGCCTCCGGAGTCGGAGCGCTCACTCTCGGAGGCCTGTCCACCCTCGCCGCCTGCGGCATCCCGCCCGCCAAGCGCGAGGGCGACTCGGCCGCGGCCTCCGACGACCACTCGGCCCGGGAGAAGGAGATCAACTTCTCCAACTGGACCGAGTACATGGACACCAGCGAGGACGAGAAGTCCCGTCCCACCCTGGAGGAGTTCACCAAGCGGTCCGGGATCAAGGTCAAGTACACCGAGGACATCAACGACAACGTCGAGTTCTTCGGCAAGATCAAGCCGCAGCTCGCGGCCGGCCAGGACACCGGCCGCGACCTGATCGTCGTCACCGACTGGCTCGCCGCCCGCATCATCCGCCTCGGCTGGGCGCAGAAGCTGGACCCCTCGCACCTGCCGCACGCCTACGCCAACCTGTCCCCGCAGTTCCGCAGCCCCGACTGGGACCCGGGGCGCGCGTACAGCTACCCGTGGACCGGCATTTCCACCGTCATCGCCTACAACGAGAAGGCGACGGACGGCAAGAAGGTCGACTCCGTCACCCAGATGCTCGACGACCCCTCCCTCAAGGGCCGGGTCGGCTTCCTCACCGAGATGCGCGACAGCGTCGGCATGACCATGCTCGACCAGGGCAAGGACCCCTCCTCCTTCACCACCGCCGACTTCGACGAGGCGATCGGCCGGCTCCAGAAGGGCGTGGACAAGAACCAGATCCGCCGCTTCACCGGCAACGACTACACCTCCGACCTCGACAAGGGCGACCTCGCCGCCTGCCTGGCCTGGGCGGGCGACGTCATCCAGCTCCAGGCGGGCAACCCGGACATCAAGTTCGCGATCCCGGCCGCCGGTTACATCACCTCCAGCGACAACCTGCTGGTCCCCGCCAAGGCCCGGCACAAGGCCAACGCGGAGAAGCTCATCGACTACTACTACGAGCTTCCCGTCGCCGCCCAGCTGGCCGCGTTCATCAGCTACGTCTGCCCCGTCGAGGGCGTCAAGGACGAGCTCGCGAAGATCGACCCCGCGCTCGCGGACAACGCCCTGATCGTCCCGGACAAGGCGATGACCGCCAAGTCCCGCGCCTTCCGCTCCCTCAGCAGCGAGGAAGAGACGGCCTACGAGGAGAAGTTCGCCAAGCTCATCGGCGCGTGACGCCTCGCGGCGAGCCGTGCAGACCGAGGCACCGCCCACCGGACGCCCCGTCGGCGGCGGAGCCCGCTCCGGCTCCACCCCGCCGGACGCCCCGTGCGCCGGCGGAGCCCCCGGCCTGCTCCCGCTCCGCAGCCGGATGACACCGTCCTTGCCCCCTGCTCTCATCCAACCCCCGGGACCCATCCATGACTGAAACGACCGCGGGCGGCGACGTCCGCCTCTCCGGGATCAGCAAGCACTACGGCTCCTTCACCGCCGTGCACCCGCTGGATCTCACCATCCCCCAGGGCTCCTTCTTCGCCCTGCTCGGCGCCTCGGGCTGCGGCAAGACCACCACCCTGCGCATGATCGCCGGCCTGGAGGAGCCCTCCACCGGCACGGTCCACCTCGGCGACCGGCCGGTCACCCACCTGCCGCCCTACAAGCGGCCGGTCAACACGGTCTTCCAGAGCTACGCGCTCTTCCCGCACCTGAACGTCTACGAGAACGTCGCCTTCGGCCTGCGCCGACGCGGCATCTCCTCGGTCAAGAAGCAGGTCGACGAGATGCTGGAGCTGGTCCAGCTCGGCCAGTTCGCCCAGCGCAAGCCGCACCAGCTCTCCGGCGGCCAGCAGCAGCGCGTCGCCGTCGCCCGCGCCCTGATCAACCACCCGCAGGTGCTGCTCCTCGACGAGCCGCTCGGCGCCCTCGACCTCAAGCTGCGCCGCCAGATGCAGCTGGAGCTCAAGCGGATCCAGACCGAGGTCGGCATCACCTTCGTGCACGTCACGCACGACCAGGAGGAGGCCATGACCATGGCCGACACGGTCGCCGTGATGAACGGCGGGCGCGTCGAGCAGCTGGGCGCCCCCGCCGAGCTGTACGAGAACCCGGGCACCACCTTCGTCGCCAACTTCCTCGGCACCTCGAACCTCATCGAGGCCCACGTGGAGTCGGCCGGCTCCGAGGTCGTGGTCTCGGCCTCCGGCACCAGGCTCCGGCTGCCCGCGGCGCGCTGTGCGACGACGCCCTCCACCGGCGGGAAACTGCTGGTCGGGGTACGCCCGGAGAAGATCTCCCTGGTCCACGCCGACGAGGAGCACACCATCGCGGCCGGCCGCAACAAGGTCCCCGGCCGGATCGCGGACTCCTCCTTCATCGGCGTCTCCACGCAGTACGTCATCGACAGCCAGGTCTGTCCCGACCTGGAGGTGTACGCCCAGAACATCGAGCGGGACACCCGCCTGGTGCCCGGCGCCGAGGTGGTCCTGCACTGGAACCCGGAGCACACCTTCGGCCTCGACGCCGCCCAGGCCATCGACGCGGGTGTGGAGACGGTGGAGGAGAGCGCGTGACCGCCACCGCGGCGCCGCCCCTCGCGCCCGCCCCCGCCGAACCCCCGGTCCACAAGCCGTCCGTGCGCAAGCGGCTGGTCCCCTACTGGCTGCTGCTCCCCGGCATCCTGTGGCTGCTGGTCTTCTTCGTGCTGCCGATGGTCTACCAGGCCTCCACCTCGCTGCAGACCGGCTCCCTCGAAGAGGGCTTCGAGGTCACCTGGCACTTCCGGACCTACTGGGACGCCTTCACCGAGTACCTCCCGCAGTTTCTGCGCTCCCTGCTCTACGCCGGCACCGCGACCGCGCTGTGCCTGCTGCTCGGGTACCCGCTGGCCTACATGATCGCCTTCAAGGCGGGCCGCTGGCGGGGCCTGCTGCTGGTGCTGGTCATCGCGCCCTTCTTCACCAGCTTCCTGATCCGCACGCTGGCCTGGAAGACGATCCTGGCCGACGGCGGCCCGGTGGTCGCCGTTCTGGGCGGCATCGGCTTCCTCGACGTCACCAGCTGGCTCGGCATCACCCAGGGGGACCGGGTGCTCGCCACACCGCTCGCGGTCGTCTGCGGTCTGACGTACAACTTCCTCCCCTTCATGATCCTGCCGCTGTACTCCTCGCTGGAGCGCATCGACACCCGCCTGCACGAGGCGGCCGGGGACCTGTACGCCCACCCCGCCACGGTCTTCCGGAAGGTGACCTTCCCGCTCTCCATGCCCGGCGTGGTCTCCGGGACCCTGCTCACCTTCATCCCGGCGAGCGGCGACTACGTGAACGCCGAGCTGCTCGGGTCCACGGACACCCGGATGATCGGCAACGTCATCCAGTCGCAGTACCTGCGGATCCTCGACTACCCGACGGCGGCCGCGCTGTCCTTCATCCTCATGGCCATCGTGCTGATCATGGTCACCATCTACATCCGCCGAGCGGGGACGGAGGACCTGGTCTGATGCGCGCTCCCGTCACCTGGCTCCGGCGCAATCTGGTCGTCATCGCGGGCCTCGGCACGCTCGCGTACATGATCCTGCCGAACGTCGTCGTCACCGTCTTCTCCTTCAACAACCCCACCGGGCGGTTCAACTACGCCTGGCAGGAGTTCTCGCTCGACGCGTGGAAGGACCCCTGCGGGGTCGCCGACCTGTGCGGCTCCCTCGCGCTCTCGCTCCAGATCGCCCTGTGGTCCACCATCGCCGCGACCGCCCTGGGCACCGCGATCGCCTTCGCGCTGGTGCGCTACCGCTTCCGGGCGCGCGGCGCGGTCAACTCGCTGATCTTCCTGCCCATGGCCATGCCCGAGATCGTGATGGCGGCCTCGCTGCTCGCGCTCTTCCTCAACATGGGCATCCAGCTGGGCTTCTGGACGATCCTGATAGCCCACATCATGTTCTGCCTCAGCTTCGTCGTCGCCGCCGTCAAGGCGCGGGTCCTGTCCATGGACCCGCGCCTGGAGGAAGCCGCCCGTGACCTCTACGCGAGCCCGGTGCAGACCTTCCTGCGGGTGACCCTGCCCATCGCGGCCCCCGGTATCGCGGCGGGCGCGCTGCTCTCCTTCGCGCTCTCCTTCGACGACTTCATCATCACCAACTTCAACTCGGGCAACACCGTCACCTTCCCCATGTTCGTGTGGGGATCGGCCCAGCGCGGTACGCCCGTGCAGATCAACGTCATCGGCACGGCGATGTTCGTCATCGCGGTGCTGGTGGTCCTGGCCGGCCAGATGGTCGGCAACCGCCGCAAGAAGGCACAACCGAAGTAGACCCCTGTAGGGAGTTGGAAGCCATGGCCCCAGTCGCCATGCGTAGTGTTGCTAAATCCCTTTCCGAAGCGAAGCCGGTCTCGTACTGGCTGGACGACCCCGGCAAGCCCGCCCCGCAGCCGGCGCTCACCTCCGACGAGCGCTGCGACCTGCTGGTCATCGGAGCCGGCTACAGCGGGCTGTGGACCGCGCTGCTCGCCAAGGAGCGCGACCCCGAGCGGGACGTCGTCGTGATCGAGAGCAAGGAGGCGGGCTGGGCCGCCTCCGGCCGCAACGGCGGTTTCTGCGCCGCGTCCCTCACCCACGGCCTCGGCAACGGGCTGGCCCGCTGGCCCGGCGAGCTGGCGAAACTGGAGGAGCTGGGCGCCCGCAACCTCGACGCCATCGAGGAGGCCGTCGCCCGCTACGGCATCGACTGCGACTTCGAGCGGACCGGCGAGATCGACGTCGCCACCGAACCCCACCAGGTCGAGGAGCTGCGCGAACTGCACGAGCAGGCGCGGCGCCTCGGTCTGGCGGACGGCTCCACATGGCTGGACCGGGACGCGGTGCGCGCCGAAGTCGACTCCCCGACCTTCCTCGCGGGCCTCTGGGACCGCGACGGCGTGGCCATGCTCCACCCGGCGAAGCTGGCCTGGGGCCTCAAGCGGGCCTGCCTCGGCCTCGGGGTGCGGATCTACGAGAACACCCGCGGCCTGAAGCTGGCCTCGGCCGGCTCCGGAATGACCGTGCAGACCCCCTACGGCACGATCCTCGCGCGCCGGATCGCCCTGGGCACCAACATCTTCCCGTCGCTGGTCCGGCGGATCCGCCCCTTCACCGTCCCCGTCTACGACTACGCGCTGATGAGCGAGCCGCTGGACGAGGCGCAGCTGGCCGCGGTCGGCTGGAAGAACCGGCAGGGGCTGGGCGACAGCGCGAACCAGTTCCACTACTTCCGGATCACCCGGGACAACCGGATCCTGTGGGGCGGCTACGACGCGATCTACCCCTACCGGGGGAAGCTCGACTCCGAGTACGACCACCGCCCCGAGACCTACCTCAGGCTCGCGGAGCACTTCTTCACCGCCTTCCCGCAGCTGGAGGGGCTGAAGTTCAGCCACGCCTGGGGCGGCGCGATCGACACCTGCTCGCGCTTCTCCGCGTTCTTCGGCACCGCGCACTCCGGGAAGGTGGCCTACGCGGCCGGCTACACCGGGCTCGGGGTGGGCGCCACCCGGTTCGGCGCGGACGTGATGCTGGACCTGCTGGACGGACTCTCCACCGAGCGCACCCGGCTGGAGATGGTGAAGTCCAAGCCGATGCCGTTCCCGCCCGAGCCCTTCGCATGGACCGGGATCGCGCTCACCAAGTGGTCGCTGGCCCGCGCGGACGCCCGGGGCGGGCGCCGCAACCTCTGGCTCAAGACGATGGACCGCCTCGGCCTCGGTTTCGACAGCTGATCCGTTCATGTGCTGATCGCGGTGCGCACGCCCGGCGCACACCGCCCCTCGCCGCGTGACCCGGTTCACTACCACGGAGTAACGAAACCCGCGTCATAGCCGCGCCCGGCCCCGCTCTCTCCAGGTGAGAACCCCTCACCTACAGGGAACGGAGGCCGGGCGATGACGATCCCGGGGGCCAAGACGGCAGTGGAATGGCTGGTATCGGTGGCGCCGGACCCCGACGCCTGCCGGTGGGAGTGGGAGCGCAGCCCCCTCGGCGTCGTCCTGCTGCCCGCCGGCCGGCGCTGGGACGTGCTGATCCTGCCCGGGGAACTGGGGCAGGCCACCCTCGACGTGCTCCACCTGCTCCTCGACCGGCCCGGCCCGGTGCTCGCCGATTTCGGCGCCTCCCGGCTGGGCTTCTTCGTGCCCGCGGGCACCGCGTCCCGCTGGATCGGCACGGGCGTACGGGGGGCCGGGCGCGGGACCTGGATCGTGGTCCCGTACCCCGGCCGGGCGACCGGCGGAGTGCGCTGGCTGGTGCTCCCCGACGGGCAGGGCACCCTCACCGACCCGGCCCTGCTGGAGCTCGCGATGCACGAGGCCGCGGCGATGGTCGCGGCCACGCTCGCCGCGGCCGCCGAGGAGGGGGCGGGCGGGACGCCCTGACACGGCCGAGAGCTCAGCCGGAACTTCGACGCGTACTACGGCAGGACCGCCTGACCGCCAGCAGCAGGGGCGTGCACAACAGGAGGCTGGCCAGCACGTCCAGCGGCCAGTGGAAGCCCCGCAGGACCAGCCCGACGGCCGTGGCCCCCGTGAGGACGAGGGCGGCGACCGTCGGCCACCACCGGCCGGCGTACGGACGTACGAGCAGGGCCGCGCCCGCGTACGCCACGAAGGCCGTGGCGGTGTGGCCCGAGGGGTAGTAGCCGGCGGCCCACGGTTCCAGCGGTCCCGGCCGGGCGGTCCACTCCTTCAGCGGGATGACCAGGGCCGGGACCAGCGCCACGGCCACCACCGCGGCCAGGGCGCCGCGGCGGTTGCCGCGCCAGGCGGCGTACGCGGCGGCGAGGAGCAGGACGGGCAGCGCGACCGGGATGTTCCCGAGGTCCGACAGGCCCTCGGTGACCGGGTCGGGCACGGTGCGGACCAGCGCGCGGCTGAGGCGGGCGTCCGCGGAGAGCAGTGGTCCCGCCACCAGGACCTGCCAGGTGATCAGTGCGAGGAGGAGGGCGCACAGCGCCGGGACCACGAGCTCCCTGAGAGGAATGGCCGGCCGTCCCGGAACAGGGGGGATGGTTCCGGGACGGCCGCCCGGATCGGGTCGCCGCACGCCCCGGGGGGTTTGGGGCGGACGGCCGTCCGATCGGTGAGGAGTGTGCGCGAACGCATGCCCGGTACGGCGCTGGGGAAGCCCGGTACCGGGATCGCCCCCGGTTTCCCGGGAGCGGGCTGTCTCACTCATCTGCAGAAACCGTACGGCAGCGAAAGGGGGACCGACAGCAGGAAAGCGCTCCCGCCATCGGCCCCCCACAGCTTCTTCACAGCGCCCGCGCGTTACCGCTGGTACTGATCGAGCGCCGCGCTCTCACGTTCTAGCCGTTCGATCAGACGGCCGTGCCGATGGCCGCGAAAGCGGCCTCGATGAGGTCCAGGCCCTCGTTCAGCAGGTCCTCGCCGATGACGATCGGCGGGAGGAAGCGGAGCACGTTGCCGTAGGTGCCACAGGTGAGGACGAGCAGGCCCTCGGCGTGGCAGGCCTTGGCGAGCGCGCCGGCCGCCTCCGGGAACGGGGTCTTGGACACCGGGTCCTTGACCAGCTCGATCGCGATCATGGCGCCGCGGCCGCGGATGTCGCCGATGATCTCGTACTTCTCCTGCATGGCCGTCAGGCGGGTCTTCATGATGGACTCGATCTTCTTCGCCGCGGCGTTGAGGTCGAGCTTCTTCATGGTCTCGATGGAGCCGAGCGCGCCGGCGCAGGCCACCGGGTTGCCGCCGTAGGTGCCGCCCAGGCCGCCCGCGTGGGCGGAGTCCATGATCTCGGCGCGGCCGGTCACGGCGGCGAGCGGCAGACCGCCCGCGATGCCCTTGGCGGTGGTGATCAGGTCCGGGACGATGCCCTCGTCCTCGCACGCGAACCACTGGCCGGTGCGGCAGAAGCCGGACTGGATCTCGTCGGCGACGAAGACGATGCCGTTCTCGTTGGCGAACTTCACGATCGCGGGCAGGAAGCCCTTGGCCGGCTCGATGAAGCCGCCCTCGCCGAGGACCGGCTCGATGATGATCGCGGCGACGTTGTCGGCGCCGATCTGCTTGGTGATCTGGTCGATCGCCTGGGCGGCGGCCTCAGGGCCGCAGTTCTCGGCGCCGGTGGGCCAGCGGTAGCCGTAGGCGACCGGGACGCGGTAGACCTCGGGGGCGAACGGGCCGAAGCCCTGCTTGTACGGCATGTTCTTCGAGGTCAGCGCCATGGTGAGGTTCGTACGGCCGTGGTAGCCGTGGTCGAAGACGACGACGGCCTGGCGCTTGGTGTACGAACGGGCGATCTTGACGGCGTTCTCGACGGCCTCGGCGCCGGAGTTGAACAGGGCCGACTTCTTGGCGTGGTCGCCCGGGGTCAGCTCGGCGAGGGCCTCGCACACCTCGACGTAGCCCTCGTACGGCGTGACCATGAAACAGGTGTGGGTGAAGTCGGCGAGCTGCGCGGAGGCGCGGCGCACGACGGCCTCGGCGGAGGCGCCGACGGAGGTCACGGCGATGCCGGAGCCGAAGTCGATCAGGCGGTTGCCGTCGACGTCCTCGATGATGCCGCCGCCCGCGCGGGCCGTGAAGACGGGGAGCACGGAGCCCACGCCACCGGCCACCGTCTCGAGGCGGCGGGCCTGCAGCTCCTGCGACTTGGGGCCGGGGATCGCGGTGACGATGCGGCGCTCCTGCGGGACAGCGGTCATAGAGGGCTCCTGGGGGGTGTTTTCGGACGCACTTGTGTCTTTGTCCGCAGGCTAGGCCCGGGGGCGGTGGTCCTGCATGCTCCGTTCGGTAGTGATCTCCGCGTGTCCTTGTCCGCGACGGCCATAGGAAGGGCGCGGCACGGGTCTTGGGGATCATGGCCGAGGTGCGGGTCCCGGGCCGGGACCTGGCACTAGATTGAGCGCCGCAGCGCACGGCACGGGCAGGGGGCAGGGGTTCATGGACACCGACGGCACGCACGAGACGCGCCCGCCCCACAGCGGGCACATCCCGAGACCGGCCGCGCCGCCGCCCCCGGGCCTCCCGCCGAGGCCCTCCCACGCTCCGGCCGCCGGGCCGACGCTGGGGGACTGGCTGCGCTTCCCGCGCGCCTCGGACGGGCCGGGCGTATGGACGTACGGGCACACGCCGCGGGCCGCCGAGGAGCCCGAGGAGACCCCCACCCGCCAACTGGTCAGCGGGGCCCTCATCTCACTGCTGGCGGGCCTGCTGCTGTGGTCCCTGCTGTGGAACGGCTACCTCGGCGGGTTCTGGCTCTGGCCGCTCTACATGTTCACGCCCGACTCATGGGCCGGGACGCTCCCCTCCGTCGTGGCCTCGTACGTCTGGTACGCCGTGGTCGCCACCTTCCTGTTGATCGGCTTCGGGCGTCTCGGCCGCTGGCCGGAACTGGGCCGCCGGGTGCTGCGCGGCCGCGCCGTGCGGCCCCTGCTCTCCGTCGACGCGGCCCGCACCGAGGCCGGTGGCGCGGACGATCCCGTGCGGTGGCCGCAGTTGCGGGGGGCCGGGCTGGGGGAGGTGGCCGATCGGCTTGAGGGGGAGGCCGGGAGCGGGCGGATGAACGACGTGGACTACGTCCGCATCCGGCGGGCGTGGGATTCCGTGCGCGTCGATCCCTCGCGCATGCGGGCCTTCGCCGACTCCGTGCGCGACAAGGGCGCCGGGGCCTGCGTGCACCCCTCCGGGGCGCGGGATCTGCCCGTGCGAGCCGCCCGGCACGATCTGCTGGCCCGGCAGGTGCTGCTCGGTACCGTCGAGGACGGCGCGCGCAACCCGTACGCCCGCCGCGGCACCGCGCTCGCGCTCGACCCCGACGTCCTCGGCACCTCCCTGCTCGCCGTCGGGCCCTCCGGTACCGGCAAGACCCAGCGCCTGGTGCGGCCCGTCGTCGAATCGCTCGCGCTCCAGGCGCTCGCCGGCCAGGCCGCCGTCGTCGCCGTCGGCGCGGCCGGGGCCCAGCTCGGGCCGGACACCGCCTATGACGTCGTGGTCCGCGTCGGTGATCCCGCCTCCGTCTACGACCTCGACCTCTACGGCGGCGCCACCGACCCCGACGAGGCCGCCACCCTGCTCGCCGAGGGCTTCGTCGGGGATGTTCCGGGGATCGACGTACGCCGCGCCGCGACCGCCCTCGCCCAGCTCCTCGGGCCCTTCCGGGCGGCGCACGGGCGCTTCCCCGCCGTGCCCGAGCTGCGCGAGCTGCTCGACCAGGTACCGGCCGCCCTCGCGGGGCTGCGGCGCGCGCTGGAGGACGCCGGGCAGCACGCCATGCTGCGCGAACTCGACGCGCGGGAACGCCAGCACGGGGCTCCCGCGGACCCCGGACCGGCCCTCGCCGACCGGGTGGCCCTGCTGGACCGGCCCGCCTTCGCCGGCTTTTTCAGCGTCGGGGTCCCCGACGCCGGCGCCGGCGATGCCGACGGCCAGGGGCGGCCGTTCTCGCTGCGCGCCCTGGAGCACCCGATCCGCGTCCGCATCGACCTGCCCGAACGAGGGCACGCCGACGCCTCCCGGATGCTGGCCCGGTTGCTGCTCGCGCAGTTCAACGCCGCCGCGACCGCCCGCACCGACCGTTCCCTCTTCGCCTTCCTCGCCTTCGACGACGCCTCGCACACGCTGACCGCGCAGACCGTGCGGGGCGTCCAGCGGCTGCGTTCGGCGCACGCGGGGGTCCTGCTCACGCTGCGCACGCTGGACGACGTACCGGAGGCGCTGCGGACCCCGCTGCTCGGGGCGGTCGGCTGCCGGATGGCCTTCTCCGGCGTCACCACCTGGGACGGCAAGCGCTTCGCCGAGGCCTGGGGCACCGAGTGGGTCGAGACGCGGGACGTCACCCACCGCACGGTCTTCGCCGACCAGCCGCTGACCCGGGCCATGCACGCCTTCCGCAAGCTCGTCACCGGCAAGGCGGTCACCACGGACGCGGTGACCGTGCGGCAGGTGGAGCGGGAGCGGTGGTCCGCCTCCGACCTGGCCCACGCCGTGCCGCCGGGGTACGCGGTGCTGTCGCTGACGTCGGTCCGGGGGGAACGGGCGGCTCCGCTGCTGGTCCGACTGGCCGGGACGGCCTGACCCGCGCTCCGACCCGTACGAGGTGGCAGAATCGAGACGTGCCCTTCATACGAGACGGCGAAAAGCGCCACGGCTCCTCTGCTGCTCTTCTCTAGCCGCCGCCGCGCGGTCCGCCGCCCCCCGTCGCCCCCTCCCGCTAAGGCCCCTGGTAACCGATGCCGCTCACCCTCGCCTCACTCGTCCAGCACTCGGCGCTCAAGCTCAGCGTCCGGGCGGGGGAGAGCCGCCTCGACACCCCCGTGCGCTGGGCCCACGTCAGCGAGCTCGCCGACCCCGTCCCGTACATGGAGGGCGGGGAGCTGCTGCTGATCACCGCGATGAAGCTGGACGCGGAGGACCCGGAGGAGATGCGCCGCTACGTACGCCGCCTCACCGCGGCCGGGGTCGTCGGCATCGGCTTCGCGATCGGCGTCAACTACGAGGAGATCCCCGAAGCGCTGGTCGAGGCCGCGCGGGCCGAGGACATGCCGCTGCTGGAGGTACCGCGCCGGACCCCCTTCCTGGCGATCAGCAAGGCCGTCTCCGCGGCCCTGGCGGCGGACCAGTACCGGGCCGTGACCGCCGGTTTCGAGGCGCAGCGGGAGCTGACGCGGGCCGCGCTCTCCGCCGACGGCCCCGCCGAGCTGCTGGCGAAGCTGGCGGCGCACGTGCACGGCTGGGCCGCGCTGTACGACACCTCGGGCGCGGTCGTCGCGGCCGCCCCCGACTGGGCCGCGCGGCGGGCCGCCCGGCTCACCCCCGACGTGGAGCGGCTGCGGGAGCGGCCGGCGCCCGCGAGCGCCGTGGTCGGCGGCTCGGAGGACCGCGTCGAACTCCAGTCCCTGGGAACGGGCCGGCGGGCGCGGGGCGCGCTCGCCGTCGGCACCGGGGCCCCGCTGGGCACGGCCGAGCGGTACGCCGTCCACTCGGCGGTCGCGCTGCTGACCCTCACCACCGAGCGGTCGCGCTCTCTGCACGACGCCGAGTCCCGGCTGGGCGCGGCGGTGCTGCGGATGCTGCTAGCGGGCGAGGCGGACCACGCGCGGGCCGTGGCCGGCGATCTGTACGGGGCCCTGCTGGAGGCACCGTTCCGGCTGATCGTGGCCGAGCCGGCGCTGCCGGGGACCGCGCAGCCGCAGGGCATGGCGCTGCTGGCCGACGCGGTGGAGTCGGCGGCCGCCCGTACGGGTGAGGCGCTGCTGGTGGTCCCGGAGGCGGGCCGGCTCGTCGTCCTGGCCTCCGACGCGGGCTCGGCCGTACAGGCGTGCGTGGAGCACGCGGAGGCGCTGGAGGCACGGCGCGGCCGGGACGCGGCCGGGCCGGAGCCGGACGAACTGGTGGTCGGCCTGTCGGCGCCGGCCTCGGCGGGCACCGTGGCGGCGGCGCTCAAGCAGGCGGACCAGGCGCTCGCCGTGGCCCGGCGGCGCGGACGGCCGATGGTGGAGCACGAGGAGATGGCGGCGGGCTCGGTCCTGCCGCTGCTGGCCGACGACGCGGTACGGGCCTTCGCGGACGGCACCCTGCGCGCGCTGCGGGAGCACGACGCGACCGGGCGCGGCGATCTGGTGGCCTCGCTGCAGGCGTGGCTCTCCCGCCACGGCCAGTGGGACGCGGCGGCCGCCGATCTCGGGGTGCACCGGCACACGCTGCGCTACCGGATGAAGCGGGTCGAGGAGATCCTCGGCCGCTCGCTGGAGGACCCGGACGTCCGCATGGAGCTGTGGCTCGCCCTGAAGGCCACCTCGTCCCCGTCGTAGCCGCCCCTGTCGTAGCCGCCCTTGTCGTAGCCGCCGTCGCCCGCCGGGGCGGAAATCGCGTGACAGGCGCGGGGCCCGGGCGGAGCCCCAGCAGCGGACCCGCCGGTGCGACAGTGACAAACCGGCGCGACCCCGACGGCAGGTACTACACCCCGGCTAAACGCCGAAACGCCGGCGGAGTCCTACGGTGGAGGGGACAAGGACCCACCGCACACATCCGAAGGGCCGGGATTCGCATGACTTCCACCCACGCCTTCTGGCTCGCCGGCCGCCAGGCCACCGGCGAGGACAGCTTCGACGTCCACTCCCCGTGGGACGGCCGACTGGTCGGCACCGTCAGCGTGCCCACCGACGAGCAGGTCGAAGAGGCCGTGGCCGCGGCGCACGCCGTGACGGCGGAGTTCTCCGCGACCCCCGCCCACGTACGGGCCGCCGCCCTGGACCACGTGTCCAAGCGGCTCGTCGAGCGCACCGAGGAGATCGCCCAGCTGATCTCCGCCGAGAACGGCAAGCCCATCAAGTGGGCCCGCGGTGAGGTCGGCCGTGCGGTGTCCGTGTTCCGCTTCGCCGCCGAGGAGGCCCGCCGCTTCAACGGCGGCGACGCCCAGCGCCTCGACACCGACCCCGGTGGCGTCGGCCGTCTCGCGCTGACCCGCCGCTTCGTCAAGGGCCCGGTCCTCGGCATCGCGCCGTTCAACTTCCCGCTGAACCTGTGCGCCCACAAGGTGGCCCCGGCCATCGCCGTCGGCGCGCCGATCATCCTGAAGCCCGCCCCGGCCACGCCCCTCTCCGGGCTGATCCTGGGTGAGCTGCTCGCCGAGACCGACCTCCCGGCCGGCTCCTGGTCGGTCCTGCCGGTCGCGAACGACAGGATGCCCGCCCTGGTCAAGGACGAGCGCCTGCCCGTCATCTCCTTCACCGGCTCCGACACCGTCGGCTACGCCATCCAGCAGTCGGTGCCCCACAAGCACTGCACCCTGGAGCTCGGCGGCAACGCGGCGGCCGTGGTCCTGGAGGACTGGTCCTCCGAGGCCGACCTCGACTGGGCCGCGACCCGTATCGCGACCTTCTCGAACTACCAGGCCGGCCAGTCCTGCATCTCGGTGCAGCGCGTGATCGCCGACGCCTCCGTCTACGACCGCCTCGTCGAGAAGGTCGTCGCGAAGGTCCAGGCGCAGGTCACCGGTGACCCGTCCGACTCCGCCACCGACGTCGGCCCCCTCGTCTCCGAGGCCGCCGCCCAGCGTGTCGAGTCCTGGGTCGACGAGGCCGTGTCCGCCGGGGCCAAGCTGCTCACCGGTGGCAAGCGTGAGGGTGCCTCGTACGAGCCCACCGTCGTCGCGAACGTCCCGGACGGCGTCAAGCTCGCCACCGAGGAGGTCTTCGGCCCGGTCCTGACCCTGCAGCGGGTCGAGAACACCGACGAGGCCTTCGCCGCGGTGAACGACTCGAAGTTCGGCCTGCAGACCGGCGTCTTCACCCGGAACATCCAGACCGCGTTCCGCGCCCACCGCGAGCTCGAGGTCGGCGGTGTGGTCGTCGGCGACGCGCCGTCCTACCGCGCCGACCAGATGCCCTACGGCGGCGTCAAGCAGTCCGGTGTGGGCCGCGAGGGCGTCCGCTATGCGATGGACGACTACACGTACGAGCGAGTCCTGGTCCTGACCGGCCTCGACATCTGATCTCGTACGGCCCAAAAGCCGACGGCCGGAGCCTACTGTGCGGGGGCTCCGGCCGTCCCCCTTTCTCATTTCGGAGGCCCGGTTCGCCTCCGGCGCGCCTTTGCCGGCTCCCGGAAGGCGCGCCCCTTCGGCTCACTCGCTTCAATGCTGCCGCTCCGCACTGCGGTCCGTGGGGCGGCGGCGTAGCATTCCACAGAGAGCCCCCGAGAGACTCCGGGGAGGCGCGGTGCCGTCCCTATCGGTGCAATCGCGAACCGGCGACCTGGTGGTCCTGGATGAATCGGCTGCCGAGCGCTTGGGTGCGGGGCTGCGTGGCGGGCTGCTCCGGCCGGGTGATCATGCGTACGAGCAGGCGCGTGCAGTCTGGAACGGCCTGATCGACCACCGGCCCGCGCTGATCGCCCGCTGCTCCGGGGCGGCCGACGTCGTTCAGGCCGTCGCCTTCGCCCGTGAGCACGACCTGCTGGTGTCGGTGCGAGGAGGCGGGCACAACATCGCGGGCAAAGCCGTGTGCACCGGCGGCCTGATGATCGACCTCTCGCCCATGCGAGGTGTCGCGGTCGATTCGGAGCGCTGCACGGCACGAGTCGAGGGAGGCGCGACCCTCAAGGAACTGGACCGAGCCACGCAGCCATCGGGCCTGGCCACGACGGCTGGCGTCGTCACGCACACGGGCGTCGCCGGACTCACCTTGGGCGGCGGCGTGGGCCGGCTGGCCCGCAGATACGGCCTCTCCTGCGACAACCTGCGGGCTGCGGAGGTCGTCACGGCCGATGGCCGGGTCGTGAGGGCGGACGAGTCCGACAACGCCGACCTCTTCTGGGGTCTGCGGGGCGCCGGAGCCAACTTCGGGGTCACGACCTCCTTCGAGTTCCAGCTCCACCGCGTGGGCCCGGAAGTGCTCGGAGGCGTCGTCGTCCACCCCCTGGAGAAGGCGAAAGCCGCGCTGAGGTTCTACGGCGAGTACTCCCTCTCGGCTCCCGACGAGCTGTCGGCCGATGCGATCTTCCTGACCTCGCCCGATGGCGACCCAGTGCTTGCCATCTCCGCCTGTTACATCGGGTCCGTGGAGGAGGGCGAGCGCGCGATGCGGCCACTGCGGCGGTTCGGCCCGCCGATCGTCGACGGGATCGGGCCGGTGGCCTATACGGAACTCCAGGCCGCGGCCGACGCCTTCTTCCCCGCCGGCCTCCGCTACTACTGGAAGTCCCATTTCCTGGAACGGATCGCCGACGACACCGTGGAGGCCACGGTGGACCACTTTGCTCGCGCCCCGTCCCCCAGGTCCCTCATCGTCTTCCAGCAATACGGCGGTGCCGTCAGCCGCGTCGACCCGTCCGCCACGGCCTTCCGCCCCCGGAACGCGCAGTACGACAACTTCGCCGCGTCCATCTGGACCGACCCCGAGGAACTCCGGACGCAGAGGCAGTGGGTCCGCCGGTGGTGGGACATGGTCAGCCCCTTCTCTCTGGGAGCCGAATACGTGAACAACCTGGGAGAAGAGGGAGAGGAGCGCGTGCGGGCGGCCTACGGCGGGAACTACGAGCGGCTGGTGTCTCTCAAGAACACCTACGATCCCGCCAACCTTTTCCGCCTGAACGCGAACATCCGGCCGAGCACGCGCGTCAGTTGAGCACCGGCCCGCCACGTTCGGCGCCATAACGCGTGTTCCCGGGAGTGTTCCCAAGGGAACACCGGTGGCCGATCATGCGGGTGGATGCGGCCGAATGCGTGAAGATGCGGGCCGAAGCGCCGAGCATTGGCGCAGGTCGGAGAGAAGCCGCAGGTCAGGGGTGTTGTAGTGAGACCACTGTGCGGGGGCTCCGGCCGTCCCCCTTTTCCATCACGCCCACATTGGGTACGACTCACTGGTAGCACCGGCTGGTCATCCGGTGAACCATCCGACTCCGGCGGCGAGGTGAGTCCCCTCATGTCCGCAACACAGCCCGCAGAGCCCGTAGAGCCCGCACAGCCCGCAGAGCCAGCACGGCCCGCAGAACCGGCACGGCCCCTACAGCCCGGCGGCACGCAGCCCAAGGTGACCGAGCGCGAGGCGCGGCAGGTCGCGGAAGCGGCCCGGGAACAGGACTGGCGCAAACCCAGTTTCGCCAAGGAACTCTTCCTCGGGCGGTTCCGGCTGGACCTGATCCACCCCCACCCGCTCCCCGCAGACGAGGACGTCCGGCGCGGCGAGGCCTTCCTGGCGCGGATGCGGGCCTTCTGCGAGACGGCGCTCGCCGACGGACTCCCAGCCCGCATCGAGCGCGAGGCGAAGATCCCCGACGAGGCCGTGCGCGCGCTGAAGGAGCTCGGCGCCCTCGGCATGAAGATCGACCCCAAGTACGGGGGCCTCGGTCTCACCCAGGTGTACTACAACAAGGCGCTCGCCCTGGTCGGCTCGGTCAGCCCGGCCATCGGGGCCCTGCTCTCCGCCCACCAGTCGATCGGCGTACCCCAGCCGCTGAAGATGTTCGGCACGCAGGAGCAGAAGGACGCCTACCTGCCGCGCTGCGCCACCAGCGCCATCAGCGCCTTCCTGCTCACCGAGCCCGACGTGGGATCGGACCCGGCGCGCCTGGCCACCACGGCCGTCCCGGACGGGGACGACGCGTACGTGCTCGACGGCGTGAAGCTGTGGACCACCAACGGCGTCGTCGCCGACCTGCTCGTCGTGATGGCCCGGGTGCCCCGGAGCGAGAACCACCGCGGCGGGATCACCGCCTTCGTCGTGGAAGCCGACTCGCCCGGGATCACCGTCGAGCACCGCAACGCCTTCATGGGCCTGCGCGGCCTGGAGAACGGCGTCACCCGCTTCCACCGGGTACGGGTCCCGGCGGCCCAGCGCATCGGCGCCGAGGGCGCCGGGCTCAAGATCGCCCTGACCACCCTGAACACCGGCCGCCTGTCGCTGCCGGCCATGTGCGTCGGCGCCGGGAAATGGTGCCTGAAGATCGCCCGCGAGTGGTCCGGCGTACGCGAGCAGTGGGGCCGGCCGGTCGCGCGGCACGAGGCGGTCGGGGCCAAGATCTCCTTCATCGCCGCCACCACCTTCGCCCTCGAAGCGGTGGTCGACCTCGCCTCCCAGATGGCCGACGAGGACCGCAACGACATCCGCATCGAGGCCGCCCTGGCCAAGCTCTACGGTTCCGAGATGGCCTGCCTGATGGCCGACGAGCTGGTCCAGATCCGCGGCGGGCGCGGCTTCGAGACCGCCGAGTCCCTGGCCGCCCGCGGCGAACGCGCCGTCCCCGCCGAGCAGATGCTCCGCGACCTGCGCATCAACCGGATCTTCGAGGGCTCGACGGAGATCATGCACCTGCTGATCGCCCGCGAGGCCGTCGACGCCCACCTGTCGGTGGCGGGCGACCTCATCGACCCGGAGAAGGCACTCGGGGACAAGGCCAGGGCGGGTGCCCGCGCCGCCGGGTTCTACGCCCGCTGGCTGCCCAAGCTGGCCACCGGCGCCGGTCAGGTCCCCGGCACCTACCGGGCCTTCCACCCCGGTGGCCACCCCGACCTCTCCACCCACCTGCGCTACGTCGAACGCAGCGCCCGCAAACTCGCCCGCTCCACCTTCTACGCCATGTCCCGCTGGCAGGGCCGGATGGAGACCAAGCAGGGATTCCTCGGCCGGATCGTCGACATCGGCGCCGAGCTGTTCGCGATGAGCGCGGCCTGCGTCCGCGCCGAGCACCTGCGCGCCACCGGCGAGCACGGCCGCGAGGCGTACCAGCTGGCCGACGCCTTCTGCGAGCAGTCCCGGAT
This sequence comes from Streptomyces sp. NPDC028910, assembly GCF_055564955.1. Classification (NCBI taxonomy): domain Bacteria; kingdom Bacillati; phylum Actinomycetota; class Actinomycetes; order Kitasatosporales; family Streptomycetaceae; genus Streptomyces; species Streptomyces sp. NPDC028910. The sequence continues at coordinate 9,018 of NZ_JBVHVF010000019.1, read as the reverse complement.
CCGCGTCGAGGAACTCTTCGGCCGGCTCTGGTCCAACAGCGACGACCTCGACCGCAAGGTCGTCGCGGGCGTCCTCTCCGGCACCTACGCCTGGCTGGAGGAGGGCGTCCTCGACCCCTCCGGCGACGGCCCGTGGATCGCGGACGCCGCCCCCGGACCCTCCGCACAGAAAAACGTGCACCGCCCCATTCGCTGACCTGCAATCATCGCCGGACGTCGGACAGACGTACGAGGATGAGTACGAGTACGAGTGCGTGTACGCGTACGAGCACAGCGCGAGGCGGACGAGAACGATGCCGACGGCCGAGCAGGACCGCACCAGCCGACGGCTGGCCTGGTGCGTGGCGCACCTGCTGCGTCACGCACCGGACCACGTCGTCACCGACCTGATCGACCGGCTCGACGCGCCGACCCGCAAGTACCTGTGCCGCGACGAGTGGCTGTCGGCGTCGACCGTCACCCTGCTGCTGCGCCACGGCAGCAACGAGGACCGCCAGTACGTCGCCCGCAACCCGCACGTCGTCGGCCGGCCGCTGCCCGGGCTGCCCGGCCCGGCGCGGTACGCGGCCCACCCCGGGCTCACCCCCGAACTGCTGGCCGACGTCGGCCCCGGGCCGTTCGGCCAGGACGAGCTGATCGCGCTGCTCAGGCGGCACGGCGGCCGGCCCCGGATCCCCCTCACCCTGCTGCGCATGCCGCACGCCCCGCTCGACCCGGAGGCGCTGCTGCGCGAACACGCCCGCGCGCCGCTGCCGCCCAGCGCGGTGGAAGCCCTGCTGCTGGTGGGCGCACTGCCCCGGGAGACCTGCCGGGCACTGCTCGACGCGGGCGCCCAGGACACGGTCGGGTACCGGTGGTACCGGCCCGCCGTACGGGCCGTCCGCATGGGGATGCTCACCTGCGACGAGCTCGTCGCGCACGTCGCCCCCGCCCACCGCACCCTGCTGCTCGCGTACCTCCCCGAGACCAAGGGCCTGCGCTGGTCCCTGCCCGAGTGGACGGGCATGCGGACGGCGGTGTCCCGGGCGCTGCGCCCCCTGCGGGACGACCCCCGGCTCTGGGCGGAGCTGCTCCGCCACGCCCACGCCTTCCCCGGCACCCTGCCCGTCCTCGTGGCCCGGATCGTCCGCGGCACCCTGACCGAGCTGGCCGACGGGCCACCCGTCTTCGGGCTGGCCACGGCGGTGGGCTCGCTGGCCCCGAAGCCCGCCTCGCCGGTCGGGGGCGTGGAGCGCGAACTGGCCCTCGCGAGCCTCGCGGTGCCCATGGAGTCCGTACAGGAGGACATCCGGTGGGTGCGGGACTGCCTGGCGCGCGGACTGCTCACCGGTGAGGACGTCATCCGGCACAAGGCGCCCGCCTGCTGGGCCCTGGACGAGGACCACTGGCTCGGCGACGTGTTCCACCCCGACCGCCACGACTGGGCGGCGCCCGTGCTCGCCGCCCGGGCCGAGGCGGACCGGCTGTTCGCCCTCACGCTCGGCGCCGACCCGGACGCCTGGTGGGACGTCGCCCGCACGCTCCCCGACTTCGCCGGAACGCTCCCGCACCTCCTCCTGCGGGTCACGGAAGGGGGCTCCGTGTCGGGCCGCTCCTGACTTGCGGCAACAATGGGGGCATGAGCGACCGCCCAGCCCCCCTCGCCGATCCGCACCTCCTCTTCGACCCCGCGGCCGGCCTCCGGGACATCGTCATCCTCGGGTCCACCGGGTCCATCGGCACCCAGGCCATCGACCTCGCCCTGCGCAACCCGGACCGCTTCCGGGTCACCGCACTGTCCGCCGCCGGCGGACGGGTCGGGCTGCTGGCCGAGCAGGCCCGGCTGCTGCGGGTCCGGACGGTGGCCGTCGCCCGCGAGGACGTCGTACCGGCCCTGAAAGAGGCGCTGAGCGCCCAGTACGGTCCGTCCGAGCCGCTGCCCGAGATCCTGGCCGGACCGGACGCCGCGACCCAGCTCGCCGCCTCCGAGTGCCACACCGTGCTCAACGGCATCACCGGCTCCATCGGCCTCGCGCCCACCCTCGCCGCCCTGCGGGCGGGCCGGACCCTGGCCCTCGCCAACAAGGAGTCGCTGATCGTCGGCGGTCCGCTGGTCAAGGACCTCGCGAAGCCCGGCCAGATCATCCCGGTGGACTCCGAGCACGCGGCGCTCTTCCAGGCGCTCGCCGCAGGCACCCGGGCCGACGTGCGCAAGCTCGTGGTCACCGCCTCCGGCGGGCCCTTCCGCGGCCGCAGCCGCGCCGAGCTGGCACGGGTGACCGTGCAGGACGCGCTCGCGCACCCCACCTGGGCCATGGGCCCGGTGATCACGGTGAACAGCGCCACGCTCGTCAACAAGGGGCTGGAGGTCATCGAGGCGCACCTGCTCTACGACATCCCCTTCGACCGCATCGAGGTCGTGGTCCATCCGCAGTCCTACGTGCACTCGATGGTGGAGTTCACGGACGGCTCCACGCTCGCCCAGGCCACCCCGCCGGACATGCGCGGCCCCATCGCGATCGGCCTCGGCTGGCCCCAGCGGATCCCGGACGCGGCCCCCGCCTTCGACTGGACCACGGCGTCCACGTGGGAGTTCTTCCCCCTGGACACCGAGGCCTTCCCCGCGGTGGGTCTGGCCCGGCACGTGGGCACCCTCGGCGGCACCGCCCCGGCCGTGTTCAACGCGGCCAACGAGGAGTGCGTGGAGGCGTTCTTGGCAGGTCGGCTGCCGTTCACGGCAATCATGGATACCGTCTCTGCCGTGGTCGATGAGCACGGGACGCCGGAGTCGGGAACTTCCCTGACCGTCCAGGACGTCCTTGAAGCGGAGGCCTGGGCCAGGGCCCGGGCGCGGGAGATGGCGGCTCGGGCCGCCGCGGAGGCGCGCGCATGACACTACTGATGACGGTGCTCGGGGTCGTGGTCTTCGCGGTCGGCCTGCTGGTCTCCATCGCGTGGCACGAGCTGGGGCACCTCTCCACGGCCAAGCTGTTCGGCATCCGCGTGCCGCAGTACATGGTGGGCTTCGGCCCGACCCTCTGGTCGCGGAGGAAGGGCGAGACCGAGTACGGGATCAAGGCCATCCCGATGGGCGGCTACATCCGCATGATCGGGATGTTCCCGCCCGGCGACGACGGCAAGGTCACGGCCCGCTCCACCTCGCCGTTCCGGTCCATGATCGAGGACGCGCGCTCGGCCGCGTACGAGGAGCTCCAGCCCGGTGACGAGAGCCGGCTCTTCTACACGCGCAAGCCGTGGAAGCGCGTGATCGTGATGTTCGCCGGCCCGTTCATGAACCTGGTCCTGGCCGTGGCGATCTTCCTCACCACCCTGATGACCTTCGGGCTGAACACCCAGACCACGTCGGTCGCCACGGTCTCGGACTGCGTCATCCAGCAGAGCGAGAAGCGCGACAAGTGCCTCCCCGGGGACCCGGCCGCCCCCGCCAAGGCCGCGGGCCTGAAGGCGGGCGACAAGATCGTCGCCTTCAACGGCCGCCCGGTCGACGACTGGTCCACCCTGCAGAAGGACATCCGCGCCACCATCGGCCCCGCCGAGATCACCGTTGAGCGGGCCGGTCAGCGCGTGGACCTCACGGCCCACCTGATCGAGAACAAGGTCGCCAAGACGGACGGCAGCGGCAAGTACGTCGAGGACCAGTACGTCACCGCGGGCTTCCTCGGCTTCGCCCCCGCCTCCGGTTACGTCCCCCAGTCCTTCGGCCAGTCCGTCGACCGCATGGGTGACATGATGCAGGCCGGCGTCCAGTCCCTGATCGAACTGCCGTCCAAGGTCCCGGACCTGTGGAACGCGGCCTTCAACGGGGCCGAACGCAAGCAGGACAGCCCGATGGGCGTCGTCGGCGCGGCGCGGGTCAGCGGCGAGATCTTCACCCTCGACATCCCCGCCCAGCACCAGCTGGTCTTCTTCCTCAACCTGCTGGCCGGCTTCAACCTCTCGCTGTTCCTGTTCAACATGCTGCCGCTGCTCCCCCTCGACGGAGGGCACATCGCCGGCGCCCTGTGGGAGTCGGTCCGGCGCGCCGTGGCACGGGTCTTCCGGCGCCCCGACCCCGGCCCGTTCGACGTGGCGAAGCTGATGCCCGTCGCGTACGTGGTCGCCGGGCTGTTCATCTGCTTCACGCTGCTGGTGATGGTGGCGGACGTGGTGAACCCGATCAAGATCACCTAGTTCGCGGAGCTCCGCCCAGCCGTCCGGGAGCCGGGCACACATCGTGCCCGGCTCCCTGCGTTCGAGTGGCACACCCCCCTCGGATGCACGGGGCGCGCCGTGATTGGCGTAATCTCGAAGGCTGGAGCCCGCCGATCTCGGGACCTTGATCCACACCTTGGGGTTGCACAGCAGATGACTGCCATCTCTCTCGGAATGCCGTCCGTGCCGACGAAGCTTGCCGACCGCAGGGTCAGCCGCAAGATCCAGGTCGGTTCCGTGGCCGTCGGCGGCGACGCACCCGTCTCGGTGCAGTCGATGACCACGACGCGCACCTCCGACATCGGCGCCACCCTCCAGCAGATCGCCGAGCTGACCGCCTCCGGCTGCCAGATCGTCCGCGTCGCCTGCCCGACCCAGGACGACGCCGACGCGCTCGCCGTGATCGCGAAGAAGTCGCAGATCCCGGTCATCGCCGACATCCACTTCCAGCCCAAGTACGTGTTCGCCGCGATCGACGCCGGCTGCGCCGCGGTCCGCGTGAACCCGGGCAACATCAAGCAGTTCGACGACAAGGTCAAGGAGATCGCGTACGCCGCCAGGGACGCGGGCACCCCGATCCGGATCGGCGTCAACGCGGGCTCGCTCGACGCCCGGCTGCTGAAGAAGTACGGCAAGGCCACCCCCGAGGCGCTGGTCGAGTCCGCGCTGTGGGAGGCCTCCCTCTTCGAGGAGCACGGCTTCGGCGACATCAAGATCTCGGTCAAGCACAACGACCCGGTCATCATGGTCAACGCCTACCGCCAGCTCGCCGCCCAGTGCGACTACCCGCTGCACCTCGGCGTCACCGAGGCCGGCCCCGCCTTCCAGGGCACCATCAAGTCCGCCGTCGCCTTCGGCGCGCTGCTGTCCGAGGGCATCGGCGACACCATCCGCGTCTCCCTCTCGGCCCCGCCGGTCGAGGAGGTCAAGGTCGGCATCCAGATCCTGGAGTCGCTCAACCTCAAGCCGCGCCGCCTGGAGATCGTCTCCTGCCCGTCCTGCGGGCGCGCCCAGGTCGACGTCTACAAGCTGGCCGAGGAGGTCACGGCGGGCCTGGAGGGCATGGAGGTCCCGCTGCGCGTCGCGGTCATGGGCTGCGTCGTCAACGGCCCGGGCGAGGCCCGCGAGGCCGACCTCGGCGTCGCCTCCGGCAACGGCAAGGGCCAGATCTTCGTGAAGGGCGAGGTCATCAAGACCGTCCCCGAGTCCAAGATCGTGGAGACCCTCATCGAAGAGGCGATGAAGATCGCCGAGCAGATGGAGAAGGACGGCGTGATGAGCGGCGAGCCCACCGTGGCCATCGGCGTCTGATCTCCAGGCCGGTTCCCCCCTGGACTTCGTCCGGGGAGCCCTCGGCGCCGGCTCGGTGAAGTCATCGGCCCCGGCCCCGTTCCCGCAGCTCGGGGGCGGGGCCGGGGCCTTTTCGTGACCTGTGGGCGCGGCATCGTCGGACGCCGCCGGGTACAGTTCGGAGATCAGCAGACTTGCATGGTGAGGCCCCAGTGTTGACGCAGACCACCACCCGGGTCCTTGAGCCCAGTGATCTCGACGCCGCGCTCGACATCCTCGGACGCGAGCCGGTCGCGAACGCCTTCGTCGCCTCGCGGGTCCAGGTCGCCGGACTCGACCCCTGGCGCCTGGGCGGCGAGATGTGGGGCTGGTACGCCGGCGGCGAGCTCCGTTCGCTCTGCTACGCGGGCGCCAACCTGGTCCCCGTCTGCGCCGAACCCGACGCCGTACGGGCCTTCGCCGACCGGGCCCGCCGCACCGGCCGCCGCTGCTCCTCCATCGTCGGCCCCGCCGAGGCCACCCGGCTGCTGTGGCAGCTCCTGGAGCCCAGCTGGGGACCGGCCCGCGAGGTCCGTTCCCACCAGCCCCTCATGATCATCGAGCACCCGTCCACCACGGTCGAGGCCGACCCGAGGGTCCGCCGGATCCGCAAGGACGAGATGGACCTGATCATGCCCGCCTGCGTGGCCATGTTCACCGAGGAGGTCGGCATCTCGCCCATGGCCGGTGACGGCGGGCTGCTCTACCAGGCCCGCGTCGCCGAGCTCGTCGCCAGCGGCCGCTCCTTCGCCCGCGTCGAGGACGGCAAGGTCCTCTTCAAGGCGGAGATCGGCGCCGCCACCGCCCGCGCCTGCCAGGTCCAGGGCGTGTGGGTGGACCCCGAGTTCCGCGGCCGCGGACACTCTGAGACCGGGATGGCCGCCGTCGTCGCCTACGCGCTGCGTGACGTCGCTCCCGTGGTCAGCCTCTACGTGAACGACTTCAACACCGCGGCGCGGGCGGCGTACCGGCGGGTGGGCTTCCGCGAGGTCGGCGCGTTCATGAGCGTGCTGTTCTGACCGGACCGGCGGGCCCCCGGCCCCGGGCCCCGGCAACGGCATTCCGGCGCACCCCTACCGCGAAGTAAGGTCGCCGCATGCTGCCTTCCGGAGTCCGCATCGGCCCCCTCGACCTCGCCGCCCGCGTGGACGAGGCCCTGCGCGTCCAGGCCGTCGCCTTCGGCCTCAGCGAGGAGGAGGTCGGCATCCGGCGCTACATCGTCCAGCGCCACATGACCTGCCCCGGCGCCCGCGCCCTCGGAGCGTTCGCCGACGACGGGGCGCTCACCGGCTTCGTGTACGGGATGCCGAACGACCGCACGCACTGGTGGTCCACGATCGTCGAGCCCTACCTGCGGGCCGGCGGGCACGAGGACTGGCTCGACGACTCCTTCGTGATCACCGAACTGCACGTCCACCCCGGCTTCCAGGGCCACGGCGTCGGCCGCGAACTGATCACCCGCATCACCGACACCGCCGCCGAGCCCCGCTCGATCCTCTCCGCCGTCGACACCGAGAGCCCCGCCCGAGGGCTCTACCGGGCCCTCGGCTACACCGACCTCGCCCGCCAGGTCCACTTCCCGAGCGCGAGCCTGCCGTACGCCGTCATGGGCGCCACGCTGCCCTTGCGGCGCGCCTGAATCCGTTTTCGCCGCCCGCACGGCCCCGGTAGCCTCCCGGCATGTCTACGCAACACGTGCAGCGCATGTCCCGCCTCATGGCCAAGACCTTCCGCGAGGACCCGGCCGACGCCGAAACCCTCAGCCACCGGCTCCTGGTCCGCGCCGGCTACGTCCGGCGCAGTTCGGCCGGCGTGTGGACGTGGCTGCCGCTCGGCAAGCGGGTCCTGGACAACGTCTCGCGCATCGTCCGCGAGGAGATGGACGCGATCGGGGCCCAGGAGGTGCTGCTCCCGGCGCTGCTGCCGAAGGAGCCGTACGAGGTCAGCGGGCGCTGGTCGGAGTACGGGGACCTGCTCTTCCGGCTCAAGGACCGCAAGGGCGCGGACTACCTGCTCGGCCCGACGCACGAGGAGATCTTCACCCTGGTCGTGAAAGACCAGTGCACCTCGTACAAGGACCTGCCGGTCATGCTGTACCAAATCCAGACCAAGTACCGCGACGAGGCGCGGCCCCGTTCGGGGGTGCTGCGGGGGCGCGAGTTCCAGATGAAGGACTCGTACTCCTTCGACGTGTCCGACGAGGGGCTGGAGGAGTCGTACCGGCTCCACCGCCAGGCGTACGTCCGCATCTTCGAGCGGCTCGGCCTGGACCACCGGATCGTGTCGGCGGTGTCGGGGGCGATGGGCGGCTCGGCGTCGGAGGAGTTCCTGGCCCCCGCCGAGGCGGGCGAGGACACCTTCGTGGACTGCCCGTCCTGCGACTACGCGGCGAACACGGAGGCCGTGACCTTCCCCCTCGCCCCGGTGTCCGCGGAGCACCCGCCGCTGGAGGAGGTGGACACCCCGGACACCCCGACGATCGAGACGCTGGCGGCGTACCTGGGGGTCCCCGCCTCGGCGACGCTGAAGAACCTCCTGGTCAAGGTGGACGGCGAGATCGTGGCCGTCGGCGTGCCCGGCGACCGGGAGGTGGACCTCGGCAAGCTGGCGGAGCACCTGGCCCCGGCGGTCGTGGAACTGGTGACGGCCGAGGACTTCGTGGGCCGGCCCGATCTCGTACGGGGCTACGTCGGCCCGCAGGGTCTGGAGAAGGTCCGCTACCTGGCCGACCCCCGCGTGGCGCCGGGAACGGCGTGGGTCACGGGGGCCAACCGGGCGGACACCCACGCCCGGAACGTGGTCTGCGGGCGGGACTTCGAGGTGGACCGGTACCTGGACGTGGCGGTCGTGGAGCCGGGCGACCCCTGCCCGTCCTGCGGGGCGGGCCTGCGGCTCGACCGGGCGATCGAGATCGGGCACATCTTCCAGCTGGGCCGCAAGTACGCGGACGCCTTCGGACTGGACGTGCTGGGCCGCGAGGGCAAGCCGGTACGGGTCACGATGGGCTCGTACGGCATCGGCGTCTCCCGCGCGGTGGCGGCGCTGGCCGAGCAGACGGCGGACGAGCGCGGGCTGTGCTGGCCGGCGGCGGTGGCCCCGGCCGACGTCCACGTGGTGGCGGCGGGCAAGGCGGTACCGCTGGCGCTGGCTTCGCAGGCCGCCGATGCGCTGGCCGCGGCGGGTCTGCGGGTGCTGCTGGACGACCGCCCGGGCCTGTCGCCCGGCGTGAAGCTCACGGACGCGGAGCTGATCGGCGTGCCGTGGATCCTGGTGGCGGGCCGTCGCTCCGCCGAGTCGGTGGTCGAACTCCAGCACCGCGCGTCCGGCACCCGCGAGGAGCTCCCCCTGCCCGAGGCCCTGTCCCGCCTGACGTAACCCGCGCCGCCGCTGCCGGGGGCGCTGCCCCCGGACCCCAGGGGGGGGAGAAGAGGGGGGGGGGGGGGGGGGGGGCTGGGGGGGGGTTTGGGGGGGGGGTCTGGGAGGGGACAGGGAAAAGAG